>JBMZCV010000136.1:0-14412 GCA_049613665.1 Chitinophagales bacterium | reverse complement strand
TTGCTTTTGGGCAAATTTAAAATTTTTGACCAAATGATTTCACTTTGAACCAAAACGGCAATGATAAATCATAACTAATAGCATATTTTCGCAATAAGTAAGACATTCTAGCAAAATCACTTTCATTATCATTTTTTGTTAAAAGTGCCTCAAAAGGGATAAGTGATAAACGCCCACTAGCAATAATGATAAGTTCATCAATATTTGCAGTATCTATTGGCAAAGGAGCAAACAAATTTTGGTATAATTGATAAGCATATTGAAGATAATTTTCCGAAACGACATACCGATTTAGTTCTTTGACATACCGATTTATCATTGTAGTATCAACTGTTATAGCCTGAAAACTAATAGTATCTTTCGTACATACAAAAGCATAACTAGAATCTGTTTTTTCACTTAGTGTTCCATAGTGGTAGCTAATCAGTGCTTGATTAGTTGCCAATTTTTTTTGAATTTTTGGTATATCTGTTTTATGCAAGATATTGATATCGCCTTTTATACTGTCTTTTTGCCATAGTTCTATGCTTTTATAGTTTTCTGTTAGGAGGAAAGCTGTTCTAGCGTGGTCGCTAGCATTTGTTAAGGTGTAGGCGTGATGGAGGAGTGCTAGGTTTTTGTTGTAGATGTTGTTGTCATTATTAAGTTCATAAAATATAAGATGTTCCTTTGGCTTACTATTAGCAAAAATAGAATCGCTAACTTGTACAAGTTCTTTATATACACATAATACAAAATTGATATTTATTGTATCAGAATAAACATTAAAATTATAATTTTCAATACAGCTATTTATTTGTTCAATAATTTCTAGTAACTGAAAATGTTTATAAACAAGGCTGCTTCCCTTTTTTTTAGCTTCTGTAAACTTTTTTGCCATTTCTTTCTTTTGGCATATTTCTAGCGGAAACATGTAAACATTTAATGTGAGCAAAAAAAATAAAAGAACTAATTTAAACATTTGCATAAGATTAGTGTGTTTGTATCATTATCACATAATTAACAGTCTTATCCTTGTTGTTTACCAATTTAATGGTGCAAGTACCAATAGGAATATTATCATCTGACCATCTTTTTCGTTCTCCTAAATCATCATTATCAACATATAAGTACAATGAATTAGCAGGACTATGCATAGCAATAGTTGTTTTATTTTTACAATCTATTGGATGCTGTTTTGTTTTTCCACTAGCTATTTCATGCCTTTTAATATCAATATTTCCGCTACCATTATTGGCAGCAGTATAACTTATATTTGAATATTTACTTTTTAATTGTTCAATGCGTTTTTTAAGCTTTTCATCATCAGAACCTCGAAAAGCATATGCACTATCTAATAACTCTGTAATATCTAATAAATTATTATATGCTCTCTTCTCATCAGAAATAGTTTTATAGCTTACCTTCCCAATTTTTTTGTTTTTTAGCAAAATTTCAACTGCTTCTATCAATGGTTCTGCTCGTTTACTTTCATAACCTGCCTCAGCTTTAGGTGTTGCTTTGAGTATTGTTTTAAAAACTTTATCTAAATATTTTTTTTGTGCAAACAAATTATTAGTAGGAAAACAGGAAAAAATTGTAATGAAAACACTAAAGGTTAAAAAAAAAAATGTTTTACGCATGATACTCATTTGTTTTGTAAAAAAAGATCCTTACTTTTACCAAAGCTTAATCGATGTTTGTAAATATAACTAAATTTCTTAAAAATGAAGCATATATTTATTTTTTTTACTTTACTGCTTTTGTTGTTCTTAAATATTTATGGACAAAATGAAGTAGAAAAACCTACTTTGCATGTTATATTTTTTGCTACTACTACTGATGAAACTATTGGCGATGGAAATAAACGTTCTCTAGTTTTGTTGGATAGTTTAATCTCAAAAATTGAAAATACTAAAATTCTTACTGTCAATAAAAGCTTTTATATTGACAGTAATTTTACTACTTACACACTTGATTCTGTAATGCTAGCTTTGTATAAAAACAAAAGCATTAAAAAAAATGATATTGTCTTTTTCTATTTTTTGGGACATGGTATTAATAAAGGTAATAATATTTCGCCAGATTTAATTTTTAAACAATATTCTTCCAGTAAACCTTATCCAGAACAAAAACGAAACCTAGAAACAGTTGGCTATCAATTAATGGATTTAGGAGCTCGTTTAACTTTAGTTTTTGCAGAAGCTTGCAATAATTTTGAGATACAAGACGCTCAAGTACAACTTGACGACAATGATGTATATAATGTAGCAAGTGACGAATGGATTAACCCAAAACGCTTGGCAGATTTGTTTTTATACAGTAAGGGATATATTATTATGTCAAGTAGTGATTTAGGCGAATTTTCGTATATCAACAAGATGAAAGGCGGCATATTCACTCAATTTTTTACAAAAAAACTGAGTGAATATGCTAGCAATCCTAAAAATAATATTGAATGGGAAAGTTTGTTAAAAAATATTAGGGATTCAGTATTTAAATTTACAAAAAAAATAAAGTTTACTGACGAGTATGGAAAAAAAATTAATACTAAACAACAATCTCCTTTTTACTATGAACTCTCTGTACTTCAAGAAATTCCGCTTAAAGAGCGAGTAGTAATAGAAGATAGAATAGAGGCTGTAAAAAAGCTTATGAAATTGTTGCCTCATACAAATAAAGACAACATAAAAAATTGCCAAAACTTTAAGTGCTTACAAGACTATGCCTTAACGCCCGAAAAACTCCAAAAGCATCATCGTGAAAGTCCTTTTGCTTACCATCTAACATTGGCTATTTTGGCAGAGTATAATGGCAAAAATGAAGAAGCTTTCATTTATTATAAGATCACTCAACGTTTAGCTGAAAAAAAGTCATCTGCTGATAATCAATTTATAAAGGATCTGATTAAATTAGATAAAAAAGAGCTTGAGTTTGGTTTTACTGAAACTTATAAAAAATGGCTAACCCAAAAAATAAAATCCTACCTTCCAGTGATAGAAAATGTAGAAAAATGTGAGACTACTATTAAAGATAAATTAGAAAAAATTGAAAAAAATAGACAATAGTGCCACATTCAACGATTTTTTTTTGTCAAAAAAAACATAATATGAAACTAAGAATTATTACATTTATTTTATTTTACATCTTGTTTTGTCTAACATCTGTATCTGTAAATGCACAGACCAAAAAAACTACACAAGACTCTACATGGACAAGAGGAAAACTTGATTTTTTGAAAAAACTTGTCTTATTTCTTGATCGCGAACATAGAAGCAACCGAAAGCATTTAAAAAATTTTCAACGTACAGGCTCTGTTATATATTTAGAGCGTTACTTGAAAACACCAGAAGTAAAGCAACGACAACATGCACTCAATCCTTTGGCTTATTATATGATACTCGGTATTGTACAAGAAGAAAAAAGCGATGTTGAAAAGCGTTCTTGTATATATTACAATGTAGCCTTCAAGCTAGACAATGACCGAAAACGTACCTCAAGAGATATTGATTTAATGAACAGAATTGAAGCCTTAGATAAAAAACACAAGCAATTAACATTGCATAAAGAAAAAAATTATAACCGATGGCTAGCATCAAAAATGGAAAAATGTCATTCGCACTATGACTATGGAATAGGAAAAGAAAAAAATGTCATTGATAGTTTAGAACAACAAATAGTAAATATAGAAGAGGAAATAAGAATAGAACAAGATACCATTAGAAAAATAACCAACGATATTAATAGACGAAAAATAGAACGAGTAGATGAAGAAGAAAAGATAAAACGTGCTGAAAGACAAATTGAAAAGGTAAAATCTAATCAACATTATCAAAACGCTATTATTGCTATCAATGATATAGAAGATATGCGACAACAAGATTTGGATAAAATACAACAGGAATTAAATAATATAAATAATGGCAATACTGCAGTAAATAGCAATTTAGAAGATGTCTCAAGTATGAACCTAGGCTTGAAAGTGGTAGAAAATGAGGAAGATGGTATTAGTATAGATGCCAAAGGCCAAGTTATTGGTAAATATTGTACACAAAATACGCAGAATGCTACAAAGATGTTAGTAAACCTTATTTTGAATAAAGTGTATAATATTCCATTTCATGATAAAGAGAACTTGAGCATTAACTTAAACATTACGGGTCATGCCGATTGGCGAGGTTCAGGAGGAGGCCTCTTAGACATCATTTATGAAGCTTCGCAAGATATGAAAGAAAATTATAACAATAGAGATAATGAAACACAATCTTTTTTCCTTTCACAAGGACAAAAAAAACGAATTAGCAACGAAGAACTTGCTTTTTTGCGTGCCTATTGTGCTTACATTACTGCATACGAGATTTTAGAGGAACAAAATTTAAAAATTGATAAGTTGATATTTAAGGCGATGGAACATCTCGAAAAAGATGGTACTGATGGTAAAGCATTTCGTGGTGTAGATTTGCAAATACAAATTGATGGTTTAGATAAATATTACGAAAGATTAATCGCAGAAGAAGAAGAGAAAATTAAATTGTCTAAATTGAGAATTATAGAAATTAAAGAAAAAATCACAACGTATGAATTAAATGTCAAAAGAATAAAAAAAAGAATTAAAATGAAAAATGGCAAAATTGATGAAATTCTACTCAAAATAGAGCAAGCTGAAGATAGAATAATAAGTCTCAGAAATGTACAAAAAAGATATAGTACTAAAGATGGCGATAGATCGCAGGCCAATCATATCATAGAAACTATTGAAGTAGATAGGAAAAAATACGATAGTAAAAAGAAAAAACCTTAAATTTTTATTTTGGCAACTTATAAAAGAAAAAGCATGAAAATCATAAATATCATATTCTTATTTTTTTTCATTCAAAATAATTTGTTGATAGCACAGCCTAATCATACCCAATCTGAAACTATTATCTTTAAACCTTCCGAAAAACAGGAGAAAGTCTTAGATATTTCGCCTAAAAAAGAAGCTTTTTCAATATCGTTTTGGTTTCAGGTGCTTGATAATAATTCATATCCACTTTTATATCAGACACGCATCCAAAATAGTGGGCAAAAAGACGAAAAAGTGCGTTTTGTCGAAGTAGGTGTAGGCAACAACTCAGTTTATCTAAAGCAAACCAATGGGAAAAACACAGAAAAGCCTATTGGAGGAAAACATATCGAAAAGTGGCATTTATTGAACTATGTGTATGATGGAAACCGCAATATAAGTGTATATGTAGATGGTATTGAAGTGGCCAATCTGCCCAAAACATCTATATGTTTAAATATAGTAAAAACGGACAATGAAACCATTAACTTTACTAATAGCATTGTGCTAGGCAAAGGCAATGAAAATAACTTTTTACAAGGAGCAATTAGTAAATTAAAGGTAGAACAAAAAATACTAACAGAAGAAGAGATAAAGCTAAATCTTAAAAATAGACCTACTGCCAAAATTCAACCTAAAGATTTTCAAACAACCGTAGGAACAAAACAAGTAAATTCTGAAAAAAACAGGCATACATTTACTAAAACAAAAGGTCGTATAAATATTGTTAGAGATACTATAAAAGTTTCTAGCACTTCTCTAAAATTAGAATTGTGGGATTATGACGAGTATGATAAAGATAAAATTGACATATATATTAATAATAGCTCAGAAGATTTCAAAAATATCGAACTTCCCAAAAAGAACAAGAAAACTTCAATAGAAATTACAATAAATTCAGATCAAGAAAATGAATTACTCATTTTTGCCTCCAATTTAGGAGAATGGGATGTCCAAAATACAGCAGGTATCAATATCTATGAGATAGATGAACAAGGTAAAAAAAAATTAAAAAATCCGAAAGATAAAAATGGCAATTCTATACCTTACGCATTAGTATGTACTGCTGATACCAATGCTGTTTTTAAAATTATACACGAGAGTAAAAAGGATGGCGAAACTATAAATGCAGGCAAAACAAACACTCAAGATGTAATTTTAGAGATTTCGAGCGATATTCCAAACATACTTTCGCACATACTTGTTGATAGTTTAAAAACAAATTACGAAATAAAAGAAAGAAAGAAGTTATCAATAAATAAATATCAATACACTTTAAAATTAGAGGCTGATAGAACTAGTACGATTACGATAGAAACAAAACGAATAATTAATGTACCGTCAAACACTCAGTTTAAGGTAAGTCTAATTAATGCAAAAACGGAAATACTCATATATAACTCTACAAATAATAATAGAATTTTTCCTTTTAAAAACAACTACACATTAAATTTAGAACTTGAACACACTACTAAAAACGAGACTATTTCAGAAATAAATACGGTTGAATTTAGTGAGATAATATGTTCCATAAAAAATCCTATTTTAGAAATAGTAGGCAATACTGACGAAGCTTTTGAAATAAAGTCAGTAAAACATAATAACAGTAAAAAGGCAGCAATAAGAAATAAACCTAATCAATACAATTTAAATTTACTAAAAAATAACGCTAAAAAATATGAAATAACGACAGGAAATGAAATGCCTAAAAATGCTTATTTTCAGATAAAAAATCCAGAAAATGATACTATTATTTATACATCACAAAACACTCAACAGCCTTATTTTGCTGCTAATACAATTTTTAACTTGCCTATAAAGTATATGAAAACTGAAAACAATAAAGAGATAAAAGATACCATTGATGAAATACATACTGATATATCTAGTCAAAAAATTAACTTAGGTGCATATAGTAATATAAAGAATTTTGAATTAAGAATTATGTCAACTTTACGAAACCCTATCGAAGTAGTTGTAAAATTTAATAATGAAATACTAACTGATACTATTTTATTAAAAGAATGGTGTTACATTGATATACTCAATGTTAACCATAATAATACTTCTAATATTATAAGCTTTTTTCCAATAAAATTAAAAGAAGGTTTGAAAGAAAATACTATAAAAGCAGAGCTGGTAACTAAACAACAAAAAATACCTGTTAAAGACTTTAATTTCAAGTTCTTTGCTTCAAAAGCTACCGAACCTGTGCATCTCAAATTAAAATAGCCTTTTTTCAAAGAAAGAACTTACCTATCGTCTTTTCATACTATTATTAAAAATATAAGTAACTATTTAGCTATCTTTCTGAAAAAGCTGTTTTTTTAGTACCCAATTTTTTAAATTTTCGTCTAATTAGTATATGGAATTGCCACAGGACATATCATCTTGTCATAACTTGATAAGCATCTTACTTAAAAAGCTTCAGCTTTTTGAAGAGCAATTGGCTTGTCAACAAGAGCAATTAGCAGCTCAACAAGCCCTTCTTATTAAGCAAGAGCAAGAGATAGTGTGCTTGAAAGTTCGTTTGAATAAAAATAGTCGTAATAGTCATGAGCCATCTTCTCGTGAGGGTTATGGAAAAAAGCCTGCCTTTCCTAAAAATAAAGGCAAGAAACGTGGTGGTCAAACTCGTCATAAAGGTAATACCTTGCAAATGGTATCTCATCCCGACACCACTATTGTATTGCCCTTAGAAGGGACATGTACTTGTGGAATAGAATTATCTACATTAGATATTGGTATTCATCAAAAACGTCAAGTTTTTGACATCACTACTCGCCTAGAAGTAGTTGAATATGCTCAAAGTAGTGGGACTTGTAATTGTGGTAAATGTCATTATGCCACTTTTCCAAGTGCTGTAAAATCACCTACCCAATATGGTAATGGTGTTCGTACTTTTACGACCTTATTAACCCAAGACTATAATGTGTCTATCCATAAAACCAAACAACTCTTTATAGATTTGTTTGGCTATTCTCTCAATGAAGCTACTATTCAAAAGAATAATGAACGTTGCTATGAAGCCTTGGCAGAGAGCGAGCAAGTCATTAAAGCTGCTATTATAGCTAGTCCAGTAGGACATTATGATGAAACAGGTCTGCGTGTATCTGGCAAACTTCATTGGTTACATGTTGCTTGTACGACTTTGTTTACTTATTACTATATTCATACTAATCGTGGTAAAATAGCCATAGATGCTGCTGATATAATGGGACAAGCCCAACATTGGGCTATTCATGACTGTTGGTTAAGTTATTTTGACTACGAAAATGTAAAACATGGACTGTGTATCGCACACCTTATACGAGAACTCACCGCTTTACAAGAGCAAAAAAGCAAGTGGAGTGGGCTGTTTAAGGACTTTTTATGGGAATTGTATGAAATTACGGATAGTGCAAAGGCACAATTAACTCCTTTTGAACAAAAAAAAGCTAGTGTACTCTATGATGAAATTTGCCGATATGCTGATAACTTAGAACCTTTAGCATATAAACAAAAGGGACAAAAGGGAAGAACGGCTCAAACAAAAGGACGAAATGTATTACATAGACTTATCAAATATAAAGATGCCTTTTTAGCTTTTGCCTACCATAAAGAAGTGCCTTTCACGAATAATTGGGCAGAAAGGGCATTGAGACCTGCTAAAACAAAGATTAAAGTCGCTGGCTCCTTGAGAACTTTCAAGGGGGCAGAGAGGTATGCTCGTATCAGAAGTTTTATCGATACTGCTAGAAAACAAAATTTAAATGTTTTTACTGAGTTGAAAAGTGTCTTTATTGGAAAGCCTTTTCTAATAAAATAAGAGGTGACCTAATTCTACTTTGGCACTTTAAAAATTAGATTTATTCAACCCTTTTTTTGTTAAACTGTTTATTAGTTATGGAAGTATATAGTGAAAAAAAATTCAAACCTATTTGGAAAGTTATGGTAAGCACTTTGTTTGCCATCGTCGGAACAATAGTGCGAAATGTGTTCAATTTTTATCAGGTCTCTTGCACGACTGTAAAAGTAATATAGAACAAATATCAGCCCGAGTTATGAATAGTGAATATGATCAATTACACCATTTTATTAGTGTATCTCCTTGGGATAGCTTTGCAGTAGAGCATGAAGTAGCAGAAAAAGTATATAACAGTTTGTCATCTTCATCTGACGATAGTAATATAGGATTGTTATTAGATGAAAGCGGTTGGGAGAAGTCTGGTAAAAAGAGTGTAGGAGTGGCTCGCCAATATATCGGTCAAAGGGGTAAGGTAGCTAATGGTCAAGTGGGCGTTTTTGCAGGATTGAGTAATGGTACAGAAGTAGGATTGTTGCAAGGTCGCTTATATTTGCCACAATCTTGGACACAAGACCCTATTCGTTGTAAAAAAGCAGGTATTCCAGCAAACGAGCAAGTTTATCGAACTAAACCTGAACTGAGTATTGAAATTATTAAGAGCTTGCCAAAAAACATCCATTATGCTTGGGTGGGCGGAGATTGTCTTTATGGTAATTCTCCTACACTTCGTCAATATTTATATGATACTGAACGAGATTTCGTTTTGGATGTTGGAGAAAAATTAGAAGTATATTTAGAGAAACCAGAGATTTATCTTCCTGCTAAAAAAGGTAAAAAGGGACGCACTCCTAGCAAATATGTATGTGATACCAAGCCTATTGCTTTAAAGAAATTAGTAGCACAAATTCCTAAAAAACAATGGAAAACTATCACTCATAGACATGGAACAAAAGGTGCAATGGTCAGAAAAGCTCTTATGCTTGATGTTTATATTTGGAAGCCAGATAAAGGTACAAATATTGAGACCGTACAACTGCTCATTAGTATGAAAACAGATAACTCAGAAATCAAATATAGCTTATGTTATTCAGCAAAACAAAAGATGTCATTAAAAACTGCTTTGTGAAGACAAATGCAACGCTATTGGATAGAAAGAGCATTTCAAGATGTCAAACAACAGCTCGGAATGCACCAATATCAAGTACGCTCTTGGAAAGCATGGAACCATCATATTGCTTTATCATTAATGGCACTACATTTTTTATTGGAAATAAAAATAGAAAACAAAGAACAAATGCCTTTGATTTCTATTCCTGATATTAAACTCATTTTTGCTGTCAAATTAAGCAATAAATTATATGCTCAAAACGGACTTTTGCAAGCTATCAATAATCGACACAAAAGAAGAAAAAGAGATTTAGATAGATATTCTAAAGTGCCAAAGTAGAACTAAATAGTTACAAATATAAAAGCTAACAACATTTTTTCTAGTGTTTCCACTATACTTAATCAAATACCTCATTATTATTTAACTAACCTCCTAGCACTTATGACAAATGAAGAGAAAGAAGCTTTTGATGGCATTCGGCGAAAAGTAAACTATCCGGGTAGATATTACCATTTACCTAAACAAGACAAAGAAGATTTAATTAGCATTGTTATTAAATCTTACTATGAAAATAAACATAAAGGAAAGTATATAAAAATAGTTAACATTCCACTCTATGCCTATTTGTTAAAAATATTAAAACATAAATATGCCGATTATGAAAAACGAAAGAAAAGAGACAAAACATATAATTTAACTTATCCTCCTGAATACAGAAGTGCGTCTGTTGAAAATGAAACGATTAGGTTGCTATTAAAGGAAGATAATAGTGTGTATATAAACGTGCTTTTTAAAAAAGCAAAATTGAGTAAAAAAGATATGCAACTATTATCTCTTGTTTTTAAACAGGGTAGCACAATGGGAGGAATAGCCGAAGTTTTAGGCTATAAAAATGCTAATGTAGCTAAAGACCGCAAGTGTCAAATTATGAAAAAATTAATAAGCGCAATAAAGACCTAAAACTATATTATTTATTTAACTTTTTTCTAATACTTTAATTATAGAATAAAACGATACTATACAAGTAATTTTTATATAAAACTAAATACCATTTTAAATTATGGACAAGATAATAAATTATAACTCAGACGAATATATCAAGCTATTTGAAAGATACTATGAAGACGAAATGCCTTTGCCAGAAGCCAAAAAATTTGAAAAACGACTGGAAGAAAAAGAAGATTTTCGAAAAGAATTTGAATTATACATCACATTAATTCAAATATTAAAAAAGCATTTTGCCATGTTCATATTAGTTGGCTTTATAGGTTTAAATATAGTAGGTTTCTATCAAAATCATTTATTAAATAGTTTGACAAATGAATATGCTTATGCATCACCAAAAAGTATGAAACCAGATAATAGTATCAATACAATTACAGTTTTTGAAGAAGGTATTGATTTAAGAGAACAACAAAAATATGATGAGGCTTTACAAGTTTTTCGACAGATAAATAAAGAAAACAATGTCTATTACTTTGGTCATGCTCAAATTGAAATTGCTTTAATAAAAATAAAGCAGGGAAAATTAGAAGAAGCAAAAACAATTTTGCACCGTTTTATTGACACATCAGAAAATGAGAAACAGAAAACTAGGGCTAAAAACATCATAAATGAATTATCTACTGTTTGGTTTTGGCTACCCCTAAAGTTAGCATTATAATTAAAAACAAAAAAAAGACAATTAAAACATAAAGCACATCTAATGTTGATTGTGCTACAAATGTATTATTTTGTAGTGCAATAGCATTATTTTGTCCATTGAGTACCAAACCAGCCCAAAAATATGGTGTGTCATATTCTGTTTCTTTCAAATATTTTAATTTCGCTGCTTGCAATGCAATACTTTTGCGTTTACCTTGCTCCAGAAAAAAGTAAAAATCTTTTAGCAATACGCTAGTAGCCTTATCATCCACACTCCACAGGGTAGCCAATACACATTTTGCTCCATGTTTACGAAAATCGTAATTCAAGCTTCTGATTCCAACACCCTGTTCATACTTACCATTGCCTGTATCACAGCAAGCTAATACAGCTAAATCACAATTTTGGAAAATAGTATTGGTAAAATGCGAAGACAACAAGTTACCATCTGACAAAACAATATGTCTTTCTGCAACATCATCGGTAGCCAAAGAAGCATGACTAGCCAAATGTATAATATTAGCTTGTTGTGCCGCTTGTTTAAAGTTTACGATAGTTGCTTTTGATTTATTTAATAAAGTCGTTTTCTGATAATTTTGACTAATCTTTTCTGCTAAATTTGTATTATATTGCAAAGGTGTTAAATTAGTAGTACTAAAATCAGGTGATACCACTAAAAAGTTACTTACTGCTTCTTTTATTATTAAATTGCTTTTTTGCTCATTCCAAAATGGTAAAGATAAATCATAGCTAATAGCATATTTTTGTAATAAATAAGACATTTTAGCAAAATTAGTTTCATTATTATTTTTTGTTAAAAGTGCCTCAAAAGGAATAAGCGATAAATAGCCACTAGCAATAATGATAAGTTCATCAATATTTGTTTTATTATTATTTATTGATAGGGGAGCAACTAAATTTTGATATAACCGGTAAGCATATTGAGTATAATGTTTTGACACACCAAAATGATTGAGTTCATTGATATATTGGTTTATTATTGTAGTATCAACTGTTATACTCTGAAAGCTAATAGAATCTTTTGTAAACACAAAAGCATAACTAGAATCTGTTTTTTCCTTTGATATTCCACAATGATAGCTAACAAATGCTTGATTAACAGTCATTTTTTTTTGAATTTCTGGCAGTTTTTTTTTGTGCAAGATATTAATTTCGCCTTTTATACTGTCTTTTTGCCATAGTTCTATACTTTTATAATTTTCTGTTAGAAGAAAAGCGGTTTTAGCATAGTCGCTGTTTTTTGTTAAGATATAAGCATGATGGAGAAGTGCTAGATTTTTGTTGTAGATATTATAAGCATCATTAAGTTCATAAAATATAATATGTTTTTTTGAGTTACTATCAGCGAAAATGGAATCTGTAGCTTGTACAAGTTGGTTATAAACCGACAAAACAAAATTTAAGTCTCTTTCATTAGTTAGAAAACTTATATTTCTTTTTTTCATAAAAGTATCAATTTGTTCAATAGTTTCAATTAAAAAATGATGCTTCAATAATATATCATCTTTCTGCTGTTTAGCAGTTTCAAATGAATCTAAAATTTCTTTTTTTTGTATTAACTGAGCTGATATATTGTTGATATCGAGGAGTAAGCATATTAATATAAAACATTTTATCATTTTCATAATTAGTGAGCTTTAGTCATAATATAATATTTAATATTTTGACTATTATCATTTATTACTTGAATGATACAAGTACCAATAGGTACAACATTTGACCAACTTTTTTGTTTTTCTAAGTCAATATTATCAATATATAAATGCAATGCTTGTTTTGGGCTTTTAAATGAAATCGTTGTTCGCTTCTTACAATCAATTTTATGCTTGCTTTCGCTTTTACTATCTATTTCATAGGCACTAATTTCGATACTTTCATCTGCCTTATCCATACTATTCCATTGCATCCTTTCATATTTATTATAGTATTTTGCTAATCTCTTCATTTTTCTAGAAAAAAACACTTTTTGAGAAGTATCAACCAATAAAACACTAATGTTTTCAAACAACTCATCAATATCCAATAAATTATCATACACCTCTTCTTTGTTAGTTAAATTTGTCTTATAACTAACTTTTGTAGCAAAACTTTCATTTTTCAGCAAAATTTTAACTGCATTTAATAATAGTTTAGCTTTTTTTTGTTTATACCCTTCTTCTGCTTTTGGTGTAGCTTTTTTTATAGTTTGCAAAATGCTTTCCATTTCCTTACTATTCTGTGCTATTACATCAGAAATACAAGCAAAAAACATTATGCAATTCAGAAAAAAAATAATAAGTTTGTGAAATAATATCTTTATCATAATTAATATTTTTTTTGTAAAAAATATTGTAACTATTTATATTATGACAATTTTGGCTAAAAAATGCCTATTTCTTTTTATGCTTCCGCTTTTTTCGCTCAAAAGTCATGCGATGAAACTCAAAAACAGCGTTGCCTAAAAGTAAACAGTCCGATTTTTATCTCAAAAGCCTACACCCTAAACAGTTACAAAATATTATATTGGAATCAAGGGTTAACTTTTCATTAATAATATTTTTCAATTAGTTATCAACTAATTTTATTTCTCTTTGTTTTTCATTTAAAAAGATTAACTTTATTTCATTCTGCTATGAATGAATTAAAATTAATATCTATTTATTGTTACATTGAAGACTTATATAATAGAGAACTTCAATGGCTTTGCCAACGCTTTTCCAATAATGGTTTACGCCCTAAATTTACAGATGCTGAACTATTGAGTATTTATCTATTTTCCATTATTGGGGAAGAAAAGTATAAAGTTAAATCCATTTATACTTATGCTAAAAAATACTTATTGCCATTTTTTCCTACATTACCATCTTATCAAGCGTTTAACAGGCGATTAAATCGTTTATCCGATGTTTTTGACCATTTAATTAAGGATTTGATGAATAATAGTAGTAAAATAGTCTTCGAATCAAACATTAGTCTTATAGATTCTATGCCTATTGTAACTTGTAGTCCTAAACGAAGTGCCAAAGTTGCTCGACATATTGTTGATAAAGGTTATAATTCTACTAAAAA
>JBMZCV010000135.1:0-14929 GCA_049613665.1 Chitinophagales bacterium | reverse complement strand
ATATAGTATTTTATACTCAAAAGTAAAGACAAGGCAAACATACGATGTCATTTCTAATACTCTAAAAATGTAAAGTAAGTTTTTAAGGTTTGTTTCATAGAAATGTTATGGTAATCGAGGTGGAAGGCACTTTAAAAGTGCCTTCCACCTAAATACTAAAAAAAGAACGACATGCCTTTGTTGGTGTTATCACCAACAAGTTGTTACGAAAAAAATAAGCTTTAAAATACGCTATTTATCCTTTTAGTTGCTGGTGATAACACACAGCAACGGCAAGAGTTGTCGTTTTTTTGGAATAAAATAACATGCAATAAAAAGGCTAAAATGCAAATTACTTATATTACAGTGTATTAGCCTAAAAAAAATAATATGTTTAAGTTTTTGTAATGTTTATTTTATTTCAAACGAGAATAGCTGGAAAATATATAGAATTAAAACAAAAAATATGTTGAAAGTAGGCATTACAGGAGGAATAGGAAGCGGAAAAACGACGGTATGCAAAATTTTTGAAACATTTGGCATACCTATTTACGACTCAGATAAAGCAGCAAAATGGCTCATGCAAAACGATGAAAATTTAATAAAAACTATTAAAGAAATATTTGGCGATGATATTTATACGCTAGAAAATAAATTGGATAGAAAAAAGCTGGCAGCCATTGTTTTTTATGATAAAAAAGCTTTAAAAAAATTGGAAGAACTCGTACACCCTGCTGTTTTTCGGTACGGCGAAAAGTGGCTCAAACAACACAAAACGAAACCCTACATTATCAAAGAAGCAGCATTATTATTTGAAAGTGGCTCATATCGACAACTCGATTATGTGATAACGATAACAGCTCCTGAAAAAGTTAGAATTGCGAGAGTACAAAAACGTGATGGAGCGACAGTAGCAGATATCAAAGCGAGAATAGACAAGCAAATGCCTGAAAGCGAAAAAGTGAAATTGTCAGATGCTGTTATTGAAAATAATGAGGAAAAAATGCTCATTCCGCAAATTATAGAAATACACAAAATATTACTAGAGAAGTCAAAACTCAAGAAGTTGTCATAGACGCAATCTGTTATATTTTTCTCAAAAAAAACAATAACATATCGTAGAGACAAGGCATACCTTGTCTGAAACCATACATAACCCAAATTGGAATTGTAGTCCCCAAAAAAATGTGGCTTGTTTGTTTTTTTATCAAAAAAAGTAACAAGAAGTTATTATAGATGCAACCTGTTACGTTTTTTTGCCCTTGCGAGCCTGCGAAGCAATCTAATTCCATGCCAAAGACGATAAAACTGTCTTTTCGCACTTCGTTTTAAAAAATAGATACTTAGGCCAAAATCTGATTTTGGTAGGTATAAAACCTACCGCTACTGAGCTTTTTTCGTGATTTTGCTCAATAGCGGTGCTTTTTATAAGCACTTTTCGGTATATTTCAGCGAAATATCAAAAAACAAAATCAATGTGCGGAAAGACAGATAAAATGTCGTTTAGCTTCATGCCTATCGCTTTTCATTTGAAATCAACAACAAAAAAAAGCATTACAACACCCTGAAAGTGTCGTAATGCTTTTTTGTTACAAAATTGAAAAACGATTTACGAATCTGTATTAGCCTTTTCTTTTCGTTCCATTCGCTCCTGTTTTTCCTTTTCACGTTGTTCTTTTCTCTGTTTGGCTTCCTCTTTTTCTAGCTCTTCCTGTTCCAAATCATCTTTATGATAAGCTTCAATGATTCGTTTGACCAAGCGATGTCGAATCACATCTTCATTCGTCAAAAAAGTCATGCCGATGCCTCTCACATCTTCCAAAATATGAAGACAGCGAGACAAACCAGAACGTTGGTTTCGTGGCAAATCTATCTGCGTCAAATCGCCCGTAATAATACACTTTGCAGACGGCCCCAAGCGAGTCAAAAACATTTTGAGTTGCAAGTTCGTTGCATTCTGAGCCTCGTCCAAAATAATAAAAGCATTGTCAATCGTGCGGCCACGCATAAACGCCAAAGGAGCAATTTCGATAGTGCGATTTTCCATATAAAACGCCAATTTATTTCTCGGAATCATATCGTCCAGAGCATCATACAAAGGTCGCAAATATGGATCAACCTTATCTTTGAGGTCTCCAGGCAAAAAGCCCAGACTTTCGCCAGCTTCTACGGCAGGCCGTGTCAAAACTATTTTTTTGACTATCCTATTTTTCAAAGCACGCACCGCCAAAGCAACTGCCGTATAAGTTTTTCCTGTGCCAGCAGGGCCAATAGCAAACAAAATATCATTTTCATCTATTTGTTTAACCATTACCTTTTGATTAGGCGTTTTTGCCTTTATCAAATTGCCATTTGGCCCATACAAAATAACATCACTTTTACCATTTGGCACTTCGGTAGGCTCTAGCCCAGCAATTATTTCTTCAATATGTTTCGGAGCAATGCGTCCATGATTTTGCAAAAAATCGACTATTTCATCTACTTTGGCTGCAAACTTGTCAATGATTTGAGCATTGCCCACGACTTTTATGTTTGAACCACGAGGAATAATACGCAATTTGGGGTAAGCACGTCGCAATAAATCAAATTTGCTATTGTTTACACCAAAAAATTCGGACAAGCTCACGCCTTCAATGTTGATATTTAATTCGTTCAATAAAAAAAGTTTTTTTAGGTGAAAATATATAGAAAGGATTTTCCTTATACAGTTATTCTTGCTTTGAAATAAAACAAATAATACAAAATTTTGTTTATTCATTTTTTACGTCAAAAGTTTAAACATACTATTTTTTTAGCCTAAGATGGCCAATATTTACGTTTTTTATGGCCTATTTTACTGAAAAATAGCATGTTTTCCTTATCAAAAAATGTTTCTTTTGTTAAATCAAGAATAGCTGTTTCTTATGAAACGTAAATTTAAGAAAACATATCTATAATAAGAGAATAAATAGGTAAAAACGTTCCATTTTGGCCAAAAAAAAATAGAAAAACACCATTTTTTTTTATTTGCTACCAAAAATAAAATTATAAACTTTCTTTTTTCAAAAAATAAAAACATAAAAATCTAAAAAAATATACTACAAAATTGTGTAACTTTGCGTCTTATTTTCAATATCGAACCACACAAAAAATAACATAGCAATATATTATGGCCTTAAAATGCGGAATTGTTGGCTTGCCCAACGTAGGAAAATCTACCTTATTCAATTGTTTATCCAATGCAGAAGCCTTAGCAGCCAACTATCCATTTGCGACTATCGAACCAAATATTGGTGTAGTAAATGTGCCAGATGAGCGTTTGGTACAACTAGAAAAACTCGTCAATCCACAAAAAGTATTGCCAACAAGCGTTGAGATTGTCGACATAGCAGGCTTGGTAGAAGGAGCGAGCAAAGGCGAAGGTTTGGGCAATCAATTTTTGGGCAATATCAGAGATGTCAATGCTATCGTTCATGTTGTGCGTTGTTTTGAAGACGAAAATGTAGTGCATGTAAACGGCAACGTCAATCCTGTGCGTGACAAAGAAATCATTGACATAGAATTGCAGTTAAAAGATTTGGAATCGGTAGAGAAAAAACTAGCGAAATACCAAAAAATGCTGAAAAGCAATAGTGCAGAAGCCAAAAAAGGCACGAAAATATTGCAGGTATATAAAGAACATCTCGAAGAAGGAAAGTCGGCACGCACGATAGATGTGGAGGAAGACGACAAGATTTTTGTGAAAGATTTGAACTTGCTCACCGTAAAACCGATTTTGTATGTCTGCAATGTAGATGAAGATGCGGTAGTAGATGGCAACGAACATACACGAGCGTTGATAGAAGCGGTAAAAGACGAAGATGCAGAGGTGTTGATTTTGTGTGCCGCTCTCGAAGCCGACATCGCACAGCTAGATACTTTTGAGGAGCGACAAGAATTTTTGGAAGATATGGGCTTAAATGAAGCAGGTATCACAAAACTAATACACTCTTGCTATCGCCTTCTAAATCTGATTACTTATTTCACGGCAGGCGTAAAAGAAGTGCGTGCGTGGACGATAAATGTAGGCATGAAAGCACCGCAAGCGGCTGGCGTTATTCACACCGATTTTGAAAAAGGTTTTATTCGTGCCGAAGTCATTGCCTACAACGACTATGTGCAATATGGTTCGGAAGCAGCCGTAAAAGTAGCAGGCAAATTGCGTGTAGAAGGCAAAGAATATGTCGTAGCTGATGGCGATGTAATGCACTTTAGATTTAATGTGTAAAAGAAAAAATCAAAACAAAAAAGCTTAGACATACTATTTCTTAAAGAAATAGTATGTCTAAGCTTTTTTGTTTTGAACCCAAACGGTTAATTTTAAACTAAAAATTCAGCTTATCAAAGTGCTTGAAATAGCCATTGAGTTTAATTTTTTTCTTCATGTTTTCCACTTCCGTAATAATAGGCAACATTTTGGTCAAATGGTCTAAAATAAATTCCTGTCTATCGCTTTCTCGCTGCAATTTCAGCAAATGCAATTCTTTCTTTTGGCTCATGCCCAAATAATGGCCAATCACAAAACTATGCACATCTTTGACAGGCCTTTTCACGCCCAAGACTTCATATAAAGCCAACAACTTATCGGCAATCAAATGTTCTAGCCGTTTGTCGCTATCTTCTATCAGTTCGACAAACCGCACCTTTCCTGCTGGATATAATTTGTTTTCTTGCTGCTGCCAAAAATCTTGCAACACAAATACTCGCTCGCCACGCACACTCACGTCCATTTTGCCATTGTCGTAGCGTTTCGAAATCGCCACAACACGCACTTCCGTACCATAAGCCGACACCTTATTATTGATAAAAGCAGGAATGCCAAAGGTTTTGTTTTTTTCTATACATTCATTGACGAGCTGTTTGTAACGCTCTTCAAAAATGTGCATATTTACCTTTTCATTCGGAAAAACAACGAGTTTGAGCGGAAAAAGCGGCAGTATTTCTGTGTGCATTGTCTTTGTGTATCTTTTTGTTTTAATGTGATTGCTGATAAAGAAACGCAAAGATAAAACTATTGTGTTGGCTTGCAAAAAAAAAGAAAATAACAAGGGAAGTTTTTTTTGGAGGAAATATTTGATGAAAGTGTTATTTTTTCTTATTTTTGAGCAAGATTTTATTTTTTAACCATCAAAAAGAATGAAAAAATGTCAAGGAATGCGAAAGAAATAATAGAAATAGAAATGCGTGAAAAGACAGGTATTTTAAATTTGCATGATTGTGGTTTACAAAAATGGCCAGAAGAAATTTTTGAAATGACTTGGTTAAAAGTTTTGATGTTGGGAGCATACCGTATTTGGAAAGAAGAAGAATTTATATTACGAAGTGTTTTTGATAAATATAAAAATCGACTAAATTGTATTCCTATTCAAATCAAAAAACTCATAAACTTAATTGCTTTAGATTTATCTGGAAATCAAATCTCAAGAATAGAGAATTTAGATTGTTTACTTTATTTAAAAAATTTAAGCTTGAATAATAATCTTATTACGAGAATAGAAAATTTAGAAAAATTAAAGCGATTAGAAAAACTTGATTTATTTGAAAATCAGATTCAAAAAATAGAAAGTTTAAATATACTACAACAACTGAAAAACCTTGAATTAGGTAGAAATAAAATTGTAAAAATAGAAAATTTAGGGAAGTTGAAACAATTGAAAATACTTGGATTGGCTCAAAATCATATTCAAAAGATAGAAAATTTAGAAGAATTAAAGCAATTACAAACGCTTAATTTAGGAATAAATCATATTCAAAAGATAGAAAATTTAGAAGAATTAGAACAATTGCGAAGGCTTGACTTATTTAAAACTAAAATTTCAAAAATAGAGAATTTAGAAGAATCAAAGCGATTGAAGGAACTTAATTTAAGCTATAACCAAATCTTTAAAATAGAAAATTTAAACGAGTTACAACAATTAGAAACACTTTTTTTGCGGAATGCTGGAATTGAAAAAATTAAAAACAAAGCTGCTTTTAAAAAATTAGTGATTACTGTTAAAGAGCTTTTTATTTCTGAAAACCCTTTTACAGAAGAGACATATTTAAATAAACACAGAATTATTGTTGGACGGAATCATAAAGAAATTATCTTAAAATACTTAAATGATGAATTAAGCAGTAACGATAAACGCAGTTTTAAAAAATTACCAATCAAAATTATTTTACTAGGAAATAGCGAAGTAGGAAAAACAACTTTAGCCAAAAAACTCATAGCAGATGAAAAGCAATTTGTAGGTGAAAATGACTCTGCACATGGTTTAAAAATTCGGAAATGGCAGTATAATGAAAAACAAAAAGCTTTTATTTACGATTTTGGCGGCCAAGATTATTATCATGCCGTTTATCAACTATTTTTTACCTTTCAGACACAGTATGTTGTGCTTTGGGAAAACTATAAATATGAAGATGGAAAAATTTGTTATAAAAGAAAGGAGAGTAGAGGGGGCAAAAGTTTAGGCCTTTCAGAGCAATATTATTGCTTTAAACCAAACTATTGGCTAGGACATATCGCCTATTTTGTGCAGCGAGCTATCATTCACAAATACAAAAAGAAAGATGATAATATACAATTGATGTCGGTGCAAAACATTTTTTCTACTGCCGAAAAAGAACCTCTTTATTTGCCTAGCAAGATAGATGAAAACGTGAAAATTTCGCATCAACTGCAGGTCAATCTGAAAGACGAAAGCAGTTTGGGCGAAGCACGTTTCAATTTGTTGAAAGCTTTGTTGCAAATGGAGATTAGGAAGTTACAAGACAAACAAAAGCAGTATTTCAATGATGAAGATAGAGGTTTAGTAGATAAAATCATTGCTTATATTGATTCGACACAAGAGAAAGAGAATGAATTTGATAAAGAAAAATTTATCGAAACCTTTGGTCATTGGAGCGAAACAGTCTTGCTAGTTTTACATTATCGTGGTTTGATTTTGTATTTTGCGGAAGTAGAAAAAGAAAATACAGATGACATTGCATTGCAAAGTTATGTTTGGATAAATCCTGCGAAAGTAGCTGAAAAAATATATCAAGTGCTATCAAGAAAAAGCATTTTGCAATACAAAGGAAAAGTACCGCTAGACGAGCTCGATAAGTTGGAAAATATAAGCCCAGCTTTCAAAAAGTTGATGCTCAAAAAAGAAGTGATTTTCAAGAATGAGGAGGCAGACAAAAGTGAATACATCGTTCCGCAATATCTCGAAGCTGTCGAAAGCGAAGACCCACTTTATGTGATGGCGACTTTAGGCATGAAACAGGCATTTTATTTGCGTTTTTCAGACTATGTGCCACATGGTTTGATGAGTCGTTTGATTTGTCGATTTGGACAAAATCCGAACAAAAAATATTTTTATCGCTACGAACTCATTTTTACTTTGGCAGATACCTACAAAACAAAAATGGCGAAAGTGCGTGTTCGGCTTGATTTGGAAGAGCTACTGATTACGGTGCAATATGTGGTGTTGAAAAAACAAAAAAAGTATGAAAATGAGATAGCGAACTATTTGTTTACAGCTATTTTAGCGGCTTATTGGAATGAAACACACCTTCCTTTTGGTTTTAAAAGATGGGATTATGTAGATAAACATGGTTTGGTAAAAGACAAAAAAGATTGGTCAGCTATTTGGAATAAGGCAGAGTTAGATGAATTTATTCCACATGATTTGCACATTTCGCTAGATAATATCTACTATGTACATCATCGGCAAGAATTGATAATAGAAAAGAAAGAGGATAAAAAAAGTACTGACAAAACAGATTTGCCGATTACGCTTGTGCGTGCTTTTGGGCGAAAAAATAAAGACTTAAAGCACTTGGAAAAATATAATTTTAATGCTTTTCGTTCTGAAAATGCACCAAAAATTAAAAAAGTATTTTTGGCATATTCACCAGAAGACACGACACAAAAAAATGAATTAGAACGTTTTTTAGTGAATTTGGAGCGAGAAAAGTTGATAGAAATTTGGCATGAAGGTTTGGTAAAAGCACACGAAAATTGGAATGATAAAATAGCTGAACATTTGGCAGCAGCCGATATTGTCATTTTGTTGGTTAGTCAATCTTTTATTGCTTCTACTCATGTTTACGAAAATGTGATGCCGAAAGCTATTGAAAAAGTGGTAAGTAACAAAGGAAAAATTATACCTTTTGTACTAAATTATTGTGATTTGGAAAATTGGAAAGTCTTGCCGAAAGCCATTTTTGAAGGAAAAAATGAAGATGCAGCAGCTTTAGATTTGGGAAATTATCAGCCATTGCCACAAAAGAATAGCCAGCTTTTGCCTTTGAAACAATGGAAAGAAAATAAAGCAGAGGCATATATGGCTTTGGCAAAAGAAATGAGAGCTATTTGTACAAATGTTTTTTAGAATTTCCTTTTTTACAAAAAAACGACAAATCTAGGTGGCAGGCACTTCTAAAGTGCCTACCACCTTTTTATACAAATAATATATTTTTTTGACTTTGATTCCAACAACTTCCATCAAACCCTCAAATAAAAATCCTCGCCCATAGCAAACATATTTTCTATCATTACCTTTTCGCCATCAGCCTTGCGAACATAGCCATTGAGCCAGCCATAAGGCCCTTCATATTTGCTTTTAAAAACTAAAAGATTGATATTAACAGAAGTATGAACTGTTGGCGTAAACACCAAATTGACCATATCGAACCTATCTTTTATGAGCCAATCGCCTTTAGTACCACCTTTTCGCTTCACTTTTATAGGCGGTAGCAAATGCAAATTTCCATTGAGCCAAAGACAATTTTCGTTATACAATTCTTGTTTCACTACTTGATTATCAGTAAGATTGAGGCCAAAAAGCTCATTTTTTTTGTTGTAGCCAAAACTCGTCACCCAATCGTAGCGAGTCGGAAAAGGATAGTAGCCTTTGTGGTCGTCGAGAATGAGATGCGAGCTTTCTATATCAAAGTCAATACACTTATTATCAATATTTATCTGCCCATACATTGGCATCAAACACTTGTGCGAATACATGGCTCTTTTGGCCGAAAAAGGCAAGCAAACGACGGTCGGCCGATATTTTTCGGTATCGTGTATGCCCACAAAATGAGCTTTTACATCTGGCAAATCTTGAAAATTCTTAATTTCTACCGCTATACTTAGCTTTTTCTTTTCAATATCATGATGCACCGCAATCGTAAAGTTTTTGCTGCGGTAGCCAGCTTTCGTATCATAAAGAGAGTTCGGAACATTGAGTTGCCAAGCAGCTACTTTTTTCTCATATCGTACTTTCTTTTTCGCCTTGATGTCGTACAAAATAAACTGCACCAACGCCATTTTTTTGGCATTATAAATCGCCATCATCACAAAATAATCCTTATTTCCAATCTGAAAAGCTTGCCATTCTCTAAGCTGTATATTTTTCAACAGCTTTGGCAAAGGCAATTTATAAGGCTGTTTGGCATCTATTAAATTCACTTTTTTGAAAGGCTGTTTGAAGCAACCAAAATTAATTTGTCCATCGCTAACAAGAGTGTCTGGCGTTTCTAGCAAATGCCTTTGGTAAATTGTTTTTGTTTTTTGTTCCATTTTTTATGCTAATATTATTGTCTTTGTATGTTTTGTTTTTGCACATATAAAGTACGAAAATTAGATTATAAAAATGAAATAAATTGTTAAAAGCTTTTTGGGAATTTCTCAAAATCCTACAATTTGAAACTAAAAACTAAAAACTAAAAACTAAAAACTAAAAACTAAAAACTATTCTATTCGCCATAAGTGAGCCAATGCAAAAAAGGCTTTCGCTGTGTTTCGCTGATAGGCAAAGAGATGTCGTTGAGCAAATTTACTTTTGTATTTGACCAAGCTTGCACAAAGTTTCTGTTGCAAGCATAAGAACGATGACATTGTTTTAGCAAATGAGGAGGCAAAATTTTGATGGTATCCGAAAATTTCCAATAAGGACACAACGGTTTTTTGGGCTGTGCCAAAGTAAAAATCTCAATAAAACCATCGTTGGCTTTGATATAAATGATGTCTTTAAACAATACTCGCTGCGAAATATGGCCTTTGCTTGAAGTATAATAATTGATAATAATGCTTTCGTCGGTTCTTTTTTTGTTAATAGCGAGTGATTTTATCGCTTTGTCTATCGCTCTTTCGAATCGAACAAAAGAAGTAGGTTTGAGTAAAAAGTCGCAAACATCTAGCTCCCACATTTCGGCAGCGTGTTTTGGATGTCCGCTAACAAAAATAACCATTGGCACTCGATGGTCTTTTTTTGAAAACATCACAAAGTCCAAGCCTTCTCTATTCTCATCGTCGGCAGCACTAAAACATATATCCATTAGCAACAAATCAACTTCTTGTTTCTGCAATATTTTCCACGCTTGACGAGGCGAATTGCAAGTAGCTACACAGGTTATTTTTTCAGGTATTTTGGCTATAAAAAGTTGCAAACGCTCTTGTGCCAAAGGTTCGTCTTCGACAATGAGACAACGTATTTTTTTTTTCGTTTTCATATTATAACAAAGGTATTTTTAAATGAACAGAAAAAGAAGAAGGATTTTCATCAACAACCATCAGTAAATCTTTATAGTGTTTTGGATATAGCATTTTTAATCGTTCTTGTAGCCGCAACAAGCCTAAACCGCCTTTTTTTTGACTATTTGCAGTTTGTTTTTGCAAATTTAAGCGACTATTTTCAATAACAAAAAGTACGCTATCATCTAAAACCGAAATGTCAATACTTATCCAAGGGTTTTTAATGTTCATCCACTTAAAACAATTTTCTAACAAAGGAGTAAGTAGCAGTGTTGGAATCATGATTTTTTGGGTAATGCCAAGCAGCTTAAAAGTAACTTTTGGAGGTTTTGAAAAACGCAAACTTTCTAGCATAATCATATTTTCTAGGTGTTCTATTTCATTGCTCAAAGGCAAAAACTCTTTATCGCTTTCATACAACACATATTTCAAGGCATCGGAAAGACTTTGCAAAGCTACACCTGCTTTATCCGATTTTTTGAGCAATAAGGTATCAATATTGTTGAGCGAATTGAGCAAAAAATGTGGCTTCAATTGAGCAACTCGCAGCTCTGCTAGTTGTAGCTGCAACTGTGCATTTCGCTTTTGCAAAACAAGGGTTCGAGCAGAAATAATAAATGTTTCATATACATATTTTATCGTTCCTGTAATAACAAAAATTGAAAAAACATTAAATACTTCAATGATGTAAGTCTGAAAAATATGGTCATGAAAATTTGGCGTTTTGTTTGGAATAAGAATATTTAATGAAACTTTAATAGCTGTCAAATAAGCTCCCAACAATGGAATAGATAGAAAATATAACATATATTGTTTGGTTTGCCACAGCTTTGGTATCAAAAAAAAGATATTTAGCAAAAGTATGGGATAAAACAACAAATATTTCAATACAATAATGATAATAATGTTTTGCCAAACCGTGCCATCTTGCCATTTTTCAATCATAAACAAATCGTCAATATCTCGCCAATTTACTGCACAAACCGAAATAATTAGAAACCAAAGCATCGATAACAAAATATTGATGTAGATTTTGTTGCCTAAACTTTGATGTGTCACAACTAGCAATCGCCTCACATTCCGAATTAAAAGGTCTGTTTTTTTATCGAAAAAACGAGTGATATATTCAATAAGGTCAATTAATTTTTTTTCCATAGCATCATTTTATTTGCACTATTTTTTTAGTAAAAAAAACACATCTAAAAAAAAGGTTTCTGCCATTTAGTAACAGTAAAAAAATAAGTTCACGATTTGAGGCAGAGATTTTTTGAGCTACAAGGCGAAAAATACAGTCATAGCCATAGCTACGGCGAGGCTTTTCAACGAAGTTAGGTCAGGAAATGTCAAACGCAAATAAGGAAGTTATTTTTTGAACGTTACTTAGTGAGTGATTCTCATTTTAGAATAGCTACCAAGACATGTCTCAAAATACCCTGTAATAATAGTAAAAGCTAAATTATATGGCGAAATCTCTTTTTTTTGCGGTAAATCGGCTTTGCTTATTCCTAACTTGATAAAAAAGCGAACTGACCTGTTTTTTTTGGCAGAGGCATATTTTTCATCTAAATTAGCAATATTATTTGAGGGAAATAATAAAAACAATTTAATTATTTTTTTTGAAATAAAATCGCAGCAGCCGAAAAGCGAAAATAAAGTAGGCATAATATTTACAATGGTTCGGACATTTTTTATAACAAGTTTTAGTTGAATAAAAAAACACCTTTTGGCAAGGGAAACATACTATTTTTCAGTTCAAAAGGCCATTAAATTTGAAGATATTGGTCTTCTTAGCCTAAAAAAAAATAGTATGTTTAAACCTTTGATAAAAAATGTATAAATGTCAGAACCATTGATTTAAACACTTTAATTATGAAAAAAATATCTACCTTTTTTGTTTTATCTATTATGATAGGCAGTTTTTTGACAACAACTTGTTATGCTCAAGAAAATAACAAAACAGAACGCAGAAAAGTAGCAATTGGTGCTAATTTTGGCAATGATTTATTGTTAAGTGTAATAAATGCTAATGAGGAAAATGAAAATAATGAATATTTAACGCCTTTTAAGCTTCAACTAAGTTTCGTGAAAGAAAAGTTTCGATTTGAGTCAAGTATTGGTTTTGCAATGGGGAAAAGTGTTATTTCTGTTTTCGGCGAGCCATTTAAAATAACCTCATCTATACTAAATATAGGAGTAGGAGCAATGCATCAAATACCTCGCAATAAGTCCGATTTTTATTTGGGACTAAGAGCTGATTTTATTAATCTGAATTCAAAATCCGATATGGTGTTTTCAAATTCGATATATGGCTTTAATATCGCACCTGTTTTGGGTGTTGAATATCATTTTAATCCATATTTGAGCTTGGGTGTTGAAGCAGCCCTTAATTATACGGTAATGTTTGAAGATACGAATAGTAGAGCTATTATTTCTAATATAGAAAATAAACTTCTATTAAGATTTTATATTTAGCAAGCAAAAAAAATATTTATATTGCAGTTTTGTTTAAAAAAGCTTTCTTGAAAATTGAAACACTAAGTTTATTATGGAGCTTTGTTTCTTTTTTCGGAAAGCTTATAAAATACGAATCCCCTTTTTTAATCGAATAAGAAAAATAAAACATTCAATTGTAAAAACTAACACGCTGATTTTCAATGTTTTAGCAAGCCAAATAGGTTATATTAATTAGAAGGGAAACATACTATTTTTCAGTTCAAAAGGCCATTAAATTTGCAAATATTGGCCGCCTTAGCCTAAAAAAAATAGCATGTTTAAGCCTTTAAAAAAAGAAACCTCTTTTTTAACTTTGAATGTTTTTTTTCTGACAAATTTATTACAAATGTCGTTTTTCTTAGTCAAAGCTTTTTGAGAATGAAAAGAATAACCTAGTAAATTTCTTTTTTTATTTTCAAAAAGCTTATATTTGCAATAACAACATAGTCAATCTTTCAACAGAAAAACGATATTCGTATGAAAACTACTTTCAAATATTTACTGCTTTTCTTCTTGTTACATATTTGTTTTGATAATGCTTCTGCAAAAAAAAATGATGAGCTTCAACTTCGAGCTTATGAACAATTAGACACAACACAACTCAAAAATGGTGATTTAGTTTTCTTTGGCGGTCGCACAAAGCAAGCGATTGTAATACGAATAGCGACTGCTTCGCCATATACTCATGTAGGCATGGTAATGGTCAATCCAGACGATGGTAGTATTTGGCTCACACACGCTACTAGCAATAATTATAAAGGTTATTTTTTGCCGATTTATGGCGAAACAGAAGATAGAGAAGGGATTATTCTCACTCGCCTACGAGATTCTTTTTATGATACGAGAGGCGAATATAGAGTAGCCAAAATTACTAGCATGAATGTGCCAAATGAGCAGCGGCCAAGTTTTGCACAATTATTTGAACGCTACCAAAATTACAAAGACCGTCTTTTTGAGTCTAAAATAAAGCGTTTTGCACTCTCAGCTTTCGATTTAAATTTATTTGGCATGGATTTCTTCCAAAACCCAAGCACGACAGATAGTTTTTTCTGCTCCGAATATTTGATGCAAGTTTTGCGTGATTTGAAAATAATGCCACATATAGCCAAATCATTGTCGGAATATACGCCAGCCGATTTAACACGTTTAGAGTTGTATAAGCCTTTGGCAAAAATAAAAATTTCACGAAATCCTATTGCTCCTTTGCCAAAAGAAATGGAAGTTATAGAAAATGAAGTACAAAAAGAAGTGATGCGATAGCCAATTTTAGCTTAGAGTTTTTACCAAAAAAGTAGCATTTAGACATACTATTTCTTCAAGAAATAGTATGTCTAAATGCTTTTTTATCGTTTTTATTTCGCAAAAATCTGACTTTTATCTTTAAAAGCTTTAAACTCTAAAGCATTGCCGCAAGGGTCTAAGAAAAACATCGTTGCTTGCTCGCCGACTTGCCCTTTGAAACGGATATAAGGCTCTATCACAAATTTGATATGATGCGATTTTAGTCGTGCTGCGAGTGCTTCCCAATCGTGCCAAGCGAGAATAACGCCATAATGTGGCACAGGCACATGGTGGCCATCAACGATATTTGTATGTGTGGATTCGCTGGCTGGCTTTGGCTTAAAATGTATCACAAATTGATGTCCATACATATCGAAATCTACCCAATGTTCGGAAGAACGCCCTTCTTTACATTGCATAATTTCTCTATAAAAAACTCGAGCTTTCTGAACGTCATCTACTGGAATAGCTACATGAAACGGCTGCATAAATATTTGTTATGTTTTTTGTTAAAATATTAAGTAGTCGAACAAAATTATTCTACAAATTGAGAAAGCTAACATGCTGTTTTTCAATGCGTTAGCAACTGAACGACCTTTATTACAGCAATTTCCGCTTTGACTTTTTAATGATAAAAAATTTGTATTTTTGTATTTA
>JBMZCV010000134.1:0-14937 GCA_049613665.1 Chitinophagales bacterium | reverse complement strand
AATAGTATGTTTCCCCTATCGAAAAAGGTTTCTTTTGTTAAACCGAGAATAGCTGTATTTTTTCAGCCATAAAGATAAAAAGATACTTTGTATCACTTCATTATATCAATTTATTTTTTGAAAAAAACAACATAACAATATTTATTTTTTTGTATCTTGTCGTATGTTTTTAGTGTTTTCAATGTTCAAAAACAAAACTAATGGAAAATAAAACAGGTGTTTCTATAAAACAAGTTAAATTGTTGGATAAACAAGTAAAAATAGATTTCAAAAAACTGTTTGGTACGCTCACCAAAGCCGCTATTATGTATGCTGTAAAGCCATTTAGTGCATTAAAAGAAATGGTCAGTATAAGCGATAGTTTCAAAATTTCGGAAGAGCCATCTGATTTAGCTTATCAACTGATACTTACGGCTTTAATCAATTCGGCTCACACTATCGTCATCGAAAATCGACATTGTTTTGAGTTTGAAGTTATAGCAGATGAAAAAATCTATGATGATGAAAATTATGTCGCCTTTTTAGATGGAATAAGCGATTTGATAGCAGAAAAGGAGCATTTTTTGGAATATGAAATGCTCAAAAATCCTCGTACTATTTCTGTGCTAACAGATTTTCAGCCGTATTTTGAAAAGTATTTGCACTTTTTTGGCGTTTCCGAAAAAGAAACTGAACTGATTAGCCGTCGTTTGCCGACTTATTTTGTGTTTGAACTCAATGATGAATGGCGAAAAAATTATACGAAATACGAAAAGTTGCTGCATCATTTAAATGCTCCAACGGCTGAAGCGGCTCGAAAAGAAAGAGAATGGGAAGCTTATGCGGCTTACTTGGAGCGAGAAGCCGAAATGTCGGTATTTGGCGAAACATTTAGCTTAAACGATATTTTTATTCCGCTTAGAGCCTATCATCAACGCAAAGAGCATCAACGACATGGCTCTGGAAAGGTGGAAAAAACAGTAATTTATTTGGAAGAAGCCATGCAAGAATGGCTACAATCGACAGCACCCAAAGATACGATTAAGGTGATTCAAGGTGGGCCTGGCTCTGGCAAATCTTCTTTTGCGAAATGGTGGGCTGCCAAACTTGCCAAAAATAGAACGCATCGCATTTTGTTTTTGCCATTGCATCATTTCAATATTCACACCAATATTAAAACAGCGATTGGTGAGTTTCTGGAAGATTTTGAGGATATTCCTTTGACTTTTAATCCATTAGAAGAGCCAAAACAGGAAAAATTACTGCTTATTTTTGATGGCTTAGATGAATTGAGTATGCAAGGAAAATCTGCTAAAGAAGCAGCTAATGCTTTTATGCAAGAACTCAAAAACTTTTGTAACCTAAAAAATGCCAGCAAACAGCGTATTAAAATTTTGATAACAGGCCGCCCAATAGCTGTGCAAAATACGGAAGTCAAACTCCGAGACGATGAGCAACAAATTTTGTATTTATTGCCTTATTTTGTAGCAGAAAATAAACGAAAAACATATAAAGATACACACAAACTGCTCGAAAAAGACCAAAGACATGACTGGTGGAATAGTTTTTATACTTTCAAAGAATTGTCCAATCGCAACTTACCAAAAGAATTGCGAACCCAAAATATGGATAAAATTACGGTAGAACCATTGCTCAATTATTTGGTGGCTTTGAGTTGGCAAAAAAATCCAGAGAAATTTGATAAAAATACGAATATAAATGATGTTTATTATCAACTCATGGAAAGTGTGTATTATAGAGAATGGGAAGAAAAAAGAAAACATGAAAAAAAAGAAAAGCAGGGAAGAAAACATAAAGGTGTAGGTGATATAGAATTCGTTGATTTTCTGCAAATTTTGGAGGAAATTGCGGTTTGTGCTTGGCAAGGCGGCGATATTAGAGTGACAACAGAGCGAAAAATAGAAAAACATATCAAAGATAAAGATTTGGAAATGGTATTGGAAGAATACAAATCCTCTACAAAAAGCGGTGTGTCTCGGCTTTTGACGGCTTTTTATTTTAGAAAATATGGCAAAGAAGACACCGAAAGCAAAGATGATACTTTTGAGTTTACGCACAAAAGTTTTGGGGAATATTTGGCAGCTAGAGCCATAGTAGAATTGATACAAACTACTCACGAAGAAAGAACAGAAAATAAAAAGAAGATAAGAGGAAGAAGAAAAAGTAGAGGTTGGACTATTGAAAAGTGTTTGGAAGAATGGCTAAAAACGACAAAGGAAAATCCCATAGATGAAAACTTAAATACTTTTATTATCAATGAAATTCAGATAAGAAAAGTGGCTGGCGAAGATATTGAAGCGTGGCAAAAAACACTAAGCGAAGTTATCAGCGAATTGGTAGTGACAGGTATGCCATTACATAAACAAGATATAAGACTAACACAAATAGAAGAAATGAAATTGGCTAGAAATGCGGAAGAAGCTATATTAGTTGCTTTGGCTGATTGTGCTAGGATAACTGAAAAAGTTTCGACAATTGATTGGGGAGAAGATACTCAAAATGCTAGTATATGGTTTAATAGACTTTCTACTTCTCTTCAAAATCATAACTTTGCATTTAGAAACTTGTGTTATCTTAATCTTGAAAAGGCTTATTTACCTATGACTAATTTGTTTCATATAGATTTGAGTTTTGCCGATTTGAGTGGTGCAAATTTATATAAAGTTAATTTGAACGATGCAAATTTGAGTTTTGCAAATTTGATACATGCAGATTTGAGTTTTGCAGATTTAAGTTTTGCAGATTTGAGCCATGCAGATTTGAGCCATGCAGATTTGAGCCATGCTAATTTGATAGGTGCTAATTTGAGAAAGACTGATTTGACTGGTGCCAATTTGACTGGTGCTAATTTAATACAAGCTGATTTAACTAATGCTAATTTAAGACAAGCTGATTTAAATCGTGCTAAGTTTAGCTTAAATCAATTACTATCGACAAGGTCTTTATACAAAACAAAAGGTATTCCTGATAATATGTTGAAAGAAATAGAAAAAAGAAAACCAAAGTTGCTTGAAGAACCAAAAATATTTATTTGAGTAGCACATAAAAAACATATTTTTGTTATGTAGAGACAAGGCACGCCTTGTCTAATTGATGTGTTATATATTTTTGATAAACAGAACATTATTTTGGCTGATTTTTTGTACTTTGTATCTCAAAATACGATTTAATTATGGTTTCAGACAAGGCATGCCTTGTCTCTACGATATGTTATTTCTGTATTTACGCTATTTACCAAGCTTTATCACGCATAAAAAAAAGAAAAAATCTTATGGAAAATAAAATTGTTATCGTTACGGGAGCAAATTCGGGCATAGGCAAAATAACGGCTATGTCTTTGGCACAAAAAGATTATCATGTCGTGATGGTGTGCAGAAACGCACAAAAAGGCAAGGCAGCACAGCAAGAAATCATAGATATGAGCAATAACAAAAAAGTAGATTTACTATTGTGCGATTTTGCTTCTTTGAAAAAAGTGCGAAAATTGGCAGCTACTATTTTGGCGAGCTACGAAAAAATAGATGTTTTGGTAAACAACGCAGGCATGATAGCCAAAGAACACAATTTGACAGAAGAACACTACGAAAGCACCTTTGCCATCAATCATTTAGCACCTTTTTTATTTACAAATTTGTTGTTGAAAAGAATAAAAGCTACGCCAAACGCCAGAATTGTGACAGTAGCTTCCGATGCTCATAAAATGGTCAAAGCTTTTGATTTTGGCAATCTGCAAGCCGAAAAATCTTTTAAGCAATGGGATGCTTATGGCTTGTCGAAGTTGTGTAACATATACTTCACTTACGAGTTGGCGAAACGCTTAGAAAACACAGGCGTTACCACAAACTGTTTGCATCCAGGCGTAGTACGCACCAATTTTGGCAATGATGCGAGCAAGATGATAAAATGGGGCATTAAGTTTTTGGGCATGTTTTTGCTATCGCCAGAAAAAGGAGCAGAAACGAGTATTTTTTTGGTAAGCTCTGAAAAGGTAAAAAATGTGAACGGCAAATATTTCATAAAAAAACGACAAGCCTTGTCTTCCGAGCTTTCCTACAACGAAGATATTGCGAGAAAACTATGGGAACACAGCGAAAAGCTTGTCGGTTTGGCATAAGAAAATCTTACACTTTGTTATTCTTGCACGATAACCAATTGTTGTCCTACTTTAATGGTGTTATCCTTCAACTTATTGGCACGCCTAAGTGCTTTCACGTCAGTATCAAACTTTCGAGCAATACTATATAAAGTATCGCCTTTTGTGATAACATAAATAGCCTCAACACTTTTTTCCTCTTTTGATTGTGGAACAAAACTATTGGCAGTTTCAAAGGTATTTTTTTTGGGCTTGGGAATATCTATTGCCTTTAAAGACGCTTTTTTAACAGCTTCCTGCCTTGCAATTTCCTGCCTTGTTTTCTCAATATCGCTTTCTACTTTTTTGCTATCTTTTTGAGCTTGATTAGCGGCAACTTTAGGTATATCACTATCTATTTTTTCCTTATTTTTTTGAGCTTGATTAGCAGTTTCATTTGCCAAAATAGGCTCTTTTTTAGCTGGTTTTTCTGTTGGTTTAGGTTTTGGCGGAGCAACCTCATAAGGCTGCATATTGCCGAGTCGTATTTGAGGAGGGCCAGCACGACGGCCACGCAAATTGATAACTTCGCCAGAAGCTACTTGATGTCCATCTATCAGATGATTTCTAGCATACAACTTGCTCAATTTGATGCCGTATAATTGCGAAATTTCTTTCATGGTTTCATTTTGGGCTACTTTGTGGGTTTCCAAGCCGCAAGAAGCTTGATTGAGTTTTTGCTCTAAAAAAATGAGTGTATTGGGTGGCACATTTCGGCCAAAGCTAAAATCATTGTATTGATTGAGTTTTCCAATAGTTATTTTTTTATTTTCCTTTTTATAATACGCATCAACAACTTGTTTTAAGCTCACTTCACAAGTAAAAACCATCGCTTTCAAACCATTATATTTAATGATTTGCGGTATGACTTCTACTCTAATTTCTTTATCCAACACATAGCTACATTTTTTTCCACCATAGTCAAAACCATCTAACTCATAGCGTTTGATGAGGTCTAGCAAGCGTTCTGTATAACACAAGTCGGAGGCATAGCCGCAAGCTTTGAGGCCTGCTGCCCAGTTTTCGTAGTCATTATTGCTATATTGAAAGAGTTTTTGATAGTTTTCGCTATTCAATAAAAGGTTTGAATGGTCGATGTAAGAATCTGTCGCATTTTCGTATTTGCGAAAACACTCATTTGGAGCATCATCTTTTCGATAAATGCGTGTGCCTTTCCAATTGGAGCGACATTTTATACCAAAGTGATTATTTCCTTTGAGTGCTAAATATCCGTTTCCAAATCTCGATTCTAATATGGCTTGCGACAAAATGATGCTGGCAGGAATTTGTGTTCGCTTCATTTCAGACATCGCAAAACCTTTGTAGGTGTCTATATATTCTTCGATAGTATATTTTGCTCCTGCCGCTAGTTTTTGAAACGAAAAAAGAAACGATAAAGCAAAACAAAAAACAAACAAACCTTTTTTTGTCATATACATAAAAATAAAAATTTAATTGCCAGCACTATATTATAAAACTAATTTGTGCCAATTATATTGAGAAATGAATGTGCTTGTATAAAAAACTTGAAGTTGAGTCTAAAATCATTAGAAGTTGTTTAGCTTTTGTTTTGAGACCTGAAAAAGATATTTTTTTTAAGCCAAAGAATAAAAAGTAAACAGCCTTTTAGAGCCTTTTAGAGCCTTTTAGAGCCTTTTTTGGCAAGCTAGTTTAAAAAAACAAAAAAATTATCAAAATAGTTTCAATTTTTTTTTTTTGATAAAACAATGATACTTTGTGCAAGGTTTTGACTGTTTGATTTAGTGTTATGAAGCGAGAACATTTAAATAACCTTTAATCAGAAAAAACAATTTCGTGGTCGGTTAAAGACGGAACATGCTTAAATTTTAGAATGAGTCTTGCAGTTGCAACAACATCTTTTTGACAATATGCTTTGATGCGTTCCAGATTGTTGTCGTGCCAATATACGGTAGCAACTTCGCTTCCTTCCATATTTTTTTTCGGTGTTGGAATATTCAAAACCGTACAGAGCAAATGCAAAGATGTTTGGTTGCGATAATCGCCAAACTTCCATATTCTCATTGTGTCAATAAAAGGAATTTCCCATGGCTTTTTATTTGAAATATTAATCATTTCAGGAATATTCAAATCATTGATAATCAAACGACGACATAAAAAAGGCACATCAAATTCCACGATATTGTGTCCGCAAAGATAAGTATTGGCTTTAGGAAAAAAGCCATTTAGTAAGTCTATGAAATTACGCAAAATTGTTTTTTCATCATCGCCATACAAAGATTTAACACGAAACTGATATTCATTTTCTATTTTGTGTGGAGCAAAGAAACCTAGCGAAATGCAAACAATTTTTCCAAATTCGGCATATACACCAGCTTTTTCGAAAAAATAATCTTCAAAATTTATTTCTTCAGGCTTGAAGCGATAAGTTCGATAATCCCACAATTTTTTCATTTCTTCCGACAATTCATCGTGAGTCGCTACCAATGGCACGGTTTCAATGTCTATGAATAATAAGCGATGTAAATTGATATGATTGAGCATGAGGTATTTTTTTGTTTAACTAAAGACCACAAAAATACTCTTTTTTTTGATAGATTAAAAAACTTTAGAAAAATAAGTGTCAAGCACTAACGAACATAGTTTATTTGAATAGCCAATGCTTTTGAAATTAGCATGTTAGCTTCCACAATTTGTAGGATAAACTTGCTTGACTGTTTAAATATCAAAAAAAACATTTCATGTGCGAAAATATAAATGCAAATAGTTTAGCAAAACCAAACGGCAAATTTGCAGAAGCTAACAAAAGATATTTATACATTATCACAAACTGTCTTATTAAAGTCTGTTTAAATTCTATCATTTGGCTTGAAAAAAACTAGATTTTTCAGCATTAAAAACAAAATTTAAACAGACTCTTGCATAAATAGCACTTGGTATTTAGACGATTGATTTCCTAAAAGGTATTAATATTCTGTATATTTTTTTCAAAAATTTATTATTTTATTGTATTCCATTACTCCAATAAAAACCAAAAAAACAAAAGTAATACGGTCTTTTTTTTTGTGACATGAAACCTAATTATTTATTAAGTTAAAACTTTGATAATCAAGGGTTTATGACCAATTTAAGTAGATATTGTTTTTAAGAAAAAAGAAAATATTATTGAAAGAAGTTATCGAAAAAATTGTAGTTTTCAATAAAAAACTTCATATTGCTTTTTTAGAAAAAGGTACTTGTTTAAATTTGTAATTTTTGTGATATAAAAAATACATACTATTAAAGGTTATTTAAATTTCCTCCTTTGGGTTAAAAATCTAGCTTTTTCAGCATCAAAAATAAAATTTTAAGTGCCGAGTACTATATTAATAATAGGACAATTTGTATTAAGTACACTGTATTTAAGTTTTTGGGCTTTGTTTTGCTGAAATGTTACAGCAAAAAAAGAAGGACACGCCCTTGTTGGTGTTATCACCAACAAGATGTTACACAAAAAATGAGCTTAAAACTACTTATTTATCTTTTAGTTGCTGGTGATAACACACAGCAACAGCGAAGGTTGTCGTTTTTACTAAATGAGTAACATTTAATAAAAACGCATTTAAAACCTCTGATTATTTAAATTACAGTGTATTAAGTACCTAAACAGATTTATTCTACAAATTGTGGAAACTAACATGCTAATTTGAAAGATGTTAGTGCAAATTAAAGTGTATGATAAATAGTGCTTGGCACTTAATGTATTTAGAATAAATTTGTCCGACTGCTTACAAAGATACTTTTAGCAAACAATAAATTCATTTAATTTATTATTAAAATGGCAAAATTAGAAAATATTATTCCAGCAGAGGCATTATCATTTTTAGAAGAGTATATCAATACAACTTCGCCGACAGGCTACGAATGGAAAGGCCAACAAGTATGGCTTGATTATATTAAACCTTATATCGATACATATCATGTTGATAATTATGGTACTGTGTATGGCGTGATTAATGAAGACGCTCCTTATAAAGTCGTGATAGAAGCACACGCTGACGAAATTTCTTGGCAAGTACATCATATTACAGACGATGGCTTTATTTATGTGATACGAAACGGTGGCTCTGACCATCAGATTGCACCTTCAAAAAGAGTATTTATCCATACTCGTGATGGCAAAAAAATGATAAAAGCGGTATTTGGCTGGCCTGCGATACATTTGCGTCGTGGCGAAACAGACAAACCGCCAAAAGCAGATAATATTTTCTTGGATTGTGGTTGCAAATCGAAAGAAGAAGTAGAAGCTTTGGGCATACACAATGGCTGTGTGGTCACTTATGAAGATGAATTTATTACTTTGAATGACCGTTATTATGTTGGCCGTGCTTTGGACAATCGAATGGGCGGTTTTATGATTGCACAAGTAGCTCGTTTGTTGAAAGAAAATAACATAGAGCTTCCTTTTGGTTTATATATCGTCAATTCGGTGCAAGAAGAAGTAGGTTTGCGTGGTGCTCAAATGATTACGCAAACAATTAAGCCAGATGTAGCCATCGTAACAGATGTAGCACATGATACTTCTACGCCAATGATTAATAAGCTTAAACAAGGCGATTTCAGATGTGGCAATGGCCCTATTTTGTGTTATGCTCCAGCAGTTCAGCAAAAATTGTTGAACTTGATTGTAGAAACAGCCGAAAAAAATGAACTATCTTTTCAGCGTGAGGCTTCTTCTCGCTCAACAGGTACTGATACTGATGCTTTTGCATATTCTAATGGCGGAGTAGTGTCGGCACTTATTTCTTTGCCTTTGCGATATATGCACACTACCGTAGAAATGGTTGCTATTGAAGATGTGAAAACAGTTATTAGTATGATTTATCATAGCTTGCAAAATATTGAAAATAATCACGACTTTCGTTATTTGAAATAGTGTTTTATTTTTTTAAACAAAAAAGCTATCTAAAGTCTTGAAAATCAAGGTTTTAGATAGCTTTTTTTTGTAGTTTTAATTTTCTTTTTGATAAAAAATACTACGAAAATGCTTGCTGTAAATAATTAGAATATTTACTATTTGCTAGTGTCATATTACTAAAAAAAGTGCGAAAAAACACAATAATTATTTTTTTTCATAAATTTTTAGAACTTGTCCTGCTTCTAGCGTATCATGTTGCAAATTGTTCCAAGCTCGCAAATTGTCTATGGTCACATTATATTTTTGAGCTATCTTGCCAATCGTTTCTTGAGCTTTCACTCTGTAACGAATAACTTTAGTAGTCTTTGTTGGTTGATTGTCTTGCCAACTTACATTTACTTTTTGAGAGTTTTTGGTGTCATGTAGCAAACGCAAATCGCCCGAAGAATTATCTTTTTCTAGCTTTTGCAATTTCTCTGGCGTAGTACCTATATTATACTTCGTTTTCAAATTGTGTTTGCTTGTATGAGCTTTTTTAATAGCTGGACTGCTAGAAGCACGGCCTTTCAAAAATATTTTTTGTTTATTTTGTGGCTGTTTGCCAGCTATCATTTTATTTTTTTTATACAGCTCTGTCAAACTAATGCCATACATTTGAGAAATATCCCACATTGTCTCATCATTTTTCACGATATGATATTTAGAAGAACCCTCTGCTTTGTTTGCTTTAGGCTCTAAATAGACATTTGTATAAGATAAAAATACTTCATCTTCCAACATATCATTATAATTCAACAATTCATAGATATTTATATTATATGTTTTAGATATTTGTAAAGGCGAAATTTCGTAAGGATAACTAACCGCTTTTACACTATTTTTATAAAAAGTATTGCGTTTTGGCAATATTTTTCCACGTTTCATATAGCTCGGCATCATCGGAACAGGAGCTTCAGGAGTAGTATTGTCCGTTACATTTGCTTTGTCTTCATTTACTTTCTCTTTTTTTGGCTTTTCTATCGGTTTTATTTGCTTTGCTTTTCTATCGTCTTTCTTATTTTCATTCGTAAAGTGTGGCTTATAAATCTTAGTCGCACTATTATTAGATGGCTGCCTATCTTTTTTCTCTTCCATGTTTTCTTTTAGCTTGCCAAGCTTAGAATCTTTTGTAAAACTTTTGGATTTATCGGTCGAATAATTTGTTTCCGAATTAATCGTACTAGAAGGGTTAGGAATGCTCGTAACGCTCCTGATGGCTTCTGCATTAATTACACAATGAGCAATAGGCTGAAAAGCAGGATTGAGCTCACGTCCTGCAATATGTCGTTTTTTTTCTTTGTTGCGTTGAATATCCTCTCGAATTCTGTCGGGAATAACCAAAATAGCTGGTGCACCTGTCAAACATTTTCGCTTGATATCTTCGGGTCTTTTGCCAATACTAGCCTGTAAAGCATTGTCAATCGTATTCAAATCGCTGCTTATTTCATGTGCTGGTTTGTACTTTGACGCCTTATTAACATCAATATTCAATAGTGCCAACAAATCATTATCGTCATTTGCGTTCTGAATAACACAAGCTTCATCTAATTCCAAACAAATATTTTCGGCATCAACAATGAGCGGCTTATCTACTATATCATATTCATATAATTTATATTTTTCGATAACCTGAATTATTTTGTTGTGATAATTTGGGTCAGTAGCATAACCAGCTTTTTTTAACCCTTTTGCCCAGCCTTTATAATCCGTTATGGGTAGGCTAAATAGCTTGGAATATCGCAGATTTTCTATTAAAAACACAGAATGGTCTTTGTAAGATTGAGTGACATGAGGATATTTTCTGAAACACTCATTCGGCTTATCGTCTGTAAAATAGACTTTTTCGCCTTTCCAATCGCCTTTGCACTTGATGCCAAAATGATTTTTGCCTTCTTTGGCCAGCGAACTACGGCCATAATTAGACTCAAACATTCCTTGTGCAAGTTTTATGCTTGCAGGAATATGCACCCTATTCATTTCGTCGATGGCCAAAGAGCTAAACTTCTGTATATAGTTGTGTGCTATTTCGGCTGGCACAGGAAGCCAGATACGAAAAGTGTTGGGTATAGCAGATGTAAACAATAGTAAGACGCTAATAATCATAATCATTGACATGACTTTATTTCTTAATATTCTAATCATTATTATTATTTTTTCCAAAAAAACTAAGTGCCAAGCACTATTTAATATACACACTGATTTGTGCTAACGTATTGAAAATCAATGTGTTAGTTTTCACAAGTAAGCAATTTTAGCAGTTTCCGCTTTGACGTTTTAATGATAATTAACAATTTACAATAAAATATTGCATTTTAATATTTTATTTGTAAAAAATATAGTCAGAAAATCAAAGGTTCGTTTTTTTGGTCAAGCAAAAAAATGAACAACAGCCAAAAAACGGACTGCCTGAAAGACATAAGGGCAAAACTATATAATTTTTTTTAAAACATACAAAACGATTACCAAACAACATTTATCACAGTAGTTTCAAAGCAGAAACGGCTGAAGCAATTTGTTTCTAATGTTTAGCTAATGCTTATTTTCCATAACTATTTGCGTTGTGACAATTAGTACTATTTAATAAAGCATTCGTTTAGTGGCTAAGGCATTAACAATCAAGGTGTTATCTTGTTCTGAAATGCTCAAAAACTTCTGAACGATTACCTAAGTAGTTGTCTATAAGTTTTCTAGTACTCATTTTTTTTAATATTAAAACCCCAATGCCCTTGTTGGTAATATCACCAACAACGGCTAGTGTTGTCGCTTTTTTTGAGGATATAATATTTTATAAACACCTTGTTTCTTTTGATTAACTACTTAATAAAATTACTTTGTAATAAAAAGCATTAGATAAAAAATGCAAGCACCAAACGTTTTTTGTTATACTCTTTGCTTTGCACCAACAGCTTCAAAATAAGTGTGTTAGCTTTTAGAGCTTGTAAAATAAGTTTTGTTTAGGTATTTTATACGTTTAGATAGTTAAGCTTTCATATACTTTACAAAAAGTGTTCCGTACTTCTTTTTTTTAGTGAAAAAATTACAAACAAGAAGCTGAAATGATTGTTTTTTTTGTTTTTTGCGAAAAAGCACCTTTTTATTGCAGTATTTTTTTTAATATGTCTCAAAAAATAAATTATTTTATGATTGTTAAGTGTTTTAGAAACCTTGAAATAGACGTTTTAAATGGCCAAAAATTTGTTTAAAAAAGAAAAAAAGATAAACTTAGTAGTTCGATAGATTTATTCTACAATTTGTGGAAATTAACATGCTAAAATTTAATGTATTAGCAAAAATCGTTCTATTATTAATTAGTGCTTGGCACTTCAGCTATTCTCGTTTTAACAAAAGAAACCTTTTTTGATAGGGGAAACATACTATTTTTCAGTTCAAAAGGCCATAAAAATAGGAAATATTGGTCTCCTTAGCCTAAAAAAATAGTATGTTTAAACTTTTCACAGAAAAACAAGCAAATATTTATTTTATTTCAAAGCGAGAATAGCTGTGGCATTTTATAGCTATAAAAGATAAACAAAATATGAATTTAATAATCAACATTGAACAACAAATACAAGAATGGAAAAACGAATCGAAAGGCCATAATGACTATTGGATTCGAGTTGCGAGTTATCTCACAGAGTTTCAAAGTCTTACAAAGTTAAAATTATATATTAGTGACGATGCCGAAAATTATTATAGCATAGATTGTTATAAAGAATTATTGGAAAATATCGGAATGCTGATAGCACCAGAAGTTGCGATGTCTAGTGTAGTGGCGAAAAACGAAAATGATTTTTGGGCATTTGCTTTTGAGCTAAACAATAGAACTGTAAGATTAGAAATAGAAGACCCAAACACAGATTGGCTACAAGCAGATTTTTTGAAAGATTTTAATGCACATCTCGATAGTATGGGTATTGACAAACAGTTGAAAATGGTTTTTGCAACTAGCGAAAATAATGCTGACCAATGCTTTGATATAGCATTTATTGATGATAAAACATTTGAAAAACTCTTAATGCACTCGCCACGATATGCTTATAAAGATAGTTAATTTGAATCTAAAAAAAGTTTTTCACACACAATGGAACTAATCGCTACTAAAAAAAGTATATGCTTATGATGATTATATGACGAAACTTAAACAATACCATTAGGTATTTATTATCATGGGAAAACAAACATTAAGAGGAAAAGATTTAGTAAAATTAGGGTTTGAACCTAATCGTGCGATAGGTATTTCGCTAAACGTGATGCAGAAATATTACAAATATTCAAATAAAAAAGAAAAACTTGATATTTTGAAAAAAGTGTTGGCAACACCTCAGCATTTTGCACAACACGAATTTCTGAAAAAAATAGCACAAGAATTGTTGCCAAAGAAAAAGACAGCAGACGATGTGCGAGCTTTGAGAGACAAAGCCTTGCCATACAAAATTTATGGTATGGAAGGCATCGAACATGGAGCGATGAACCAAATGTATCAGGCTATGAAACTGCCTATAACGGTAGCAGGTGCTTTGATGCCAGATGCTCATCAGGGTTATGGCTTGCCTATCGGTGGTGTGTTGGCCACCAAAAATACAGTTATTCCTTATGGCGTTGGCGTAGATATTGGCTGTCGCATGTGCCTGAGTGTTTACGACATTCCGACAAGCTATTTGAAAGGACATGTCGATAAATTAAAAGGCTTATTGCTGAAATACACACGTTTTGGTATGGGTTCAAAATTTGATAATCCGATAGATGATGCTATCTTTGAAAGAGACGAATTTAAACTCATTCCAATGGTAAAAAGCCTAAAAGACAAAGCAGCTTCGCAAATCGGTTCGTCTGGTGGAGGCAATCATTTTGTCGAATTTGGCATTGTTCATATTCCAAAAACCGACAAGCAATTGAATTTGGAAGCAGGCGATTATTTTGCAATTTTGTCGCACTCTGGCTCTCGTGGTTTGGGTGCAAATATTGCAAAACATTATACCAATTTGGCAAAAAAAACGTGCAAATTGCCAAAAGGTGTTGGACATTTAGCTTGGCTAGATTTGAATAGCGAAGCAGGCCACGAATATTGGTTGGCTATGAATTTGGCAGGAGACTATGCCTCTGCTTGCCATCATCAAATTCATAAAAGACTAGGAAAAGCTTTGGGCGAAAAACCTTTAGCTATGGTAGAAAACCATCATAACTTTGCGTGGAAAGAAAAACTCTCCAATGGCGAAGAGGTAATTGTGCATAGAAAAGGAGCAACACCAGCTTCAAAAGATACTTTGGGTATTATACCAGGTTCGATGACGGCAGCTGGTTTTATTGTGCGAGGAAAAGGCGATGCTGCTTCTTTAAACTCTGCTTCGCATGGTGCTGGGCGGCAAATGTCGAGAAGCAAGGCGAAACAAAGCCTAACGCAATCGGAAGTCACCAAATATTTGAAGCAAAAAGGAGTTTCGCTCATTGGTGGTGGCTTAGATGAAGCACCTATGGCTTACAAAAATATTGATGAAGTGATGTTGGCACAGCAAGATTTGGTAGAAATTGTTGGTACATTTTTGCCAAAAATAGTGCGAATGGCAGGAGATTAAATAATTTTGAGTTTTTAGTTTATTACACTGTAATCTAAGTTTTTAAGGTTTGTTTCACAAAATTTTAGATGAGCGATAATAGGAAAATAAGGTGGTAGGCATTTTGAAAATGCCTGCCACCACATATATTTCAAAACAATAACATTTTGAAATAAAAAGCAAATCTTAGGTGGCAGGCACTTCTAAAGTGCCTACCACCTCGTCTTACGAAAAAAGTCGCTTTAATCCAATGATATTCATATTGTCGCTTACATTTTTTTGGGAATAATGCCTAATACCCCAAAGGGGTAATATATTATAGCATAGGGTTTTAACCC
>JBMZCV010000133.1:0-15076 GCA_049613665.1 Chitinophagales bacterium | reverse complement strand
GGTTAGACCTAGACGGCGATGGCGAGCAAGATGTATCAGAAACAGGTTTGGAAGGCGTAGCAGTTACTTTGTTTGACGAAGATGGAAACATCGTAGCAACGACGACGACAGATGCAACAGGTTTCTATGAATTTACAGATTTGACACCAGATACATATAGTGTAGAAGTATCATTCACAGGGCCAAATGGCGAAGAAGCGACGACACCAGTAAGCTTAACGACGACTTTAGTTTCAGGCGACTATGATGACGCAATGGACTTTGGTTATACAACCGAACCAATTTTGGGTACAATCGGCGACTTTGCTTGGTTAGATGAGAATGCCAATGGTATTCAAGATGTAGGCGAGACAGGGATAGCAGGCGTAACAGTAGCACTTTACGAAGTAGGTAGTACCTCAGCTTATGAAGTAGTTACGACAGGCATCAATGGCGAATACTTATTCACAGATTTACCAGCAGGCGATTATTTCATAGAGTTTGGCGATGTAGAAGGATTGACTTTGACATCATCAGATTCAGGCACGAATGACAATATTGATAGCGATATAGATTCATCAAATGGACAATCACCAATATTGAGTTTGTCAGCAGGCGAAGTTAATTTGAGTGTAGATGGTGGTTATTACGCTACCTCAGGTTTAGGCGATTATGTTTGGTTAGACCTAGACGGCGATGGCGAGCAAGATGTATCAGAAACAGGTTTGGAAGGCGTAGCAGTTACTTTGTTTGACGAAGATGGAAACATCGTAGCAACGACGACGACAGATGCAACAGGTTTCTATGAATTTACAGATTTGACACCAGATACATATAGTGTAGAAGTATCATTCACAGGGCCAAATGGCGAAGAAGCGACGACACCAGTAAGCTTAACGACGACTTTAGTTTCAGGTGACTATGATGACGCAATGGACTTTGGTTATTACTTCCCTACTTCTAGCGGAACAATCGGAGACTTTGTATGGCAAGATTTGAATGCTGATGGTATTCAAGACGCAGGCGAGACAGGTATTTCTGGTGTAACAGTTACGTTATATGATGCAGATACAAATGAAATGTTAGAAGAAACAGTAACAACTTCTTTAGGAGAGTATTTATTTATTGATTTACCTCAAGGAAATTATTACCTTGTTTTTGATACACCAAATGATTATGACGTTTCTCCATCACAAGCTGGAAATAATGAAGCAACAAATAGCGACATTAACCCAACTTCTGGACAAACAAATGTTATTACATTAGGAGAAGATGAAACGAACTTAAATATTGATGCTGGTTTTTATCAAACTACTACTATCAATACAACCGTTTGGTTTGATGAAGACGGCGATGGTATTCAAGATGCCGACGAAACGCCTTTATCTGGCGTTACAGTTACTTTATTAGATGAAAATGGTGACATAGTAGCTGAAATCGTAACAGGCGAAGATGGCGAAATCAATTTTGAAAACCTTACTCCAGGTACTTACACGATAAGTGTACCGAGCGAAGATAACGGCTTAGTAACAACCACTAATGCTGCTAATATTATTACCTTGACATCTGGTGAGCAAGCAACACCAACATTTGGTTATACGCCAATTGCTCCTGAACTTGGAAGTATTGGAGATTTAGTTTGGAATGATGATAATGGAAATGGTATTCAAGATGCCGACGAAACAGGTTTAAGTGGTGTTTCTGTAACATTGTTTGATGCAAATACAGATTTACCAATACAAACTATTTCGACAGGAACAGCAGGTGGTTATTTATTTGCCAACTTGGAAGCAGGAGAGTATTATGTTGTATTTGATGCACCAGAAACATATATGGCTTCGCCAAATGCAGCAGGTACAAACCCAGACTTAGATAGCGACGCTAATCCTATTAGTGGACAAACACCAAATATTGTGGTGGGCGAAGGACAAAACATCACAGATATTGACGCAGGTTTCTATGCTACTAGCAATGTCGGTGGTACAACTTGGGCTGACTTGAATGGCGATGGTATTCAAGATGAAAACGAAATTGGCTTGCCAAATGTTGAAATATCTTTATTTGATGAAGATGGAAACTTGATAGCAACGACAATTACTGATGAAAATGGCGAATACGAATTTCCTATGTTACCTTCTGGCACATACACCATTTCAACAACAACAGAAGGGCCAAATGGCGAACCAATTACAACAGACAATTCAGTAGAAATTGAAGTAGTAGGCGGTCAAGATATGGACGATGTTGGCTTTGGTTTCTTACCTGAAGAATCTGATATTACAGGTAGTTTGTGGATAGATACTAACCTTGATGGTGAGTTGAGTGCAGGCGAAGATGGATTAAGCGGTATTCTCGTTATTTTATACGATGAAAGCGGCTTACCAATAGACAGCACAACAACGGATACAAATGGCCAATATAATTTTGAAGATATTACTACTGGTATTTATACAATAGGCGTTCCACCATTTGGGCCAAATGGCGAAACAATTGCAAATATACCACAACAAACTATTGAAGTTGGGTCTGGTGAAAGTATTTCAGATATTAACTTTGGTTACTTAGAAGAAGGTGGTACTATTATCGGTACAGCTTGGTCTGATAATAATACAAATGGTACGTTAGATGGTGATGATACCTTGTTGGGAGGTGTTGTAATAAGCTTATTTGATGAAAATGGCGAATTAGTGACTACTACTTTGACAGATGCAAACGGAAATTATACATTCAATAATATTCCAGAAGGAAACTATACAGTTCAAATACCAAGTAATTTAGATAATCCAGACTTAATATTAAGTAGTGAAAATGATATAGCACTTAATATAACAGTTGGAGATATTGAATCAGGTGTTGATTTTGTATATGTTGAATCTGCAGTACTTTCAGATGTTGTTTTCCTTGACTTAAATGGAAATGGAGAAATGGAACCAAATGAAGAAGGTGTACAAGGAATTGTAATTATCTTATTTGGTGCAGATGGCTTCCCAATGGATACTATCACAACTGATGAAAATGGTTTCTTTGAATTTACAGACTTGCCAGAAGGTACTTATACTATTGAAATAGATGTAGAATCATTGCCTGATGGTTTTGAATTTACAACACCTTCAAGTATTACTTACGACCTTGAAACTGGTGAGGTAATTAGCGAAGAAGACTTTGGAATAATTCCAACTGACGATAACTGTCAAACGCAACCTATCTTTGTTGGGTGCATTGAGCCAGTTACACCAACTATCATTTGTCCAGACTTCTGTATTGGCGATGGTTTTGAAATTGTCGATGTCAATACGATGTTTAGCTGTACGATAGATATTTTAGACGACTGTGTTCAATATACCGCACTTCCATTATTTGAAGGTGCAGATACACTTGAAATTATTGCTTGTAATGGTGCAGTTTGCGATACGGCTTATGCTTATGTTCAAGTGAGCGAAAACTGTTTGCCAAACAATGCTCCACAAGCCAACAACGATAATATCAGCGTAACAGAAAATCAGCCGACTATCGTTGATGTATTAGGCAATGATATAGACCTTGATGGTGACGATATGACTATCATGTCTTTCACAAATCCATTGAATGGAACAGTAGAACTTGTAAATGGTGTATTCCAATATACTCCAGATGCTGGCTTTACAGGAACAGATGAGTTTATGTATCAAATTTGCGACGAAAACGGAGACTGCGATATGGCATCAGTAAGCATTGAAGTAGTAGGAGATTGCGAAGAAATCACATTTATTTGTGCAGAACCAATTTCTCCAGTTATTATCTGCCCAGAGTTTTGTGAATTGTCTGGCGACTTAGATGTTGAAATTACAGAAGCGAATACGACTTACAATTGTAGCATTAAAGTTTTAGAAAATGGTTGTGTGCAATATACAGCATTACCATTATTCGTAGGCGAAGAAAGCATTACAATTACAGGTTGTAACAGCTTAGGAATGTGTCAAACAATTGTAGTAGAAGTGAACGTAACAGACGATTGTGACGCAGAAGGTGCAAACGAAGCTGGTAATGGCGAAGGTAAAATTGAGACAACTGAAACAGGCGAAATCGCTTACAACATGAATATCATGCCTTCTATGGCTACTTCAACGACAACTGTTAGCTTCAACACAGATGCTACAACTGCCGAAATGATGGTATATGACATCAATGGACGTACAATGTTTGCAGAAACTTTGAACACCAACGACAACGATACTCACAACGAAGTATTAAACATTGGTGCATACCCAGCAGGTATCTACAATGTGACGATACGAATTAATGATAACATCATTACTGAAAAGTTTGTGAAATATTAAACCTAAACCTTGAAGGTTTTTAAAACCTTCAAGGTTTGCTATAAAAAAATAAATCTCGCTAGTTTCTGTTATAGAAATTAGCGAGATTTTCTTTTTTGGAAAAAGTAGCTTTATGTTTTTTTTATTATAGAAATGTTTTATATTTGCTAGTGCATATAATATAATTACCTTCAAGGTTTATTAACAAAAAATAATTTATAAAAAATGCTGAAAATACCATTAGAACCCAATAAATATTACCACATCTACAACCATGCAAATGGTTCAGAAAATTTGTTTGCAAAAGAAGAGAATTATTATTTCTTTTTAAAAAAGTACGCTTACGACATTAATCCAATAGCCGATACTTTTGCCTACTGTTTAATGCCGAATCATATACATTTTGCGATACGAATAAAGCCTGAAAATGAATTGTTGAAGTTGCTAGTTTTTCAAAAACCTACAAAAACAAAAAATACATCTCATAAGATTTCACAACAATTTAGCAATTTATTCAATTCCTATTCTAAAGCATTCAATAAGCAACAAAATAGAAGCGGAAGTTTGTTTATGCAAAATTTTAAACGAAAACACATTCATAATGATGAATATTTCAGACAAATAATTCATTATATACATTTCAATCCTGTTCATCATGGATTTGTAGAAGATTTGCGAGAATGGAAATACTCATCTTTTCAAACTTTTTTTTCTACGAAAGCAACAAAGCTTGCTAGAGAAGAGGTAATAGAATGGTTTGGTAATAAAGATAAATTTTGGAACTATCATCAAAATGAAATTAATGGAAAACTAACTTTTGAATTAGAATAATATATCAAACTTTCAAATGCTAGACCAGGTTTTTAAAACCTTGAAGGTCTGTCTAAACAAAATAAAAAAAATGAGAACAACAATCACACTATTCATGCTACTGTTCACATTCACATTTAGCACCGCCCAAACCCTGCCAATAGATTTTGAAACCGCAATAACTACCTCCAATTTCATTGATTTTGATGGAGGTACAGCTAGTGTAATAGACAATCCACAGCAAAACGGCATCAATACCAGCAATAAAGTCGCACAAATCGTTAGAAATGGCGGACAAATTTGGTCTGGAAGCAAAATAGAACTAGCTGCCAACCTAGATTTTTCTAGCTCAACAGCTATCTCAATGAAAGTTTATACGACCGCTCCTATTGGAACAACCGTAAAATTTAAGCTCGAAGGAGCAGGAGAAACAGAACGAGATGTTCAAACAACAGTTTCCAACGAATGGGAAGTTTTGACATGGGATTTTAGCGGCGAACCTACCAATTTTAATGCTATTGTTTTTATGTTCGATTTTGGCAATATAGGCGATGGTTCTGAAACATCTACTTTCCTTTTCGATGACATTGAACAACTATATACAGGCACACCTATTGATTTGCCCGTCGATTTCGAAAGCACAGGAGTCAATTACACCATGACTGATTTTGGTGGAAACGTATCTTCTTTAGTAGCCGACCCTAACAATGCAAACAATACTGTCATACAAGTCATCAAAACCAATGGAGCAGCAACTTGGGCAGGCACTACGATTGGCACACCTGCTGGTTTTGCAACCGACATACCACTCACTTTATCGACTTCAAAAATGACCATCAAAGTATGGTCTCCTGAAGCTGGCACACCTATTCGTTTGAAAGTAGAAGACTCAAACGACCCAACGCACACCTGCGAAACACAAACAAATACTACTGTCGCTGGAGCTTGGGAAACCTTAGAATTTGATTTCAGCAATCAAGCATCAGGCACAGAATCATTAAGTGTTGGCTTGTCTATGGGTTGGACGTACAATATGGCATCTATTTTCTTCAATTTTGATACAGATGGTGCTACGGCTGGCGAAAAAACATATTATTTCGATGATGTAGCATTTGGAGAATTAATGATAGGAATGGAAACGCCCAAAGAAATTGAAGGGCTAAAAATATTATCTAATCCATCAAACGATAATTGGACTATTTCTGCTGCAAATACAAATATAACTTTGATAGAAATGTTTGATTTGCAAGGAAAACGATTGCTTACATTTACGCCTAACAGTCATCTTGCAAAAATAGATGCGTCAAAATTTGCAAACGGAATATACATCGCTGCGATTTCTACAAATGAAGGAACAAGTATTGTGCAGCTTTTGAGAAATTAAACTATTTAAAGAGAAATGACATGTGGGGTGTCGAATTTCACGGTATTTTTTTATAAACATTCGCCCTATTTTTTGTAAGAAATAACGAAATAATAAGTCTTAATATTAAAAAAAATATCAACAAAAAAGTGTACCAGCATGAGTTTTTAACTCGTGCTAAACCAAAACGGTAGCTTTTAGCTACCTATTCGTCCAATTCAAAGCTATCTGGTAGTTAAAAACTACCAATTTGATGTGGTACGAGTTGAAAACTCATACCTGTTTTATAGTTTCTTTGGCACTTTTTGGAGCGAAAAACAATATTTTTGTTATGCTTAAATTCGACACCCCAAATGACATGTCTTTGAAATATGTCGTTTCTCTTTTTTTATAATCAAATCAATTATTCAATAAAATATAAAAGTTCAACGAAGTAGCAATCAGTAACCACACAAAATAGGGAGCGACCAACAAAGATTTTGCTTGAATTTGCGGCCAAAAAGACAGCAGAAAATAAGCCGTCAATAAAAATAGCGAGCCAATGACAAATAAGCCAAGAAAAATTTGTTGAAACTCAAAAAATACAAAATTCCAACCTACACACAGCACCCATTGCAAGGAATATAGACCAATTAGTAGTTTTTTGTTTTCAAAATTTTTCCACAAAAAAGCCATAAAAAACGAAAAACAAATCATTATTAGTGTCCAAGCTGCTCCAAAAACCCAGCCTGGAGGTGTCCAGGGTGCTTTATTTAGTTCAGCATACCACTGCGAAGACACACCATCGCCAGTAGCGAAGCCACCAATTCCCAAAGCCAAAAAGTTTAAAACTAAAAAAATAATCACTTTATACCACATAATCATTTTGTTTTTCGTGAAAAAAATAGTTGAGTTTTTTTACAAAAACCTTGAAAGTCTCGTAATATAAAACTGTTTCAGTTAAGGTTTTGTTTATAAGAAATGAAAAATATTGCTAAAAATTTCGAGACCTAAAAAAGTGGCAGGCTTCATTTTTCAAGCAAAAAATACTTACCTTTGCACAAATAAAAACCAAAAATACCGTCATAAAAATATATAAAATGTCAGTCTTACGCCTACAACTACCAACCGACCCACGTTGGGTAAACCTTGCCGAAAAAAGCATCGCCGAAATATTGATAGACCATGCCTATTGTGAACAAAAAGCGGCATCTACTTGCATTTCGCTCATACAATTGTATCCAGATAAAGCCGAATTGGTGGAAAAGCTAGCACCCATAGTCACAGAAGAATGGGGGCATTTTCGTATGGTGCTTGCCGAACTAAAGAAGCGAGATATTCCACTTGGCCGCCAACGAAAAGATGAATATGTCAGCAAATTGCGAAAGAATTTGCAGAAAGGAGGCAATCGAGAACAGCGTTTGGCAGACCAACTTATGATGGCTGGCTTGATAGAAGCGAGAAGCTGCGAGCGTTTCAAATTGTTGTGGAAACACATTGATGATGAATATTTAAGTCAATTTTATTACAAACTCATGGTTGCCGAAGCTGCACATTATACCTTATTTTTGGAGCTGGCACGCACTTACTGGCCAAAAGAAAAAGTCCAAAAAAGATGGCTCGAATGGCTCGAATATGAGCGACAAATTATGCTAGAATTAGATGCAAGAGGCGATAGAATACACTAATCTAGTGTAAAATAGATTGGTTAAAGTTTTGCTTCTTCAAAAAAGAAAAATTCTCGCCGTTGTTGCATGTTATGACCAACAACTAAATATAAGTTATTTTTTTCTTAGCTTTTTGACCTGTTTTATATTTTTAAAATATGTCATGTACTTCGTTTTTTATTCTAAAAACAATATGCTCAAAAAACACTACGCAACTATTATTTTGCCTTTAGCCCTTGCACAAGATTATACTTATGAAATACCATCTGCTTTGCTTTCAGAAGTATCCATTGGCAAGCGAGTAACTGTTCAATTTGGACAAAAAAAAATGTATGCAGGCATTGTTAAAAATGTATATGAAACCGATGAACCTCAAAAATTCAAAACCAAACCTATTTTAAATGTCCTTGATGAAACGCCTATCGTTACGCCAAAACAGTTGAAACTTTGGCAATGGATAGCAACATATTATATGTGCAAAGAAGGCGAGGTAATGAATGTAGCTTTGCCTGCCGATTTGAAGCTATCTAGCCAAAGCAAATTTTTGTTGAACCCAGCTTGCAACGAGGATTTTTCTATGCTAACAGATAATGAATATCTTGTAGCCGAAGCGTTGAGCATTCAAAAAGAGCTGACTATTGAACAAGTACAGCAAATTTTAAACAAAAAAAATGTCGTTTCTCTTACCAAATCGTTGCTAGATAAGGGGGTTGTTTTGATGAAAGAAGAACTAAAACATCATTACAAACCTAAGACTATCAAGCTAATACACTTGCATGAAAAATATAAAACGAATGAAACTGCCTTAAAAGAACTTTTTGCACAATTGGGCAAACGCAAAGCTCATCGACAACTAGCAGTGCTAATGGCTTATTGGCAATTGTGGCAAGCTAATAAACAAGAAAAATGGCACAAGAAGATTGTGTTGGAAAAAGCGAAAGCCGAATCTGCTCATCTACGGCCAATGTTGAAAAAAGAAATTTTTGTAGAAAGTGAGCAGCAAGTGAGCCGTTTGGACGATAAATACGAAGATGAAACGCTGCTTTATCAGCTGACTTCGCAGCAGCAGTTTGCGTTAGATTGCATTGATGATGTATTTGAAAAAAAAGGTGTCGTATTGTTACATGGCATCACTTCTAGCGGAAAAACTCAGTTATATATCAAATTAATTGAACGTATTGTAGCAAAAGACGAACAAGCTTTATTTTTGTTGCCCGAAATTGCTTTGACTGCTCAAATGATTAATCGTTTGCGTAAAGTTTTTGGGGAAAAAGTCGGCATTTATCATTCAAAATTTAATCATCTGGAGCGTGTCGAAATTTGGGAAAAAGTCTTGCGAAATGAGTATAAAGTCGTGATAGGAGCGAGGTCGGCTCTGTTTTTGCCTTTTCAAAGCCTAAAACTCATTATCGTAGATGAAGAACACGACCATTCTTATAAACAATTTGACCCTGCACCACGTTATCATGCACGAGATACCGCAATTTATTTGGCGGCTTTGCATGGTGCAAAAACGGTTTTAGGCACAGGAACGCCTTCGCTAGAAAGCTATCATAATGCAACGATAGCGAAAAAATTTGGTTTTGTTACTATGTTTCAGCGTTATGGTGGCGTGCAGCCTCCCAGAATAGAAATTGTGAATATGTATTTGGCAAAGCGAAATCAAAAAGTGAAATCGCATTATAGTAGTGTATTGTTGAATGAAATAAAACTTGCTTTAGCCAACAAAGAACAAGTCATTATCTTTCAAAATAGAAGGGGCTATTCACCGTATTTGGCTTGCCATGATTGTGAATGGATACCTAAGTGTTTTCAGTGTGATGTCAGCTTAACTTACCACAAATATAACCACGAATTGAAGTGTCATTATTGTGGCTATCGCCGAAAAGTGATGCCAAAATGTGACAGTTGCGGTAGCACACATTTAGAAATTCATGGCTTTGGTACGGAAAAAGTAGAAGATGAATTGCAAGATTTTTTTCCAAAAGCACGTATTGGCCGTCTCGATTTGGAAGTAGCACGCAGCAAAAAAGCATATGAAAAAGTGTTGCAGCAGTTTGAAGACCGAAAGATGGATATGTTGGTGGGAACGCAAATGGTAACAAAAGGTTTGGATTTTGCAAATGTTAGTGTTGTTGGAGTATTGAGTGCCGACCAACTCTTGAACTTTCCAGATTTTAGAGCCAATGAACGAGCGTTTCAACTGATTTTGCAAGTGAGTGGTAGAGCAGGGAGGAGGCAAAAGCAAGGTAAGGTAATTATTCAAAGCATGAATAAAGATTATAAAGTATTGGACTATGTGTTGCGAAGCGATTACAACAGTTTTTTCAGAAATGAACTAAGCGAAAGATTGCAATTTCATTATCCACCTTATGTGCGTTTGGTGCAGCTCAATGTGCGTCATGCCGATAAAGATAAAGTTAATAAAGCAGCATTTTTATTGACAAAAAACTTAAAAATACAGTTTGGTAAACAGATTTTGGGGCCAACTGTGCCTTATGTTTCGAGAGTGAGAGGCTACCATATTCGCCAGATTATGATTAAGCTGAAAAAAGGTACTGCAACACAATTGCATCAGGATAAGCTATTTATAAAACAACATATTGATGATTTGAGAAAAAATGCCAATTTTCGCTCTGTTTTTGTGCAAATAGATGTTGATACCTATTAAAAAAAAAGAATTTTTTGATGACGTTTTTAAAACATACTATTTTTTTGAAAATGATTCGGACATTTTTATAACAATTTTCAGTTGAATAAAAAAACGCCTTTTGACAAGGGAAACATACTATTTTTCAGTTCAAAAGGCTGTAAAACTTGCAAATATTGGTCATCTTAGCCTAAAAAAATAGTACGTTTAAGCCTTTGATAAACAAATATATAAATGTCCGAACTATTGTTTTGAAAATGATTCGGACATTTTTATAACAATTTTCAGTTGAATAAAAAAATGCTTTTTGACAAGGGAAACATACTATTTTTCAGTTCAAAAGGCTGTAAAACTTGCAAATATTGGTCATCTTAGCCTAAAAAAAATAGTATGTTTAAGCCTTTGATAAACAAATATATAAATGTCCGAACTATTGTTTTGAAAAATAGTATGTTTTAAAAGTAAGCTTTTACTAAGATGAAAATTGCTTAAATTGTCAAAGAAACATTTAGATTTGATTTTGCGGAAACACTTTTTTATCGAAAAAATAAGAAGTCATCAATAAAATCATAGCAATAACAGCACCTAAATATTCCTTATCATTGATTGCGATATGAGCCGAAAAAGCTAATAAAATTTCAAAGAAAAAACCTGCATATGCCCATTCTTTCAAAATTTTAGACTTTTTTGTTAGAATAGCAATAATTCCTAGTATTTTAGCGATAGCCAAAGGGTAGATGATATAGCTTGGAAAGCCAAGTTGGGTAAATATAGCTACAATTTTGGGATTGTTTACAAAATACATAGTACCTGAAGCCAACATCATTAGGCTTAACAAGCCTGTTGCTATCCAATAAATAATTGTATTTTTATCTTTCATTATTTTTAGTTTGAAAAAGTTACGAAAAAATGAACTCTAAAGTAGCAAAATAAAATGATATATTCATGCTGAAGAGTAGATTTGTTTTTTACTATTTATTATCTAAAGTTTTTGAATAAGGCCTAATGATATTTCAACTTGTTAATGTGTTTTTTCCAAAAACAAAAGACAATTTAAAAAAAATAAGCCTTCTGTTGAAATAAAAATTACCTAAATCATCAAAAAACCAAAAAATAAAAGGCAAGTTATCTCAATTTGAGACAACTTGCCTTTATAGGTATTATTTATTACTGTTCGAAAAAACAGACTATTTTATGATAACTAATTTTGTGGTAGCGATTGCACCAGCATTTTCAGTTTTTACCAAATAAAAGCCTTCTGTTAAATGGCTAATATCAAGTGTTGTCTCAGTCATAGTTGTATTTTCTTCCATTAATAAGCGGCCAGTCATGTCGAGAATGGCAATATTAATATCTTTTTCCCACGCAATCGCATCTACACTAATGGTAACTTGTGTTTTAGTAGGATTTGGATAAATATTTGTAGCTAACGTTTCGTTGGTATCAAAAATATCAAAACCATCTGCTTGATGCTTAGAAGGTGCTTGAGGTGTTGTGAAAGTACCAGGAGGCAAGGCATAATCTGTCCAAACGCCATCACATTTCACTCTTACAGACCATTGGTAAGAAGTGTTATAATTGATACCACTTGTGAAAGTGCGAGATGTCAATTGCGTTTCAGGAAAAACTTTAGTATTGCCACCTACTTTTCGGCCTGCTAGTTGATAGGCTTGAGCATTTGGCATTGACATCCATTCTAGCGTTACTTCTAGTCCATTTGAGGTAGTGATAATGCTATTTAAATTTGTACTACTCAAAGCAGCACAGTCGGCTGTTGGGCTTACAAAAGTTTCGAGAGCAGACCATTCCGAAATATTGCCATTGCCACAATCTGCTTGCACTTGCCATTCATAAGTAGTGCCGCTAGTGTGTGTAATTAAATTGCTGGTTTCAGACATCGTAAGATTGATACTTGTCCAATTGCTTGCACCCATTATTCTCTGTCTAAAATTGTAGCCTACTGCATCTGGCATATCGTTCCAATCAAAGGTAGCTGTCGAAGGTGTTGGGTCTAAAACATTCAATCCTGTTGGCACATCACAGACTTGCTCAATGACAATGCTATAATCTTCTACTTCGCCAAATTCAAATATCTGACAAGCATCAATTGGTGTTGGATTTTCTCCCCATTTCATTTGCACTCGCATCATGGTTGTTCCTGCTACGGCATCACTAGGAATAGCAATACTAGCATTTACAATATCTAAAGTACCTTCTGTTTGCAAGGCCAATTCATCTGCTGAAAAGACGTAATCGCCATTATAATCTATCCAAACGCTCCAATATTCAAAGCCTTCGAGCAAATTAACAAAAGGTGTAAGTGTAATGTCATAAGTGTTGCCAGCCATTACGGTAGTGCTAATGTTAGTAAAATCGCCATATCCATTATCATTACCAGAAGAATGGTCGATATCTTCAAAATGTACGAGTTGTATATATTCAAAATCGGTGACTTGTCCTTCGGAATGACAATAATTACAAGCAAAAGAAGGCTGACCGTCTTGAATGTCAAAATAATTTAATCCATCAGGTGCAGTTGCTGTGATAAGTGTACCTTCTACATCTTGCACAAAAACTTGATATGTGCCAGCACTTATATTTTCAATAATTGGAGTGTCGACTACTTGAAATGTTCCACCATTGTCAATTGAATAAGTGTATGGCGGCAGACCACCTACAATATTTAACTGAAAACTTCCTTCATCGCCATTTGGACATTTTGCATGTTCGATATTGGAAACGGTCGCATTTAGAGTTTCATGAATCATGATGGTGTAATCTTCTACTTCTCCAAAAGGAATAGTATCGCAAGCTGTAGCAGCATTTTCGTTCCACATCATTTGTATTCGCATCATGGTAGTGCCAGCCATTGCGGTAGGCGGAATAGTAATCATAGAATCTACCATAAACTCACTTCCATCTGTTTGTAGTGCCAACTCATCGTTTGAGAAAGTAAAATCTTGATTGTAGTCAATCCATACATTCCAGAACTCTACATCGCCAACAAAATTGATAATTGGTGTTAAGCTAATGTCATAAGTATTTCCTCTAACGACATCAGTACTTAAATTGGTGTAGTTTCCATAGCCATTATCATCGCCTGATTCATTGTAAATCGTATTGAAATCTACCGTTCCGATATGGTCAAAGCTAGAATTGTTACCTTCAGAACTACAATATTCACAAGCAATGCTATAAACGCCATATTGAATAACAATTTCAGTCGAACCATCAATGGTATTGATAACATCTACGGTATCGTTGGCAGCATCTATAACTGAAGCAACATAAGTACCTGCCGATAGTCCTGTAAATAGATTTGTACTAGCATAAGCACCACCATTTAAGGAGTATTGAAAAGGAGATAAACCGCCTGCTACGGTTACCATAAATTCACCATCATTGCTAGATGGACAGCCTTCATCTTCTACGTTTGTGAAGGTAGCCGACAAAACTGCTCTAGAATAAAAAGAGTGAATAGGAGACCAATCAGAATAGAAGCCATTAGAGCAAAGTGTTCTTACTTGCCATTGATAAGTTGTATTAGATGTATGTGTAATAATGTTTGAACTTTCGCTCATAGTTACTGTTGCAGTTTGCCAAGTAGTTTCTCCTTGTATTCTTTCTTGAATTTCGTAAGAAGTAGCATCTACTACATCGTTCCAATCATAAGTAGCAGCAGTTTCATCTATCCAAGTAGCAGTAAATGTAGTAGGCACTTCGCAAAGTACTTCATATACTTCTAAATTATAATTGCCTATCGCACCATTCCAACCATCTATTGTTAGAAAGTAAGTGCCTGCTGTTATATCAATTATAATTTTTGATGTTAAAACAGAAGGTGATATTTCATCATCATTTTCAGCTATATCATTCATACAGCAACTTGTTCCTAAAAACAGTTGTGTGTCATAGTCAGAACCTGCTAGTGAAAATGCCCATGTTCCATCATTAGGGATAACAATTTCATATAAAGCATCTTCGGCACTACCAGAAGGTAAGTCAGGGGTAGGGTCACAGCTATTGCCCATTCCGATGGTTGTACCCATATCTGCGAAAGGAGCAGTAAAAAGATTTGGCGTTGTGAAGGCCAAATTAACATTTACGATGCTATCGCAACCATACATATTGACTAAATTAGTCGTACCTGTTGGCATATTTTCATCATATATATCACTACCAACCATAATACTATAACCAATACCAGCACAATGAGCTTCCATAATATTAGTAATATCAGCATCATAGAAAGTTAAAATTACACTTACAATGCTATCACAGCCATAGCTATTTTGCAAAGTAGTGGTACCCATAGGCATACTTTCACTATAAA
>JBMZCV010000132.1:0-15160 GCA_049613665.1 Chitinophagales bacterium | reverse complement strand
AAGTTTAATAACACAAAACAAACAAAATGACTTAATAAGTAACAGGTCTATTGAAAAAAGCCTTTGAAAAGTGCGGAGTGTCGCAAAACTTACAAACCTGATACCACATGAACCTTTATATTTGCAGTATATCATTTTTAGATGATGATAGACTTTTAGAGACAGTATATTAGCAAAAAAACAATGTAAAAATATTTGAATATTTTTAATAGTTATAGAATATTTAAAATGTATTTCATTGATAGTCAAGCTTATATATATAAATTATTTGCTTTTGGTCGTAAAAAAATATTTAAACGAAAAGCAAATCTAAGAGTCAAAAAAAAGAATTGAAATTTAATTTTTTTAATGTAAATAATAAAGAATATGAAAAAGTCAATGGGTTTGTTTAGCATATTATCGCTCATAACCATTACGGTTTATGCAGCAGTTGCAGCTCTAACGATTGATACTACCAATTCAAGTGCTACATTTAGCATTGTCAATATGGGATTAACCGTTGAGGGCAAATTTAATAGCGGTGTTATTGGCGAGGTTGTTTTTGATAAAAATGATTTGAGCAGTAGCACTATCGAAGCACACATCAAAACAAAAAGCATAGATACAGGCATCGAAATGAGAGATAATCACTTGCGAAATGCCGACTATTTTGAAGTAGAAAAGTATCCAAAAATTAGCTTCAAATCTACCGAAATCACAAAAACAAGTAGTGGTTATATTGCAACAGGTAAATTTACGATGAAAGACGTAACAAAAACAGTGAAAATTCCGTTTACTTACCAAAACAATACCTTTACAGGGAATTTTGATGTTAGCCGTGTAGCATATCATGTAGGCGAAAAAAGTTGGGTTATGCGTGATAAAGTAAATGTTACGTTCAAAATACCTGTTCGATAAGTGTTTGGCATTTAGCATTTAGCATATAAAATAAGTTCTATTCTAAAAAATCGTGTATTTTTTGGCTCTATAAGGTCATAAAACACACGATTTTTATTTTACATAAAAAAAATACATTTGAAATAATTATACATACAAAACTATAAAGTATAAAAATATGAAACAATTAATAAGCTTAGTATTTGTTATTGCAATTTTATCTTATATACCACAGCAAGCTAATGCACAAGAGCCTAATGGTTTTGGAATTAATCATGAGTTTGGAGCAGCGGTAGCTTTTGGAGGTGGTTTTTTAGCATCTGCCAATTGGACACATTTTTATGGTATTGGCAAAAACAAAAATCTTCGAGTTGGTTATGGCCTTCGCTTCAATAACTATTCAGGCAAAGACCGTTTATACACTTCAGCACCGCTAAAACTTGCTACTGATGAAACACTAACCGATACTTTAACTGTTGGTTCGGCAAGTATGAGTAGCATCGCTGCCACTTTTAATATAAAAATGCGATTTGCTCGAAAAGTGGAGCTAGGCTTCAATATTGATGTTTTAGGAGTTGGTTTTGGAGGAGAAACAAAAGGCGAATTTGTTTCTTCAGAAAACCCAGAATTTAACGGAACACAATCTGCCAAACCAACACCTATTAGTTTACTTTTAGGTGGAGCAAGCGATAGAGGCACATTGAGTTCTGAAATGTATATTGGTTATTGGATAACAGAAAAGTTTAATGCAAGAGTTGGTTTTAATTATTTGTTTACGGAATACAAAACAACCGAGAAGTTAGCACAAGATAACAGCCGCTTTCGCAATAGAGCAGGAATGCCGTTTATTGCTATTAGTTTTTCGCCTTATCACAACTAAAAAAGGGTTGTTACAAATTTTCGTTGGTTTTTTTTCATTTTTTTGAAAAAAAACCAACGAAAATTTGTTTGGTAACTTCATAAACATTATCTTTGTGAAAGAAGTAGTTAGTTAAATGATAATATTTAATGCAAATAGATGCAAAAAATAGTAATTTTACATACTATATCTAATAAAAATAAGGCTTTATCAATTTTCATTTGCCATAAACAGCATTTACTAAAAGCTTGATGAAGTCTAGTTTACTTGCAAAAGTTAAATTTGGGAACACTGGTTAAAAAAGGGGTGATTGGTCTAGGGCTACCGATCACCCTACTTTCCAAATAAAACTGATGCAACTGTATATTTTTGAAAAAAAGTTTTGTTAAAAAATAAAAAAAACGACTTTGTCAGCTTTCATTTGCTATAAACAGCATTTACTAAAGCCTTGATAAAGTCTAGTTTACTTGCAAAAGTTAAATTTGGGAACACTGGTTAAAAAAGGGGTGGTTGGTCTAAGGCTATCAATCACCCTATTTTTTTTGTACTAAAAATACCAAATAATAAGCTTTGTCAAACTAAATTCAAACAAAAAAGGCAAACATTTAATATCTAAATGTTTGCCTTTTTTTGTTTGAACTCATCTATAATATTTAGCAGCTATTCTCGATTGTCTTAGCCTAAAAAAAACAGTATGTTTAAACTTTTGATAAAAAAAGTCTTGAAAGCTAAGTAGTGCTTGGCACTTATCCTTTTCCTAATAGTTGCAGAAATTCATTTTTAACATTGTTATTTTTAAATTGTCCATAAAATTTAGAAGTAATAGTGCTTGAATTTACATCATTAACACCTCTAGTTATCACACAAGCGTGGTCGGCTTCTATCACAACAGCAATGTTTTTAGTTTCTAAAGCTACACACAACTCATTAGCTATTTGCATAGTCAAACGTTCTTGAACCTGTGGACGTTTTGCAAAATGCTGCACTAAACGATTTATTTTTGACAGGCCAATTACTTTTTTTTCAGGAATATAAGCAACATGTACTTTTCCAATAATAGGTACAAAATGATGTTCACAGTTGGAATGAAATGTGATATTTTTTTCGATAAGCATCTCATTGTATTGATATTTGTTGTCGAAAAGTGTTATTTGCGGCTTGTTTTTTGGATTTAAACCACTAAAAATTTCCTTAACATACATTTTGGCTACTCGATAAGGCGTACCACTTAAACTATCGTCAGTTAAATCTAACCCTAGAGTATTCATAATTTTAGCAAAGTGTGCTTCAATTTGCTTTATTTTATCCTCATCACTCAAATCAAAAGCATCAGCTCGAAGGGGCGTATTAGTAGATGTTAGAAAATGATGATCGCCTATTTGTTCAGCTAAGGTTTTATCTTTGAGTGAAAGATTATCGAGTTTACGGTCATTTTCTTTAGGAATATTCAGTTTTTTTATGCTATGTTTCATTTCAATTTTTTAGATAAAAAAAACATGATAATTAAGTGTTCAAAAAAAAGTGGAAGAAGTGCCAAACACGAATTAAATAATGTTAGGTGTTTCCTCAAGCTTTAATATAAGAATTACTTAGCAAATCATGTTCAATGACAATATATTAACACCCTAAGGTCTATTTTTGTTTTAAAATAAAACGGAAAACCCCATCATTTAAAAAATAAATGATGGGGTTTTATTAAAAAAATACTTTTTTATATAAAGTAAATTAGCTCTAGTAAACAGCCAACTTTTCTACCGCTTTGTTTGTTCCATTATCCACTTCAACAAAATAATAACCTTTGTCGAAACCTGTTAGATTAAGTGATACTTGACCAACATTTGTTTTCGCTTCTTTTACCAATAATTGACGACCAACAACATCATAAACGCTGATAGTTAGTGTTGAATTATCGTTAAAATCAAACATAGGTGCTTCAAATTGAACGTTTACATTGTCACGAGTAGGATTTGGATATAAACTTACTTGCAAATCAGTAGTACTAGCGAAAATATCAAAATCACTTGTATTTTTACCAGGAGGAGTCGTAAATGTTGCTGGGCCAGGGCCGTCTAAAGCATAACTTGTCCAAACACCATCACATTTTACTCTTACAGACCATTGATAATTTGTACCATATTGAATGCCAGATGTGAAAGTACGAGATGTCATTTGCGTTTCTGGAAACGTTTTTGTTGTACCACCTGTTTTGCGGCCTGCTAATTGATAAGCCTCTGCATTTGCTACTGTTATCCAAGATAAAGTAACTACCAAATTGTTATCAGTATTAACATCAGAAGAAAGATTAGATACTGACAATGCTGCACATTCTGCAACAGGACAGGCTACTGAACCATCAAAATCAGTGAAATTGCCTTGCATGAGTGATACTTCAGGGTCATTGTTGTATTGGTTGAATAAAGTATGTGTTGTATTGAAAGCAAGACCTGCTGTTTGAGCATCATCTATTACATCAAAACAAAATGTTCCCATTTTAGTCCATCCAGTAGTAAGTGTTGGACAAGTAGCATCTGTTGTTGTTGGTTGTATAACAGTAGTGTTAGTCGTTAAGTTTACTGAACCCGAATTACCTGTATAAGCAACGCTATATCCAGGATTACCACTAGGGCAAATCTCATCTTCATCAAAATTTTCAGAAGTGTAAACAGGATTGTCAATAGCAGCCATATTGTAAGAGAAAAATACAGTATGAGCACCAATATTGAAACTTCCTGCATCTGATTGAATATTTAAGTCCACACAAAATTGAGGGGAAGCACCAGAACAATTTGTCATTGCATTGTTGAATTCAAGGTTGTAAGTGCCTTGTTGTGCATTTGCAAATTGAACAAAAAATAATGAAAGCACTAATAAAGAGCTTTGGATAAATTTTAATTTCATAATCCGTTGATTTAATTTTTTTACGAATGGATTTGTAATTGAATTTCAAAACGTGAATGTTTGAGTTTCTCCCCCTCTCAAACATTACAAAATATAATATAATTTGTAAAAAGTTTTAATTGTTAGTATAACTTTTTCAGTATGTTCCAAAAATAGCATTTTATGCTTAAAGTAAAAAATTTTTTTGTGATTAAAGCATGTTTTTTACACAAAAAGTTTATTATCTTGCCACAACATAAGTAATTGTACAAAAATAAGTCAATATAAATTTGATACTGCTTCAATATACTTGGAGAAAAGTAGTCACTTATTCTAGCTTTTTTGAAAAACTTTAGAACATTTACATCTTTTTTAAGTATTTTAGCTTAAAAAAAATGTAGAAGCTAGCATGTTGATTTTAAATATAGTTAGTGCAAGTTGCCTTATTATTGAAAGGTGCTTGGCACTAATCTTTTAGGTTGTTATAAAAAAACAATAATCCTTGTATAATGTTTTCTTTTTCAATGAAAAACTTGTTATGTAAGACGTTATTGTTATTTTTTTCTACCTAATTTTTATTATATTTTATGGAACTTATCAAAACACTTTGAGTGTTTATATAGTTAACAACGTAATTTGCCTTATTAAAAAGTCTCTGTATATGAATACATTATTGTTAGAAGCATTTTCTCCTGCCAATATCTTTATAACACTTTTATTTTTACTAATAGTGCTATATTGGATATTTGTTATTTTAGGAACTTTAGACCTCGACTTCCTAGACTTTGACCTCGACCTTGATGCTGATGTCGACGCTGATGTTGATGTCGATGTCGATGCAGGCTCGTCGGGAGCTGGTACAGGTACGTTTGTATATCTGCTGCATTTTTTCAATGTTGGAGCGATACCTTTTATGATTTATTTGAGCTTGCTTATTTTAGTTATTTGGAATTTTTCTATTTTAGCCAACTATTATATTCCTAATCGTGCTTTACCTTTAGGGTTGTTGCTGATTATACCTAATATCGTTGTGAGTTTGTTTGTCACAAAAATACTAACTGCTCCATTGCTACCTTTTTTCAAAAGCATGAATGTACGCCAGCAAGATACTGATTTGATTGGCCAACTAGCAACTACGATAAGTCCTGTAAGTGACATGAAAATGGGACAGGCCGAAATTAGTATTGACAATAACTTTTTGACTTTGAATATAAAAACTAAAAAAGGAAGCTTGCCTAGAGGTACAAAAGTTGTTTTTATTGCTCAAAATAAAGCACAAGATTTTTATTTTGTGGAGGAAACGGACGATGAGTTTTAGAGGTTTTTTTTGCTGAAAAAAATATTCTGTGCAAGTTTTTTAAAAGAAGAAGAGCGATTTATCATTAATTGCTCTTCTTCTTTTTTTGTAACCAATATTTAAAAATACGATATGTGACTGAAAATATCAGCTATTCTCGCTTTGAAATAAAACGAATAACACAAAATTTTGTTTATTCATTTTCTAGTATTAGTGATTATTTTTTTAAGACCTTGTCCAAAAATGTTCCTTTGGTTAAAACGAAAATGTATCACATATAAAAAGAAATTTATCAAACATTTAAATAATTGCTAATAGAAATAATTTCGGCGAAAACACCTGCGGCTGTTACGGCAGCACCAGCACCAGGGCCTTTTACAACTAAAGGTCTATCTAAATATCGTGCTGTTTTGAACACAATCATATTGTCGCTACCCGAAAGCGAATAAAATGGATTGTTGCTATCTACTGCTTGCAACGAAACACTTGCTTTTTGTGGTGTTACGCTGGCCAAAAAACGCAATACTTTTCCTGCTTTGCTGGCTTTATTTCTCATTTCTGCAAAATAATCGTCATTGGCTGCTAAAGCTTCAAAAAAGTCAGCTACATTTTTGGCATCTAAACAAGCTTGCGGCAAAATATTTTCTACTTCTATATCGTCAATCTCAATATTTTTTCCGATTTCTCTCGACAAAATCAATACTTTGCGAGCTACATCTCTACCGCTCAAATCATCTCGTGGGTCTGGCTCTGTAAAACCTTTGTCTTGTGCTTGCTTTACAACATCGCTAAAACGTTTTTCGTCCGAAAAAGAATTGAAGATAAACGATAATGAACCAGATAAAACAGCATCTATTTGCAAAATTTCATCGCCACTTTGCAACAAACCTTTCAAAGTAGAGATAACAGGCAAACCTGCACCTACATTTGTTTCATACAAAAACTTAACATTGTACTTTTTCGCCAATTTTTGATATTGTACATAATTTTGCAAGCTGCTAGAGTTTGCAATTTTATTTGGTGTAACAATAGAAATACTTGAACTCAAAATGTCGGCATAATGCTTTATTGGTGTCGCACTTGCTGTGCAATCTATAAAAATGGTATTTGGCAAATTCAAAGCCTTCATGTTTTCTATAAACGTTTGCAAATTGGCTTTATTACCTTTTTGTTCCAAAATACTATTCCAATTGGTTAAATTTAATCCATCTACATCAAAAAACATCTGTCGACTATTCGTAACAGCTACCAACTTTAACTCTAAAGATTGAGATTCTGCCAAAAATTGTTGTTGTTTATTGATTTGCTCCAATAAAGTTGTGCCTATCAAACCTGTTGCACCTACAACAAAAAGATGAATTGATTTTGTGTCGGACAAAAAGAAAGTTTCGTGCAAAGCATTGAGGGATTTTACAATATCATTTTTGCTAATGACTGACGAAATGTTCAACTCCGAAGAACCTTGTGCAATGGCTCGAATATTGACACCATTTGCTCCCAAAGCTCTAAAAGTACGCCCAGAAATTCCTTTCATGTTTTTCATACCAGAGCCAATCACCGCAACGATTGCCAAATTATTTTCTACTGAAATATCATTGATTAGGTGTGAGCGAATTTCGTATAAAAATTCTTCTTCAATGGCTTTTTTCGCTTTTTCTGTGTCAGTAGGTTTTACTGCAAAAGTGATAGAATGCTCGGAAGAAGCTTGCGTAATCAAGGTGATATTGACACGATGGCGAGCCAAAACCGTAAACAAACGGCCTGCAATACCTGTCACACCAATCAAACCACTACCTTGCACCGTCATCAAGCTAATGTCGCTGATAGACGAAATGCCTTTTACGGGATAATCTGCATTGTTTCTGGAGGTAATAAGTGTGCCTTCAAAAGCTGAATTGAAAGTATTGCGAATCCGAATAGGAATTTTTTTGTCTAAAGCTGGCTGAACAGTCGGTGGATGAATAACTTTTGCTCCAAAATGCGACATTTCCATAGCTTCTTCATAAGTCATATGTGTGAGCGAAAATGCCTTTTTTACCTTGCGAGGGTCTGCCGTCATCACGCCATCAACATCTGTCCAAATTTCGATTTCATTTGCTCCCAAACCTGCTCCTATAATGGCTGCCGTAAAGTCAGAACCGCCACGCCCTAAAGTCGTAGTTACGTTATCGTCTGTCGAAGCGATGAAGCCTCCCATCACATAAACGCCAGATTCATTGCCCATTTTTTCGGCAATATTGGCATTTGTTTTTTCAAAATCTACTTGTGCATTGCCAAAGTCATCATTTGTTTTAATAATTTCACGAGAGTCGATGTGTTCAACATTGGGTAAGCTTTTTGCGAAAAAATGAGCGACAATATAAGAAGACATAATTTCGCCATAACTCATTACTCTGTCCAAACTTCGTGGCGAAAGCTCTTTGATGAGTGATGTACCAAATAAAAGATTTTCTAAATTGTTGGTGGTACTTCTCAAATAGCTTCTAAAACTTTTCATTTCCTCTGTCGAAAACAATTGGTCAGCCGTTTTTCTATGGCGATAAGAAATATCTTCCATCACATCTTTAAAAGTGTCATCGCCTGCTTCTGCTTTTTTGGCTGCACCGATTAACACATCAGTCAAACCACCTAATGCCGACACAACAACGACGACTTTTTTATTTTCTTTGAGCGTTTCCGCAACTATATCACGCACTTTTGCAATGCGTTCTGCATTTTTAACAGAAGTTCCACCAAATTTTAATACTTTCATTTTTATATTTTTAAAAAAAACAATGTGTTTTTGTAGGTTCTTGTAAAAAACTAGCAAATGTAAGCTTTTTTATTTAATGAAAAAAAAAATATAGCTAAGGAAATACAACATAGTCAGTTTTTATGCCGTATTTTTTTGTATGTTTGCGAAAAAATAAGCTATTTAAATTTTTTGCTTAAAAAAGAAATATAATAGTTAAAGAAATGACATATTTTTCTAATCAAAAGCGACAAATATTAGAATTGAATACTTATCGTTTTTTAAGAAATATGTCATTTCTAACATTTAGTTAAAATTCAGCTAAAAAAAACAAATATGAAGCCTATCGAAAAAGCCATACAATTGAAATTAACGCTCGATAATTTGCGGCCGCTAAAAAAAGAAGATAGGCTAAGGGTGATGCAAAAGTTTAGACTAGATTGGAATTTTCATTCTAATAGTTTGGAAGGAAATACCTTGTCATTTGCCGAAACGAAAGCTTTGATTTTGTTTGGTCTGACGGCTTCCAACAAGTCTTTGAAAGACCATTTGGAATTGAAAAACCATGATGAAACTGTAAAACAAATCATTGAAACAGCGAAAAAAGAGCAACATATTACAGAGAGCTTTATTAAAGAATTGCATATTTCGATTTTTCAAACAGATTTTTTTGTAGAGGAAATAAATGCTACTGGCCAAATTACTCACAAAAAGGTAAATGTTGGTACTTACAAAAGTTTGCCCAACAATATGCAAACCGTAACAGGCGAGTCTTTTTGGTTTGCGACACCTGCCGAAACGCCAGAAAAAATGCAAAATTTGATAGCTTGGTACAACGAAAAAATGGTTGATATACCAACAACAAATGCTATCGTTTTGGCGACTCAATTTTATCACAAATTTCTTCGCATTTGTCCTTTCGATGCAGGAAATGGGAGAGTAGCTCGTTTGCTAATGAATTTTATTTTAATGCGTTTTGGCTTTCCTCCTGTTATTATAAAACAAACGGATAAAAGACGTTATTTTGAAGTGCTGCAACTAGCTGACGCTGGAAATTTGGAAGCTTTTATTCATTACATTGCCGAAAATCTTATTCATTCTTTAGAATTGATGATAAAAGCGGCAAAAGGCAAAAGTATTGAGGAGGATAATGATGATTTGGATAAGACATTGGCACTTTTAGAGCAGAAAATAAAATATGTAGGCGAAGAAATCAATACGACAAGAAATGAAAAGGTGTTGCACGAATTGTTTGATGAATCCATCGTTTCGCTAGTGGAAATGTATGTGGATAAGAGCGAAAAAATGGCGAAGTTCTATAAGTATAAATATTTCACTTGCTTTATCAATGGGCGTGAGCGAGTAGGAGCGAGGAACAGAGAAACGGCTGTCGATGTGATTTTGGCTACCGCAAAACGCATGATTGGCGAGTTTACGGAAGCCATAAATCTATCGTATAGTTTTAGTTTTTTTGAAAAACAAGGCTTTGAAAATTTTAGCTTTTACTCTTCTATGAGCATTTATTTTATGAAAACGAAATATAAAGTTTGCACAAAAGATGATGATTTTGCGATAGAAAAATATTATAATGAGCAGCTCACCGAAAGAGAAATAAACAATTTGGTGAGAGCCGAAATAAAACGACATACGCAATTTATAGAACAGAAAATTGTGGAAATGAGAACTTAAAGTAATGATGAATTATGAAAGAAAAATTATGAATCTACACAAAATTTGCCTTCATTTTTTCCAAAATGTGAAAAACTGCTGGGCAATATTGAGCGTTTTGAGCGTGTAAATGCAAGTTCTGCACGAAATCGGAATTGTCGGTATGTGGATATTGCTGACAAGCTTTCGGTCGCACATCATAGATATAACAGGTTTTGTCGCTTTCCAAAAAAGGGCAAGGCGTTTGATTGATAACCATATCACCGTCTTCATCTTCCACGATATATTCTTCTTTAAACGTCACTAATTTCATGCCCAAATGTTTGGCTATTCGCTTAGAATCAGTAGCCGTAACAATTGGAGGAATAGTGCTACAACAGTTGGCACAATCTAAGCAGCTTACTTTTTTGAAAACTTCTTTGTGCATTTTGTTAGCAATTTCATCTAAACCTTTTCGCTTATTTTTTTTCGCCAAACTTTTAACATATTTCACATTTTCTCGCCTTACTTTCTTATGTCTTTTTTCCCATTCTTTTATTGCTGTCATCTTTTTGTTTTTTCGTGAAAATGCAAGATACTCAATCTTATTAAACTCTACCAAAATCTAGGCACAAAAGCACTTGTTTCTTCTGCATATTTTTTGTACTGCGGATTTTTTTTGTATTTCGCCTCCAACATTGGCACGCCAGAAACACGAGTTAAAAGCCATGTCATTACGATAGGGCTAATGATGGAAATGTAAGGAAAAATAGCCTGAAGCGACAAAACGAAAATCCCCCACCAAATCAATGATTCGCCAAAATAATTTGGGTGACGAGAATATCGCCACAAACCTTTTGTCATAATCTTACCTTTGTTAGCAGGGTTTTTCTTAAACTCGGCGAGTTGATAATCTGAAACAGCTTCAAAATAAAAACCAACAATAAAAAGAAATAGAGCGAAAAAATCGGGGCCGTGTAGCATTGGCGAACTCGAAGCATTGGTCATTATGACAGGCAGCGACACAATGAACATAAAAAAGCCTTGCAGCATAAAAACTTGCAAAAAACTACGCCAAACAAAGGTATCGCCCCATTCTCTACGCCAGTTTTTGTATCGAAAATCTTCGCCTTTGCCTCTGCTTCGCAAAAAAATGTGAATGGCCAAGCGACTTCCCCAAATCGTTACCATAAAATTGATGAGCAGTTTTCTGGCCGAAACTTCTTGCGTCATATCATAACAAAGCCAAGCTACCAAAATAAAACCGATTCCCCACGCAATATCAACAATGCCATTGTCTTTTTTGAGCATGGCCACGAGAAATATAACCGACATATAAATGAAAATAAGCAGCACAACTTGCGAAAATATACTTAACATATAAATAACATTTTTAACGAAAAAAAAACATATGTATAAGATACATTTTTTTTGGCAAAATGTTTAGTTACCATAACTTATTTTTTGATATTTTGCGTCTATCTGAGTAACACAATAAACAACGAAAAATTTGCTAATACTAATACATCTGCGAGCAATTTCAATTTACTTAAAGTTGTTTTACACTTTAAATGAATTTCATATATTCTTTAGAAAAAGCAAATTGCAATTTTTTGCATTACACAATCTGCTTTTTTTAGGAGAATAGTTTATTATTACAAATGTTTTTAATACACTAAGTACCAAATACGACTTAAAATAAGTGCCAAGCACTATTTAATAAACGGTCGATTCGTGGCTAACGCATTGAAAATCAGCGTGTTAGCTCCAACGAGATGTATATTTATTTTTGTCTGACTACTTACATACGGATTTATATCTAAATATGCTAAAAAAGTCAAGATGTTAGTTTTTGTAGGTAAGCAACTTATTCTTAATATTCCATTAAAAAAACATGCTAATGAAAGTATCAAAAAATAAAAATAGCAAAGCTTCAAATACTTCAAGACCTTTTTTTAAGAAAGATGGTGAAGGGAGTTTTTTTTCTCAAACCCAAGAAGCTGAAAAACCATTTTTTTCGCCTGTATTGCAAAATCAAAAAAGCAATTTGTCTTCAAAAAACAATCAAATTCAGGCTAAAAAGAATACAGAAGCCTCATCAAAAGAAGGTTCTAATGGTCAATCATTGCCAGATGGTATAAAAAACAAAATGGAAAATAGTTTTCAAACAGATTTTTCAGATGTAAATATTCACGAAAATTCTGATTCTGCCCAGAAATTAGGAGCATTAGCTTATACTCAAGGGAATAATATTCACTTTGCTCCTAAACAGTTTAATACAGGAAGTAAAAGTGGACAGGAATTAATTGGCCATGAATTGACTCATGTTGTTCAGCAACGACAAGAAACTGCGACTGCTAATATTCAACAAAAAAATGCGTATGTCAATGAGTCAAGTGCTTTGGAAAAAGAGGCTGATACTATGGGAAAAATAGCTGCAAATGGCAAGCAAGCAGTAGTGAAAGGAAAGGGAAGTGGTATTCAAAAAAAGAGTTTGAGTCCAGAAGAAAGGGTAGAGCTTAGAAGACTAACAGGAAATAGAATTGATAAGGCTTATACAGATTTTATTGATGCAGCAGAACAGGTAAAGGCAGAAATACATGATGCAACTGATGCACAAAAAGAGTTTATTTTTCTTATAGCAGACATTGCTCTTGGATATTTGCTTCCTGGAGCTGGAAAAGCCTTAGCAAAAAGGGCAAGCAAGCTACCAAAAACTGCTACTAATGAGCTTTTCATAAAAACCTTTTCTTTATTAGATGAAGGAACAATAGATGCGCATTTAGGAATGGCAACTAAAGTTGGAACACAAGCTCTGAAAAATAATTATACTAAGATAACAGATATAAGCAAAATGGACGCATTTATTGCAAAGTTAAAAACAGAAACAAGAGATGGTTTTGATAAAACAGATGTGAATCTCTCAAACTTGACAGATTTGGGATTAGCTACCACTTACTTAGCTTTTGGAACTGCACTAACAAATGCAAGCACATACAAAGCCCAAATCAAAAAAACAGTAGATAGATTTAAGTCTCAGGTAGTAGAAGTTGGAAAGCGTAGTTCGTCTAACAGTACTGTACCACATTCTCAAACAAATACTCAAACAGGAGTAATGTGGTTGGAATACAAGCCTGAAAAATGGGTACTTTCTAAAATAAAAGTTGTAAATACAAGTACACTCAGAGGAGGAAGTACTAATCTATATTTTCAAGAAATGATTGATAAAGACATGGGAGCGATGGCACGACAAGCAGGCAATGCCACTCAATCGAAAGGAGTTCAAGATTTAACTTTGGAAAAGCAAGCCCAAATGAATGAATATGGGCAACTTCATAATTTTCCAACGTCGTTTCCTGCAGGAAAATATTATTTTGTAACAGTTAAGTAATAATAAGCAATAGTAAGAGGCTGTTCAAGTTTTTTTTGATGCTGAAAAGCTGAAGAACAAAATTTGAACAGCCTCTTAGTTATTAGGTGGTATGAATAGTAGGAGTTCTTAAATTTCTATCTTGATGAAGTTTGTTTTTATGAATGAAATGTTTTATCATTGCAAGCATTTTCAAATTTTTTAGCGAAAAAAAACAAATTATGTCTATAAATTCAAATACTTCTATACAATTTGCTTGTGGTGTGACTATGAAAAACAGATTCATGTTAGCACCTTTGACCAACTCACAAAGCCACGAAGATGGACAGCTTTCAGACGATGAATTACATTGGCTAGTTATGAGAGCAAAAGGGCAATTTGGCTTAGTGATGACTTGTGCATCTCATGTGCAAGAAGTGGGAAAAGGCTTTGCTGGCCAACTCGGTATTTTCTCGGATAAACACATTGCAGGCCATCAAAAATTGACGAAACAGCTCAAAGAATATGGAAGTGTAGCTGTGATACAATTGCATCATGCAGGTATGCGTTCGCCTCAAAAATTGATACATCAAGCACCTGTTTGTCCGTCGGCACACGAAAAATATGGAACAAGAGCTTTGTCGCTAGAGGAAGTTGTGCAACTAAAAGATGATTTTGTAGCAGCGGCTGTGAGAGCGAAAAAAAGCGGCTATGATGGTGTAGAAATACATGGTGCTCATGGTTATATTTTGACACAATTTTTGAGCAAAACCATTAATCAAAGAGACGATATTTATGGTGGTAGCTTAGAAAATCGGTTTCGCTTGATATTGGAAATTATCGAAGGCGTAAGAGCGACTTGTGGCAAAGGTTTTTTACTTGGGCTAAGACTGTCGCCAGAAAGATTTGGTATGGAAATTCAAGAGATTAAAACCATATGTCAACAACTCATCGACGCTGATTTAATCGACTTTTTAGACATTTCTTTGTGGGATTGTTTTAAAATGCCAGAAGAAGAAGCATATCAAAATATGTCTTTATTGGAGCATTTCACGTCTTTAGATTACAAAAATGTATTGCTTACCGTAGCAGGAAAAATTAGCGGAGGCAAAGAAGTTAGCGAAATTTTAAATGCAGGCGTAGATTTTGTAACCATCGGTAAGTCTGGCATTCTTCATCATGATTTTCCAGCAAAAGTTATCGAAAATCCAAATTTTGAACCTATAAAATTGCCTGTTTCGAAAGAACATCTTGTTAATGAGGGTTTGGGAGAGAAATTTGTGGCTTATATGAGCCGATGGACTGGGTTTGTGGAGGAAGTTGTGTAGTTTTTTTGTTTTGGGAAAATGAATTGTTAGGTTTGTTTTTTTGAGGGGATTTTTTATATTTGTTTTTTTATGTAAAAAAATATATCTTATGAGATATTTACTTTTAATATTTTTTGTTTTTATAGCATGTAATAGTAGTACTCAGCTATTCTCGGTTTAACAAAAGAAACCTTTTTTGATAGGGGAAACATACTAT
>JBMZCV010000131.1:0-15388 GCA_049613665.1 Chitinophagales bacterium | reverse complement strand
AACATTTATAAGCTACTGATAATCAATAGTTTTATAGAGTAACAGGTCTATTATAAAGCCATGCTTTGTTTTTGTTTTCTAACTTTGTTTTTGTAGCAATATATTCTACATAAGGTTTAAATACTTGTGCTTTTATTGGCCGTTGCTCATGAAAGTCCCAAGTTATTCCTCTCAAAAGTTCAACAACCTGCTCTTTCATTTCTTGCTTTAGCGGCAGTTGTTGTGCTACATACTCTTGTATGACAGGGTGCATCATATAGCCTTCTTGATTAGGCTTTATTGCATTTTCCGCTTCTTGTTTTATCCAACCTAGTTTTCTAAGTTCATTTATTTGATTAATGATTTCATCTTCTGCCTCTTCTGTTTTTATTTGTAATAAACCTTTAAGCAACAATAAAGGCGTAGCTTGATAAGGCAATAGGGTAAATAGTTGTAAAAGTGGATGTATTGGCGTGTTGTTTTTTAAATTTCTTATTTTGAAAGCAAATAAAAGACAGTCATTCAAATACAAATCTTTTTTTGTGTAGTTCGTCCAAACGGCTATTTTTCGCTTTATATTTAAGCCATTTTCTTGCAGTTGTTGGAGTAGGTAAGCCGCATTTTTGCCATCTAAATCATGGAGCGTTCTAGCGAGTAGCTCTATCGTGAGGGCATGATAGCCTACTGTTTCACATATTTTTTGTAAAACAGCCGTTTCATCTTTGCGTTTGTAGTGCGTCCGAAATAGTTGTAGGGCATCGTTGGGAGCGAGTTCATTTAGCCGATAGGTGTTTAATCCGTTTATTTCGTGGCGTGAAGTCAGCAAAATTTTACAGTTTCTTGGTAGCTTTCCGATATATTCCGCATCATTTTTTCGAGCATTGTCTATCACCCAAAGCACCTCGCCCTCTAGCTGTTTGATGGCATTTATCAAAATTGCCCATCGTTGGGTTTCTGTTTTGGCTACCTTTAGGTCTTCCGCAATTTGCAAGTCTTGATGTAGCTGTATGCTATCGTACAACAACACATTTAGCAGCACATTTTCGTTGGTTTCGGCAGCATTTTGGCAGTTTGTCCAAATAAAATGATTGTATAAACAATGTGGTTGCTCCATGATTTGATAGGCCAAACTCGTTTTTCCTGTGCCGCCTATGCCATTCATCAATACCAAAGCACGCTGTTCTTGCAGTTGCGTTTCGATGTCTTGTATCTCTTGCTTTCGACCCACAAAAATAGCACTTTGTCGCCACTCTTGCCCTAGCCATTTTGGTTTTTTAGGAGGGTGCAAATAACGGCCTATTTGTCGGCTTAGTTTTTCTATATCAATATCATTGTTGAGATTGAGCATTAAATTAACTGTCGTATTGTTTAAGTCTTGAAAGTTAATATTGTGATTGCCGTTGTTATTGATGGTATTTACGACTTGTGCGATTTTGGCATTTTCAAAACCTTGTGTTTGTAGGTGGGGATAAAGTTCGCTTTTTATTTGAGCTAGTGTTATTTCTGGCATAATTTTGTTATTTTTGGGGAAAATACTTTTTTCGTGAAGAGAAGATAACTATTTTTTCGCACTTCTTTTCAAAAAACGAGATTAAAGTTAGGTTTGGATATATAAAAAAAATGGTTAAAAAAGCTCAATAGTAGTGCTCTTTTAACCATTCTTATTTATTTTTGAATACAGTTTATTCTAAACTAACTTTTAATTTAAAATTGCCTTTTCCCTGAAACGATGTTACCATAATATAATAATCTCCTTCGGTGAGTTTTTCGAAAACAACTCTTTCGTTGGCAGTTTCCGAAATTGCTCTAGCATCAAATGATTGTTCTGTTGGAACAGCACCTTTTTTCAGATACAAATCGAAGTCCGCATTTTTTGTTTCTCCTTCCATCTCAACAACTAGCTTGCTACCTATGCTTACTCTAAAAATCTGTTTGTCTTCTTTGTTGGCTAAGGTATTTTCTATTTCTTGGTTCAAGCCAATAGTTTGTATTTGACTAGCTATATCCGACGGAATTACTACGTCTGTTTGGTCGGTTGAATGAGTAATTTCCTCTATCACATTGCTGTTTTGTGCTGTTGCTTCTTCTTCGCATGGCTGCATAGCTACTGCTTTTTGCACGGCTCGAAAAGCATTTACTTTGCCATATCCGAACCATTCCGAATGTCCGTTTTCATCATAATGCCCCTTTCTATTGCCTAAAACAATATCTTTTTCGAGGTCTTCAATTTTGTCGGCAGTGTCCAGAATGATTTGTTTCACTTCTTTTGCTGTTAAGCTAGGATTGGCCGAAAGAACTAAGGCAGCCACTCCAGCTACGGTAGGGGCAGCACTCGAAGTGCCTCCAAATTGTGTGGTATAACGACTGTTGGGCGAAAAATAATCGCCTACATTAAAATTGTCTGTTGTACATATTCCTCTACCTTTGAGCTTGATGCGGCCGTCAAGTGGGTGGTAGTTATTACTAGGGGCACAAACATCAATTTCTTTTCCCCAATTGCTGTATGCAGCTTTCTTGTTTAAACTTGTTGAGGCCGAAACGCAAATAATATCTGGGTGGCTTGCGTCTCCATTCCAGATTGGGTCGCTATGACGATATACTCTATTGCCTGCCAAATAAGAAACGCCATTTTTGTTTTCTAAGTCTTTGATTGGAGCATTGTAGTTGTGGGCAGCAAACACAATAACGCAACCTTTGCCACGAGGGCCTCCGCTTTCTGTTAGTGTTTTTATTTTGTCGAATACCAATTGATGTTGAGGAGCATACACAGGCGGCGGCCCCCAACTACACGAAATGACATCAGCGTATTTTCCAACGTAGTCGAAAATGTCGTATAGCAAATCCGAATCGGCACCAAAAGGAATGCGAATAGGCATGAAAGCACAATCTGGAGCTACCCCTACTACGCCAACACCATTGGCTTCGGCAATGGCTACACCAGCACAAGGAGTTCCATGATAGTTGTCGGGGCCAGGTAGAGGCCTGTCGTGGCCGTCGATGAAGTCACGAGGTCTGACAATTTTGTTTGGGCCATGAAAGTCTGGATGCAGCAAATCGAAGCCATCATCTAAAACAGCGACAACGATATTTCTATTTCCCCTTGTTATGTCCCACGCTTTTGAAGCCGCAATATCAGCAGAGCCGTCTAGCTCGGGGCCTGCCGTACTATTCAAGTGCCATTGTTCCGTAAACTTTACGTCGGTAGGAATAAAAGAGGGCATAAAGCGGCTAATTAAGTTGGGTTCGGCATATACTACTTTCTTTTTGCGTGCCAATACATTGCTTGCTTTGACAGGGTTTTGTCCTGTGCTATGCGTGACTTGCAATAGGAATGTTTTGCTATTGTAGGTGCGGACATAACGCAAACGAAGTTCCTCCATTACATTTTCTATGTAGGCATTGTCGGCCGAATCGTCAAACTTTACCGTAATCTTATCGGTAATATAATATCTTGTATTGTGGGTGTTGATAGGCTTGTAGGCATGGTGGCAAACCAAGTGCAGACCAGAACGCAAAGTGTTCATAATAAATTCCATTTTGCTTTCCTCTACCTTTAAACGATAGACTTCATTAAAGATTCGTTTGATATGCAAAACGCCATCAAGGTCACTAATCATTTTTAATGAATTGTCTTTGTAAATATAAACCGTCAAACAATCTGGTTCTTTTTTAAGCTTTATTTTTTGGCTATTTTGCCAAAGATAAGTTCCCAAGTTCTTTTTTTTAGTGAGCATAATGGCGTATTATTTTATTTTTTGGAGAAATGTTAAGAATAGAAATGCGACAAAACTGACTTTTAACAATTTTGTTGACAGTTTTGAAAGCAATTGGTTTATATTGTATAAGTTGTTGGGTAGCTACGAAATTTAAATAATTTGCAAGCAACCTTACCAATTTTCGGTTTGAAAGTTGCTAAAATTATAAGCATTTTGAATGCGGTCTTTTATTAACGTTAGATTGTTAGTATAAATTTGATATTCAATGGTATTGGGGAGTTCATATCGTGGCGAACTTCCTATAAGCAACAAAATATTTTCTGTGATGTATTCTACTTGCAAAAAAGGACTTGCTGCCAACATTTCAGTCATCACAAGCATATTTGTCCATGCTTCGTTTAGCTGTGCTATGTTTTCATTGGGCGAACCAAGAAAAGACATCTGAAGCAAAGTAGCATTGGTATAATGTATGATGTTGGCTGCTATCAAACGTTCCCATTCTTGCAAAACATTTTTACTATAACTACTCACCAAGCTATCTTGTTGATTAACTATTGCTGTGCGGCCTAAAATAAAATGTTGAAAAATATTATTTGTAAAATAGTCATCTTCAAGGTTTTGCAGACTTATCGCATCTCGTTGTGCAGCCCATTGTGTCCAAATATAGTTGTATTCATAAAGACTATCAATTGTGCCATCATTATTCGTATCAAAGCTTATTTGGGTGCCATCGGCCAAGCCAGCTATATCATAGGTTGGCAAATCAATAGCCATGCCAAACAAGCCAAAACCAATATCCCAAGTGTGTTCTTTTGCCGTATAAATGAAATCGCCATCATTGATAAAAGAGCTATGTCCGTAATCTCCAATATTGTTGATATAAAATATGGCTTGTTGATAGAAACATTCGTTTAGTAATCCTAAATAAATGTGCTGACGCAAATCATTTCCTCTTTGACCTTCAAACACAGTCAAAGTTTGCACAAGATTATTTTTTACATTACTAAAAATGGTATCGGCATATAATGAAACATTAGTGTTGTAGGCACAATAATAAGTTAGACTATCTAAAGTTTGTCGTATCGCAAGGGTATCGGTAGCTGTTCCGTTCCAACTTGCCAACTTATCTAGTTCATTTTTGAGCTGTGCTACAAGTCGCAAGCTTTGATTCGGAATGCTATATTTGGCCGTTGCTCGCTGATAGCGTTCAAAATAGTAAGTTGTAGGTATATCTAAGCTATACAAACAAGAGCCATCATCATTAAAAGCATCTGGATTGAAATTGAGAGCTGTCGTATCAGTACAACCTTTCTCTTTTTTGCAAGCAGAAAAAGAGGAGGCAATCGTTATCATTAGCAAGAAAGCTATAAAATACTTTTTTTTCACACTAAAGTTATTTTTTAATCAAACAAGAGAAGTAAATTGCTCCAGCAGTTTCGGCTTTGACGTTTTATTGGCAATCGACAAATTGCAATAAAATGTTGTATTTTCATATTATTTTGCCTCTTAGGTGTAAAAAAATATCGTCAGAAAATCAACAAGATTGCCTTTTTAAGCATTAGCCTTTTGGTGCAAAAGAAGCGTTAAGCACAGAAACATGTTTGAGCGATTAGATGTAAAGCCTTTGGGTTTTTAGAAAAAAAATTTAACAAATGTAAGCATCACTTAACAACAAGTATAAGCAAGTCTTTTTTGTGTCGTTTTTTTTGTGGCAAAAGGCGTTAAGATTTTTAAACCGTATTGAGGTTTTTTGTTTGGTTTTTTTGGTCAAAAAAGAAAAAGAAAAAACAGCAGAAAAGCAGGCTGCCTGAAAGGTATATACGACAAAACTATAACATGCTTTTTAAAATAAAAATAATAACTAGCAGTTGGTTTTTGTCGCAGCAATTTCAAAACAGAAGTAGCTGAAGTTGCTCGTTTGTACTTGCCAATATCTTGATTTTTCGATGCCTCAGTCACCCAAACGGACTATGTTAAGTACCAAGTACTATTTAATAAAGCATCCGCTTAGTTGCTAACACATTGAAAATCAAGGTATTATCTTGTACTGAAATGCCCAAAAACTTCTGAACGACTACTTAATTAGTGCCTAGCACTCAACGCCAAAATATAAGCAGCATATTGTTTTTTTAGAAATGACATGTCTTCAAGACATGTCATTTCTTTTTTTTGAGTTAAAACTCTAAATCTACCATATCAGTTACTGTTGTATTTTTCATGGCGAAAGCTTTGATTTTTACTGCTTTATCAGCCGTGATAACACCTATATTTCTAATCTTATAAGTTTCTTGTTTTGAAATAATAGTTTCTATTTTTTCAACCGCATTTTGCGGCACAATGACCAACATGCCATGTCCCATATTCCAATAAGTAAAAGCTTGTTCGTAGCTCAAATCGCCTAAATTCATTAAGCTTTTCATCATGGCGTGTGGCTCAAACAAATTGTTCATTGTAGCACCTAAACTATTTACTTTCAATATTCGCTTCAAATTGTCGGCAAGTCCACCACCTGTAACATGAGCAATACCTTTTATAGCCACATTTTCATCAAAAAAGCGAGCGATAATAGGTGTATAAATAAGAGAAGGTTCAAGTATGGTATCTCCCCAATTTTTATCGTTGCAATCGCAGTTTTGCTCATGCCAATTTTGGCCAAAAGCTTGTTTCAAAATGCGACGAACAGCCGAAAAGCCATTGCTTCTAAAGCCATGACTTTGCAGAGCCATAATAGCATCTCCTGCTTCAATTTGCGACCCATCAATGGTGTTTTGTAAGTTGCTATGCAAAGCACCAATAGCTGTTGCACACCAATTGAAGTGCATATTTGAGCCAAAACCACCAATTCTATTGCCCAATTCAGCGATTTCTCCTCCTGTAATGGCAACACTTGCAAAGTTTGACGCATCGTGCAAGCCTTGCATCAATTGATTGACTATGTCGTGATTGAGCAAGTCGACATCCAAAATATTTGATAAGTTTGTCGGAATAAAACCGCCTGCTACTAAATCATCTACTACCATCGCCATCAAATCGAAGCCTATAGTATTGTATATTTGACAACGCTCGGCAACTTCTATTTTTGTGCCAATGCCATCAGATGAAATGCCGATATAATTATCGCCAAAACGAAGCATATTGGCAAAAGAACCATCTACTTTTTGTTGAATTTCCCCTGCTTTTCCTGTGCGATTTGCAAAGGTTTTTTTTGCCCAACTATAAGCAGTTTTTGAACAATGATTGCCTAAATCAATATCAAAACCACTTGGTGTTTTGTTAGTCATTTTGTTTTTTTTAATGAAAACTTTGTAATTAAGTGTCAAACACTATTTAAATAATAAGACAATTTGTGCTAATGCCTTGAGTTTTAGCATATTAGCTTTCGCAATTTGTAGCAAAAAAATTGTCGAACTATTTAATTCGTAATTATTAATTATTTTTTATTCAAAAGCTCAAAAATAGCCCTTAAAAGAAAGACGACAATAACTCTATTGTAAAGTAAGTTAAGTAAATCTTTTTGTAAGCAAATTATTTAATTGTTAAGACGTGACAGGTTTTTAAAACCTGTCACGTCTCAGCTAACTCTCAGCTTTTTCTTTTAAGAGTGATGAACTATCGCCTTTTTAGAAATATGTCATTTTTTATCGCTTAGAAATTTTTTGTTTTTTTCAAAAAAACGACAACGCTTGCCTCTACTTTGTGTTATGACCAGCAACTAAAAAGTAAACGACTTGTTGGTTATAACACTAACAAGGGCATAAAAAAATTAATACTTTTGTTGTCGTAAACTTTCTAAGAGTTTTTCCAATTCAAAGGCATCAGGAATATAGACTTCTCTTGCCTTGCTACCAATGTGTGGCCCTACTACGCCAACAGCTTCGAGCTGGTCGATGATACGTCCTGCTCGGTTGTAGCCTAGTTTTAAGCGACGTTGGAGCAAAGATGTTGAACCTTGTTGATGTTGAACGATGATATGAGCAGCTTCTTCAAAAAGGTCGTCGAAAGTAATATCGCCTACTGTTCCGATGCTTTTATCGTCGTCATCAATATATTCGGGCAATAAGAAGGCTTGCGGATAGCTCTGTTGCTGGCTGATATATTCCGAAATGCGTTCTACTTCTGGGGTATCGACAAATGCACCTTGCAAACGCACTATATCGCCACCAATAGACAACAACATATCTCCTTTTCCTATCAATTGATTTGCTCCGCCTGTGTCTAAAATGGTGCGTGAGTCTATTTTTGAAGTTACACGAAAGGCTACACGAACAGGGAAGTTTGCTTTTATAGTACCTGTAATGATGTTTACGGTAGGGCGTTGTGTTGCAATCACAAGATGAATACCGACAGCACGAGCCAACTGAGCAAGTCGTGCAATAGGCATTTCTACTTCTTTTCCTGCCGTCATAATAAGGTCTGCAAACTCATCAATGACCAATACGATATAAGGCAAAAAACGGTGTCCTTTTTCAGGATTTAATTTTCGACTGCGAAACTTACCATTATATTCTCGCAGGTTTCTGACATATGCACGTTTCAGCAAGTCGTATCGCATATCCATTTCTATACACAAAGCATTTAGCGTATTGATTACTTTTTTGGTATCCGTAACGATGGCTTCTTCTGCATTTGGAAGCTTTGCCAAAAAGTGTTTTTCGATATATTCATAGAGCGAAAGTTCCACTTTTTTAGGGTCAATCATTACAATTTTTAGCTCGGCAGGATGTTTTTTGTATAGCAAAGAAACCAAAATGCTATTTAAACAAACAGATTTACCTTGTCCTGTAGCACCAGCCATCAGTAAGTGAGGCATTTTGGCGAGGTCTGCAATAAAATTGCCATCAGAAATAGTTTTTCCGAGAGCAATAGGTAATTCCATTTTAGTATTTTGAAATTTTTCGGAGGCAATGAGACTACGCAAAGACACGATTTCCTTTTTTTGATTTGGCACTTCAATTCCAATTGTTCCTTTGCCTGGCATAGGAGCAATAATACGAATGCCAAGAGCAGCAAGGCTTAAAGCGATATCGTCTTCTAGGTTTCTGATACGAGAAATGCGAATGCCTGCCGCAGGAATTATTTCGTATAAGGTAACGGTAGGCCCTGGTGTAGCCGTAATTTTAGAAATTGCAATCTTATAGTTGCTCAAAGTTTCCACAATTTGTTCTTTATTGCGTTCTAACTCTTCACGACTAACAGCTAATACATCTTCTTCATACAAATCTCGGCCATACATATCTAGCAGTTCTACATTTGGCTTTTGGTATTTGCTCAACTCCAAAGTAGGGTCAAAATCTGTTCCAATATTTCCAATGGCAGTGTCTTCTTTTTCAATATCAGTAATATCTCTTTCACCACCTTCGCCTACTTCAAAAAGCATTTCTTTTTTTTGTTTTTTGCTTTTTTTAGCATTTTTACTATTCTTAGCAGCTTCTTCTTCGTCTAAATCAAATTTAGTTTGCTTGCCATAAGTCAGTATTTCTTCTTGCTCCTTATTATGGTTATTCTCTTCTGCCTTATCGTTATTCTCAAAATTGGTGGGATATACCTGTTGCTTTGTTTTTGCTTTTCCTTTTGACTTCGTAGTTTTTTGTTTTTGTTCAAAGGCTGGCATTTTAGGCATTTTGAGCCAATCGAACTTCAAAAACTTATCTATATCAATCGGAATATCGAAAATAAGAATGAGTACGAATCCTAAACAAAAAAGCAAAAATAGTCCTGCACCAACCAAGCCGATAAACTTGATGAGCCAATTGCTAATCATGCTGCCTAAGCCTCCGCCAAACGGAAAACTATCTGTATGAAACAATAATCCCAAAATACTTGCTCCCAAAATAAGAGACAAACTAGCATACTGATAAGCCCTAAGTAGGTTAAATCTTGCTCGAGGAACGAGTAGTTTTAGCCCCGTTAAAAATACTAAGATAGGTACGATAAAGGCCGCCAAGCCAAACCATTTGTATATAAAAGTATGCGATAAGAAACTACCTAAACGACCAAGCCAATTTTGAGTAGTTATTTGGGCATCTGCAATTACGTTGCTCAATGAAATATCTTTCACATAGCTTTGGTCAGTTCCCCAACTTGATAATATATAAGAACAAAAAGAAATAAGTAAAAAAAATGATAATAAAACAAAACTAAAGCCAACGAGTTGATGGGTTCTTTTAGATTTTATAAGTTCTAAAAACTTATTTATAAGTCTCTGAGAATCAAAGAGTTGTTTAAAGTTATTTGATTTACTATTTTTTTTTGTTGTGCGTTTTTTTTGTGCCATTGAATTTATGAATATATAAAAGGAAATAGTTTTTGACTATTGCCATTATTTTTTTTCTTAGAAAAGAATTTTTTTTTTGGAAACATATTTGACAAATATAGCTGTTTTTTACAAAAAAAGGCTTTGTCGATTATAAAAAAAGCAGTTTTTCTCTAAATATATAAAACAGCTTATATGAATTAAGCATTTTTTGCATTTTTTTTACTAAAAAACAGTTTTTTGGCATAGCTTTCGCTAGTTATTGAGCATAATATTCATACTATTGTAAAAAAAGAGAAGCGTTACTTTTAAATAGACGTATTTTTTAAAGCAAGCATAAGCAGAGGTTTTAGTTAAATCTTTTTATCAAAAATAATTTGTCTTTCTCATTTACAAGGTGTATATTTTTCATTAATACAAAGAAAGATTTGTGATGTATTTTTTTTTAAAAGAAAATATATGTTTTAAGCAGTATGTTTATTTTAATGAAAATAGTAAACTTTTACCCCAAATTGCTATGACTAAACAGTTGTCTTATCTAAGTGCCAAATGCGATTTAAATAAACGACAGATGCTTTGCTAACGCATTGACAATCAAGATGTTAGCTTCAATGAGATGTCATATTATTTTTGTTGAGGCATTTAGCTATTATTTAGGGCATCAAAGTTATAAATAAACTATCTAATTTGTTGATAGTCCTATTTTTATTTTTTTATTGAAAAAAACTATATAAATGAGAGCAAGTAATCTTATAGAAATTTTGCTAGTAGAAGACAATCCCGGAGATATTCGATTAACACAAGAAGCCTTGCGAGAGGGCAACATTCCTCATATACTCAATACTGTAATGGACGGAGCAGAAGCTATCAAATACTTGTTTCGAGAAGGAAAATATGCAGATATGAAAACGCCAGACCTCATCATGCTTGATTTAAATTTGCCCAAAAAAGATGGTAGAGATGTTTTGCGAGTAATCAAAAAAGATACAGATTTAAAGCGTATTCCTGTTGTTGTTTTGACTACTTCTAATGCCGACAATGATGTGAAAGATATGTACGATTTGCACGCAAATTGTTATATTACAAAGCCTGTCGATTTTGACCAATTTATGGGTGTTATTCAGGCTATCGAACAGTTCTGGCTTACTATTGTTAAATTACCAAGTAGGCATTAATTGTAAAGCACTATTTGCTTATATAATCTGCTTTGTGTTCATGTATTGATACCTATTGTGTTGGCATCAATGAGACATAATATTATTTTTGTCTGGGTATTTTATGATATATATCGCATAAAGTAAAGCAGAAAACTATTTTTTCTAATGACCAAATAAACTAAAGTTTTGAATAATATTTATCAAAAAAAAGCGAAAATACAGCATATAAATATATTACTTATTGAGGATAATCCGGGCGATGCCAAGTTAGTTGAAATTTATCTGAAAGATGCTACAAGCATTCATTTTCAATTGAAGCACGCTGTTAGGTTATCAGAAGGTATTCAGATAGCACAGCAAAATCCTGATTTCGACATTGTGTTGCTAGATTTATCTTTGCCAGATTCAAGAGGCTTTCAAACCCTAACTAAAGCTATGAAGGCGTTTCCGAAAGAAATGTCTATTGTGGTATTGACAGGACTTGACGATGAGTCGCTGGGAATGAGAGCAGTAGAAATGGGAGCACAAGATTATTTGGTAAAAGGACAAATAGATACTAGCTCTTTGACACGGTCTGTTTTACATGCTATTCAGAGACAGCGAATGCAAATACAAGTGGAGGAAACTGCCCGAAACTTGAGAACGAGTGAGGATAGACTTATTCAGGCTCAAAATATTGCTTGCATTGGCAACTATGAGCTTGAAATAAATACTAATCAAATGTATTGGTCGCAACAAGTCTTTCGCATTTTTGGGATTCATGAAGAAATTGAAGCACCAAATTTTGATGATTATCTCGACCAAATGCCTTATAACGATAAGATAGAAATACTGAAAGTTAGAGAAGATATTATTGATAATGATTTGAAAGAATTTTCTTTTGAACATAGAGTCACCGCAACAGATACTTATGCCATAAAGTATGTTAGAAATCAAGGACAGGTAGAGTTTGATGAAAAAACGCAGCAAATAAAATTTATTGGCACTATTCAGGATATTACGGAGTATAAAACAGCTCAGGAGATGCTGATGCAAAGCCGAGAACGATACCGAACTGTTTTTGAGGAGTCGCAAGATGCTATTTATATTACAACAATTGATGGTGAGTTTGTGGAGCAAAATGGTTCGTTACTCAAAATGCTTGGCTACACGGAAGAAGAGTTTGAAGGTATTTCGGAACAAGATTTGTATGCCAATTTGGCCGACAGAGAAGCATTTATCAAAAAGATAACGACGACCACTTCTGTCAAAGATTTTGATGTGAAGATGAAAAAGAAAAACAATGAAATCATTGATTGTTTGTTGTCTTCTACCTTGTGGAAAGATATAGACGGTTCGATTCGAGGCTATCATGGTATTATTCGTGATATTACGACTATCAAAAAAACGCAAGAACTCATTAGAGCAAAAGAGGTAGCGGAGCAAACAGCACGTTTGAGAGAGCAGTTTTTGGCAAATATGAGTCACGAAATTCGTACACCGATGAATGTCGTTGTTGGAATGACACACTTGCTCGAAAACACTCCTTTAAATAGCAAGCAACAGGAATATCTGAATGCTTTGGCACTTTCTTCTGATACATTGCTCAAGCTGATAAATAGCATTTTGGATTTTTCAAAAATAGAATCTGGCAAACTAGAATTGGAACATCGTTTATTTAAATTGCAAGATTTAATAAAAAATTTAATACACACTTACAAATATAAAACAAGTGAAAAAGGTATTAAACTATTTACACAACTCGATGTCGATTTGCCTAGCGAAGTCATTGGCGATTCGGTGAGGCTACAACAAATTTTGAACAATTTGTTGAGCAATGCAATAAAATATACCGATAAAGGACGCATTACGTTGGGTTGTGATGTGGTAGAAAACAACTTAGATTATGTAAATATCTCGTTTTGGGTAGAAGATTCGGGTATTGGCATTCCTATTAAAAAGCAAAAACATATTTTCGAGAGTTTTACGCAAGCCAGCGAAAATACAACACGTTTGTATGGTGGAACAGGCTTAGGTTTGAGTATTGCTAAAGAATTGGTAGAACTTTTTGGTGGCAAAATTAGTGTAGAAAGCGAAGAAGGGCGTGGTTCGACTTTTAAGTTTAATGTTAAGTTTAATAAAAACATAGAATCTTTTCCTGAAAATAGAGAGAGTCAAAGTATTTATATCGACAAACCTGCTACAAAAAGCATCAAGGGAAATTTGAATGAAAGCACAGAAATTTATAAACCACAAAACATACCGAGCCGAGATGCCTTGCTAACACAAAGAGAATCAGATGAACCGATACGAATTTTATTAGTAGAAGACAATGAATTTAACCAGCTTGTAGCACATGATTTGCTCAAACGATGGTCGCCCAACCTACATTTAGATATTACAAACAATGGAAAAGAAGCGGTCGATAAGTTGGAAGAAATAGAACAACTGTATGATGTTATTTTGATGGATATTTCAATGCCTATTATGGATGGCTATGTAACCACAAAATATATCCGCCAAAAAATGTCGCCGCCTGTCAGCAAAACGCCTATTATTGCGATGACAGCACATGCTTTTACGAGCAATGCCGAAAAATGTTTTCAAATAGGTATGAATGCTTTTGTGAGCAAACCTATTCGTCCGCAAATTTTGTATGCTCAACTCAATAAAATATTGGATTTGGAAGCAAAGAAAAAAAAGGCTAAGGAACAAGAACAACTTGCTGCTCGAAAAGATGTATCTGAAGAGAAGCCAGCAAAAGTAGGCAAAATAACTGATTTGAGCTATCTCGATTCATTAACAGGAGGGAGCGAAGCCTTAAAAATAACAATGTTGGAGGCTTTGGTCAAAAATTTGCCTGGCGAAATTAGTCAAGTAAAAACAGATTTTGAGGCAAAAAAATGGGAATCTCTAAAACAATCTGCACATAAAATGAAATCCAATTGTGCATATATTGGGCTAGAAGAGTGTTCAAAAATAGCAGCTACCATCGAAAATAGAGCTTGGCAGCAAAAAGAATTATATAGTCTAAAACCATTGGTTGAAAAATTGGTAGCAGATTGCAATATTGGTTGTGAAGAATTAAAGCAAGCATTGCAAAAGCTAAAATCAAAAGATGTGCAAGCAACAGAAAGTGTATTTGGCAATACAAATGGCTTTCGAAGCGGAAAAATTACCAAACCGTATGCACCTCAACCAATAGAGAAGCCCAAACCCAAAGTGCCTGAAGCTAAAGTATTGCCAAAGCTGATAGATTTAAGCTATTTAGACTCTTTGACAGGAGGAAACACAAGCATAAAATTGACTATGCTAGAAACCTTAGTTCGTGATTTGCCAAAAGAAATAGCACAAGTAGAAATGGATTTTAACCGCTATGATTGGGAGGGACTCAAGCAGTCAGCCCATAAAATAAAATCTACCTGCTCTTATATCGGCTTAACAAAAATGACAGAAAACGCAAAAAATATTGAAAACAATGCTTGGGAACGCAAAAATTTAAATAACTTAGCACCGCTAATAAAAGAATTGGCAAGCACTTGCCGAGATGCACACCAAGAATTAATCAATGAATTTAATCAATTAAAAAAGTAAAAAATATTTAAAATATGAAAATAATAGTTGTTGATGACGATGTTATCATGTTGCAAGCCATCAAAAACATGCTAACCAATAATGGTTGTGAGGTGTTTGCTACAACCGATGCACAAGATGCACTTGATACAATTGAAGAAGAAGATTATGACCTCATTATTTCAGATATAATGATGCCCTATGTTTCAGGTATTGAATTGTTGAGTTCTATTAAAGAAATCAAAAAAGATATACCAATTATTATTATTTCGGCACTCGACCAACAAGAAGTTATTATGACTGCTTTTGAAGAAGGTGCAGAAGATTTTGTTAAAAAACCGCTTAATCTCAATGAATTGTTACTTCGTGTGAAGCGAGTATTGAAACGAAAACCGAAAAAATAAAGTTCGTTTTTTTGAATATTACTTAATATATTATAAAATAAGTACACTGTAATCTAAGTTTCTTCAAATTTTGAAAATGTGAGAAATGACATATTTCTAAAACTACGATAGCTGATAACTTTTTATATTTGTCAGTTTTGGCTAAAAAATATGTCATTTCTTTCTTATCCTTAAAAAAATATCTTAGACATGACAGGTTTTAAAAAACTATCATATCTCAACAAATGGGTAATATTTTTTAAAAATCTTACATAATTTACTTTACAGTGTAATAAGTACACTGTAAAGTAAGTTTGTTATAATTTTTCATTTTTAGGATTGACTTTA
>JBMZCV010000130.1:0-15424 GCA_049613665.1 Chitinophagales bacterium | reverse complement strand
TCCAATTCAAAGCTATCTGGTAGTTAAAAACTACCAATTTGATGTGGTACGAGTTAAAAACTCATACCTGTTTTATAGCTTATTTGGCACTTTTTGGAGCGAAAAACAATATTCTTGTTATTCTTAAATTCGACAGCCCAACTAAAAGGTATTTGGTAGTTAAAAACTAGCAATTTGATGTGGTATGAGTTGAAAACTCGCACCTGCAATTATGTTATTCCTGAAAACTTGGAGAAGAGCCATTTTTGAGTTTCAGATAGTATTCTTAAATATCAGCGAAAAGACACAAAACCATTAAGAAATTAAGACTTAAAACGTACTTAATTTCTCAATGGTTTTTATTTTTTTTGCAAAAAAACAATTCATTTAAACCTATGTTTTTAGCTATTCTATCCGAAAAAATTTAAATTAGGAAAAGTCATTAAAAAGTCGTATCTTTATAGCTTAATTTTTTAATACAAATTGACAAAAGTACCACACATTAATTTACCAAATTTAGATTAATGCTAGTATTTTGAATAGAATGTTACTTTTAATGTTTTATTTATTATATGTTTATTTTTAGGTACTTAAAAGCTTAAATATCAAAGACTTATGCAAAATAACTATGGTGCTGATAGTATTCAGGTGCTGGAAGGCTTAGAAGCCGTAAGAAAACGCCCAGCGATGTATATAGGCGATATAGGTGTGAAAGGCCTACATCATTTAGTATATGAAGTAGTAGATAATTCTATTGACGAAGCTTTAGCAGGATATGCTCAAACTATTGATGTTTTTATTAATGAAAATAACTCTGTTACGGTGCGAGATGATGGGCGAGGGATTCCTGTCGCTATGCACAAAACTGAAAAACGCTCGGCTCTTGAAGTCGTAATGACGGTATTGCACGCAGGTGGAAAATTTAATAAAGATTCGTATAAGGTTTCAGGTGGTCTGCATGGTGTAGGTGTTTCTTGTGTCAATGCTTTGTCGAAGCATTTGATTGTAGAAGTAGAGCGAGATGGCAAAAAATATGCCCAAGAATATAAAAAAGGTGACCCTCAATATGCAGTAAAACAAATAGGAACAAGCGAGAGAAGAGGTACAACATTGACTTTTACGCCAGATGATGAGATTTTTACGGTTACGGAATACAAATATGAAATTTTGGCGGCTCGTTTGCGAGAATTGGCTTATCTAAACAAAGGCATCAAAATTTCGCTGACAGATAGAAGAGAGTTAGATGATGATGGAAACTTTATTAATGAGCTTTTTCACTCAGAAGGTGGTTTAATTGAGTTTGTGCAATATCTCGATGCAAATAGAACACCGCTATTGAGCGAGCCTATTTATATCGAAGGCGAAAGAGATAAGGTAATGGTTGAAATTGCGTTGCAATATAACACGAGTTTCAACGAAAATATACACTCATATGTAAACAACATCAACACGATAGAAGGCGGAACACATGTTTCGGGTTTCAGACGTGCTTTGTCTCGTACTTTTAAGCAGTATGGCGATAAAAACAAGATGTTTACGAAAATGAAAATTAGTATTTCGGGCGATGACTTTCGAGAAGGACTAACGGCTTTGATTTCGATAAAAGTGCCAGAGCCACAGTTTGAAGGCCAAACAAAAACAAAACTCGGTAACTCAGAAATTACAGGTATTGTAGATGGTATTTTGAAAGTTGCTTTAACCAACTTTTTGGAAGAAAATCCGAAGCAAGCTAAGTATATTATCGAAAAAGTGATGTTGGCGGCAAATGCTCGTCATGCAGCACGAAAAGCTAGAGAACTTGTACAGCGAAAAAGCGTTTTGACAGGTTCGGGATTGCCTGGAAAGTTGGCAGACTGTTCAAGCAAAAATGCAGATGAATGTGAGCTATTTTTAGTCGAGGGAGACTCGGCAGGTGGTACGGCAAAACAAGGCCGTGACCGTAATTTTCAAGCTATTTTGCCGCTTCGAGGAAAAATTTTGAATGTCGAAAAAGCAATGGACTATAAAATTTATGCCAACGAGGAGATAAAAAATATTTATCAAGCTTTGGGTGTCCATCATAGAGAAGATAAGAGCTTGAATATGGACAAATTGCGATACCACAAAATAGTCATCATGTGTGATGCCGATATTGATGGTAGCCATATCGTGACGCTGATTTTGACTTTCTTTTTCAGAAAAATGAAAGAGTTGATTGAAAATGGCTACATATATATCGCTACACCGCCGCTTTATTTGGTCAAAAAAGGTAAGCAATTTCAGTATTGTTGGAATGAAAAACAACGAGAAGAAGCTGTTACTCGTTTGGCTGGAAATGGCGACCCTTCGAGAGTAGGTATTCAACGCTACAAGGGTCTTGGAGAGATGAATGCTGAACAACTTTGGGACACTACTATGGATAGACAAACTCGTACTTTGCGACAGGTAACAATAGAAAGTGCTGCTGAAAGTGACCGTATTTTTTCTATGCTCATGGGCGAAGAAGTAGCTCCACGACGACATTTTATCGAAACTCATGCTAAATATGCGAAAATTGATATTTAATTTTCGATAAAAAAAGAAAAAGCCTTGATAATCTAACAAAGATTGTCAAGGCTTTTTTTGTGTCACTTATGTTTTGATAGGTATGAAACCTACTGAACCTTTTTCGTGATTTTGCTCAATAGCGGTGCTTTTTATAAGCCACTTTCTTTTGACAATGGTTCGGACATTTTTATAAGACTTTTCAGTTGAATAAAAAAACACCTTTTGGCAAGAGAAACGTACTATTTTTCAGTTCAAAAGGCCATTAAATTTGCAAGCATTGGCCGCCTTAGTCTAAAAAAATAGTATGTTTAAGCCTTTGATAAAAAAATGTATATATGTCCAAACTGTTGTGTTGATAAAATTTATATATGCAAAGCTCTATTTTCGCTGGCTGCCAAACAAGCTTCTTTGAATGCTTCTGAATATGTCGGATGTGGATGCGACATACGAGCAATATCTTCGGCAGAAGCACGGTATTCCATCGCTACAACGCCTTCAATGATAAGGTCGGCAATACGAGGGCCTATCATGTGAACACCCAAAATTTCGTCTGTGCTTTTATCGGCCAAAATCTTTACAAAACCATCTAAATCCATGCTTGCTCTAGCACGACCACTTGCTTTAAACGGAAATTTGCCAGACTTATAAGCACGCCCACTTGCTTTGAGTTCTTGCTCGGTGTAGCCTACTCCTGCTACTTCTGGCCAAGTATATACAACGCCTGGAATAAGTAAATAATTGATATGCGGTTTTTGGCCAGCCATCGTTTCGGCTACAAAAACACCTTCTTCCTCTGCTTTGTGTGCCAGCATCGCTCCTGCTATCACATCGCCAATGGCATAAACGCCTTTTACGTTTGTCTCCAAATTGGCATCGACAGGAATACGACCACGCTTGTCTAACTCAATACCAATATTTTCTAAGCCTAAACTAGCCGTGTATGGTCGGCGGCCAACAGAAACTAAGCAATATTCAGCTTCTAAGCTAATTTCTTTTTTATTTTTGTTATTTGTCGCCAAAACCGTTAAGTTTTCGCCATTTTCATCATAATTTACTGCCGTAACGCCATGATTGGTATAAAGTTTTACGCCTAATTTTTTCATGGTTTTGCCCAATTCACGCCCCAAATCAGAGTCCATGCCTGCGATGAGTGAAGGCATATATTCAATAATGCTTACTTTGGTGCCTAAACGTGCATATACAGAACCCAACTCGCAGCCAATCACACCACCGCCAACAACAACCATGCTTTTTGGTATTTCTTTTAGCTTCAATGCTTCGGTAGAAGTGATGATTCGCTTTTTGTCGATGTTTAAGAATGGCAAAGAAGATGGTTTTGAGCCAGTTGCAATAATGGCTTTGTCGGTTTCAATGGTTTCTTTTGAGCCATCTCTTTTTGCTATGCTAATCGTGTTTGCCGAAACGAAAGAAGCATGTCCGTGATGAACTGTTATTTTATTTTTTTTCATCAAAAACTCAATACCGCTACAATTTTGATTGACGACATCGGCTTTGCGTGCTATCATTTGCTCGAAATCTACTGCCACATCGCCAACATTTATGCCGTGTGTTTTGAAATTGTGTATCAAATTGTGATAATGTTCGGTACTGTCTAGCAAGGCTTTTGAAGGAATGCAACCGACATTTAGGCAAGTACCGCCAAGCGTATTATATTTTTCTATGATGGCTGTTTTGAAACCCAATTGAGCTGCTCGAATGGCTGCGACATAGCCGCCAGGCCCCGAACCAATAACTGTTACATCGTATTTCATATCGTATTTTACTTTTTTAATGTTGTTTTGTAACTTAAAGTATAGTGTAAGTCAGTTATTCTCGTTTTAGAATCAAACATTTTTACATACTCTATTTTCCTACACTTACCTTTTTGCTGCAAAAATAAAAAAATTATGTCAAAAAAAATTGTAACTCGTATCTTTACATTAAAATAAAAAATCTTTATTTTCACAGGCAAACTTCCTAGCTATTTGTCATTAAATGTCTAACTACTAAGAGGCTTGTATATTTCAAACCCTTATGTCCTCTTTTTGGTTTTCATTTTGCTCATTTAGTGGTTATTTAAATTTTATTCTTCGGCTAAAACAGCTATTCTCGCTTTTAAATAAAATAAATATTATAAATAAACATTTACTTGTTTTTCTGTGTCAGCAATTAGGTTTTAAATCCTTTTTTTATCAAGGAATTAAACATACTATTTTTTTTAGGCGAAGGCAGCCAATGCTTGCAAATTTAATGGCCTTTTGAACTGAAAAATAGTATGTTTCCCCTATCAAAAAAAGTTTCTTTTGTTTAAACCGAGAATAGCTGCGGCTAAAACAGTTATTCTTGCTTTTAAATAAAATAAATATTATAAATAAACATTTACTTGTTTTTCTGTGTCAGCAATTAGGTTTTAAATCCTTTTTTTATCAAGGAATTAAACATACTATTTTTTTTAGGCGAAGGCAGCCAATGCTTGCAAATTTAATGGCCTTTTGAACTGAAAAATAGTATGTTTCCCCTATCAAAAAAAGTTTCTTTTGTTTAAACCGAGAATAGCTGCGGCTAAAACAGTTATTCTTGCTTTTAAATAAAATAAATATTATAAATAAACATTTACTTGTTTTTCTGTGTCAGCAATTAGGTTTTAAATCCTTTTTTTATCAAGGAATTAAACATACTATTTTTTTTAGGCGAAGGCAGTCAATGTTTGCAAATTTAATGGCCTTTTGAATTGAAAAATAGTATGTTTCGCTTGCCAAAAGAAGTTTTTTATTCAACTGAAAATTGTTATAAAAAATGTCCGAACCATTAGTTTCTATTTTAGACATTATTCACAAAAAAAGCGTACATGAAAATAGAAACATGATTGGATAAATGCGAATATTACATTTGCATAATTTTAGCAAATGTTGTCGTAAAACGAAGTGGTAGGCATTTTGAAAATGCCTACCACCTTATTCTTCTATTATTTCTTATCTAAAATTTTGTGAATAAACTCTTTTGTGAATAAAGATTATTTTTTCATTAAAAATTTCCAGTATTTGCATTACAAGAACTGCTAATAGTGATTGTAATAACAGCCGTATCGCAATCGCCTGTGCTGTCGCAAATTTGATAAGTAATTGTATCAGTACCTACAAAATTGTTGTTAGGCGTATAATCAATGGTATCATCTGTTGGATTATTTGGCGTTCCTCCATCATTTACAACTCCTGTACCATTCATGCCATTTGTAATAATGGTAATGTCGGTAGATGATGGGCCATCATTGCCAAAGGTATCATTTATCAAATTGATGATATTGACAGGTGTATTTAGCGGTGTTGTGGCAGTATCATCAACGGCATTTGGCACATTAAGTTCTTGAGCAAAATCTTGCTCTACAACACTTCCACCAGAAGGTACAGGCGTATTAGTATTTACAACACTTGCTTCTTCAAATGTATAATTTGTAGAATTTACGGCAGAAATAATACCAGGTGCTACATTGGTAATATTAAAAGTATTTCCTGTCGTTGTGATAGGATAAGATACATCTGTTGTTGAGCTACAAACAGCGTCAACACAATATGTTACAATAATGGTTTCCATAGTTCCATTTGCAACTGCTGTTGTGCCTACCGTACCATCATTGTCGCTAAATAATGCTCCTGAAATAGTGATGTATTCATACATTCCAGCATCAATATCTGTTACGTTATTTCCTGCAATAATAATCGTATTTGTCACACCACTTGCATTCGCTTCACTATCTACCAAGTCATCGCCGCCGACATCTTGAGCAGAAAAAGCATCATAGGTTGTCGTGCCGTCATTCATTCCAAATGAAACCGTATAAGAAGCACCATCAGCTAATCCTGTAAAGATATAAGAACCATCTGCTAGTGTTGTAGCTGTCATTGTTGAGGCATCGCCTGTATTTGTCAATGTAACCGTAATGCCTTGAATAGCTGCATCTGTTCCTGTACCATCGCCATTTGAGTTGGCTGTTGTGCCATCTGCATAGTTATCTAAAAATACGTTTCCGCTAATTGAATATAAAGCAAAATTCTGGTCAGCTATTGTACCACCTGAAACTAAATCAGTCTGTGCATTTACTACTGTTGTTTCTTCAAAAGCATAGTTTGTAGAATTGATAGCAGTAATTGTACCTGGCAGTGCATCTGTAATGCTAAAACCTCCACTTCCACCTGCTATTGTCACAGTATGAGTAACATCTGTTGTTGTGCTACAAACAGCGTCAACGCAATAAGTTACGATAATGTCTTCCATTGTTCCATCAGCTACTGGCATTGTGCCATTTGTGCCATCATTATTGTTGAATAATGTGCCTGTAATGCTAACATTTTCATACATTCCAGCATCAATATCTGTTACGTTATTTCCTGCAATAATAATCGTATTTGTCACACCACTTGCATTCGCTTCACTATCTACCAAGTCATCGCCGCCGACATCTTGAGCTGAAAAAGCATCATAGGTTGTCGTGCCGTCATTCATGCCAAATGAAACAGTATAATTTCCATCAGCTAATCCTGTGAAAATATATGAACCATCAGCTAATGTTGTAACTGTTGTAGTTGCTGCTGTTCCTGTATTGGTCAATGTTACCGTTATACCTTCTATGTCGGTATCTGTTCCATCATCTAAGCCATTTGCGAGTTGGTCTAAAAATACATTTCCGCTAATAGAGCCAGTCGCACCTTCTGTAATGGTTGTAATATGTTCAGTTATTGTGCCTAATGTTGAACCGACAGGGTTTTCCAAATCAAAGTTAATGATTTCGTCAGGGTCTGCAAGAGGATTATCATTAATAGCATTAATAGTAAAGCAAAGCGTATCGCCACTTGAAGCCGAAGCAGGGAAAGTAGCAGTAAATGGTAAAGCAGGATTAGCAATTGTATAATCAGTTACATTGGTAGCTGTACCTGCATCAACAGCATCAAAAACTATATCGGCACTTGCTGCATTGCCATTTGCACCTTGCAATTCTACACATACCTCAATAGCACCACCTTCAGCAACAGTAGATGTTTCTGAAACAAAAGAGATAGTTGGCGAACATTCTAAATCTGGTTCGCCTGGTATCACAGGATTGCCACCTGCATCTACGGTAGGATTGCTAGAATATGGCCCTTTAAAAATAACTTGACAAGGATTGATTAAAACACCTCCATCATGACAAGCTGTATAAGATGGGTCATCTTCATCCATAAATACTCTTAAATATAAATAGTTTTTAGTTCCAGCAGCAGGGCCGAGAATATCACTATATACTTTTCGGAATCCTCCTCCTCTTGATGTTGCTTCTTCAGGAGAGCAGCCCGTCACACATTGACACTGACTTTCTGTTCCCATAGCATTCAAATATGGCGTAGGAGTAGTAGCATCATTATTATAAACTGGCCCAGGATCAACTTCATAAGTTACTGCCTCGCTAGACTCTAAACTTCCCATACTTAGAGGTCTAGAAGAACATGGATGGTCAAAATCTTCCTGAACACCATGTACTAAACTTTCTGCCGCAATTTGTTGTCGAAGCTCAAAATCCAATACTTGTTCGACACCTCGCACTTCTGCTACCCAATATGTACCTGAACCACCTGCCATCACAGGAAGGTCTATTTTATACCATACTTCACAATGATTGTTGCTACTATTAGAATTGAGTGATGAAACGGCAGGGTCTGTTATATAAGGAGTACTATTTTCGCCACCGCAAGAACCACATAATACAGGTATCGCTTTGATGTCTCCTGCATTACATTCCGTAGTAGAAGTTACATTTTCGCTCGCTTCTATTCTGATTTTATATTGAACATCTGTTGTAATCGTTTCTCCATGATACAATCTGATTTGATATGTTTCTCCTGGTATTAGATTGCCAAATCTAGCCCAGATTTTATCTCCTGCCGTAGAACTTGTGCTATATTGTGTAGCCGTAGCCACAATTTGCTGTGTATTCCACAATTCCATTTGAATAACATGCCCAGATACATTTTCTAAAAATATATTTACCCAGCTTTTTTCAAAACTTCCATCTGGATTTGTTTGTGGATTATACGCTCCACCATTAGCTGGAAGTGGTGCTACAAAACTAAAAAATACGTCATCTTGGCCAAATGTTTCTTCGTCTCTTGCTCCTAAAGCCGAAAATGTTTCTAAGTCAGGATACCACGGCGAGTTAGAGCAATTAATATTTACTGCCAAGCCTTCTGCATTTTCTATTTTATCGTTACAAGGTGCTACATCGCCATCATTTACTGTAACATCGAAAGACCAATCAGTAGGTGTGCTGCTAATGTCCCAAGGTTTTACTCTCATTAAGTACGACTTACCTTGTTCTAATCCATTTGCAGTCCAAGTTGTGCCAGCACCATCTAAAGCACCGCTACAATCTTTTAAGCTATCGGCCGAACAATCAGAATAGATGTAAATTATTCCATCATGGAAAGCATCATTTGCATCATAAGTAATATCCATGCTATACAAAACCGTAGATTGTGTCAAACCTAAAGTGGCACATTCATTATCTGGCACTGTAAATACATACCACATATCTCTATCATCTGTTTCGGTAATCGCTTCATAATCTACACCATTACACATTCCAGAAGGAATAGTAGAGTCGCAATCTGTTGCACCAGAGAAATTTCCTGTTTGAGTTTCGCCATTCAAAATGTAATAAGCATTGAAACCATGAGCAGCATCTATTCCTGCACTTCCCAGAATAGCAGGGCCATCACCGTCCCAAATATTTTCACAAGAATTGTTGAATGGTGGAATATCTGTTGAAGGAGTAACTGTTATGGTAGGTGCCGAATCTGTGCCTCCTGCTGTTTGCAATATTCTAATGATGTAACCATTAGAAGTAGCAGAAGTGCCATAAACCTCATCTAAACAAGAAAGTGTACTTGTGCCATCACCGTCAATAACCAAAGTGCTTAAATAATCATCTGCATAATTGATACAGCTCAAATCACTAGAAGCAGAACGTCTTTTGTATAGCATAATGGTGATTTCTTCGCCAGCCGCTAAACCTGAAACTAATACATCTGCTTCGGTAGAATAAACATTGTGTCCATAAGCATCTGTATTTGCTTCTGGGTCAAAAACATACCACAAATCAGAGTCTGTTTGTCCATCTACATTTGAAGGAGTTGCAAATTGAAAATCAGCAAGTACAGGGTTTGTAATCGTAAATGCTGTTGGAAAAGTTTGATTTGCTATATCGCAATTGTTGTTTTCAGCCACTCTATTTCCTTGAATGGTAAAATCACAAACGCTATTTCCAGTTACAGGAATTACTCTAACAAACCAATCTGGGCCAGAACCACCAGCCGTAATAATTTCAGAAAAAGCATGATTTACAGTAGAACCTGCACCTGTACTACTTACGGTTGCACATTCTAAGAAAGTATTAGTAAAACAATTGTGATACAATTCTACTACTACTGCATCGTCTGCATTTGTAAATGTTAAATCTACTTCTAATAGTTGGTCATTATCAGCGGCATCCATTGTCACCGAATACCAAAGGTCATTTGCGTCAGCAGTTTCTCCACAAGAAGCACCTGTTTCAGAGTTTTCTGTTTCTGTACTTGCTTGGCAAAGGTCGCCTGTCGAAGAAGTGCCATCAATATCAATTGCATCGCCACAAATATCATTTGCTTGTGGGGCAATAGCTTCAATAGTGAAAGAAGGATAAGTAATTTGTGTATCGCAAGCATCGGCAGCACTCGAAGAAGTGGAGTTTTCGTGAGGAATAACTCGCAAATAAATAGGGTTGGTAGAAGCTGTTACAATATCAGCACCACTAAAAGTAATCGTTCCATTGCCGCTCAAAGTTGGACAAGTGCCACCTGCAACACCTGAATTGCTAATATCCATTAAACTTAGAGAAGAACAATCTCCGCTAGAAGCATAAGGTAAAATATAAAGGTGACCAGCACCCAAAAAGTCTGTTATATTTACATCAAAAGTATTTCCACCATCTGGAATATTTACGACAAACCACAAGTCATTATAATTTGTTTCGTAATAAGCATTGTTCCATGTGCCAGCACTACAATTTCCAATAGTTGTACCATTTCCACAAGATTGAAAATTTGGCTCACCACCAAAATCTGTTTCGCTACCATCATTTACTGCTGCGGCCATATCGGCAGGAATTTCGTTTCCTAAAATATCAATAGATTCTACGCAAATGTTAGAAACACAGCCAGCCGTTAAGTTTACTTCTTCCGAGCAAATCAATGTTCCTGCACCATCATAACCATTTATAGTAAGCACTCTTGTAGCCAAGTCAGTATAAGAAAAAGCATAATCTGTTGAAATAGTAATACCACTTGTTGGCGTTCCATAAACATTGCCATCGGCATCATCAAGCACTACGTTTGTTGCACCACCTAAATTAGAAAAATTGATTGTTCTAGTAAAAGTAGTCGCACCACAATCATTGACTAAATTGTTTGTAAATGTTACTCCACATTGAGGGCGAACAGTTATACAACCTTGAGCGTCATGTGTGCTATCATAACCACCGATAATAATAAGATAACTTATACCACCTGTTAAGTTTATTCCACTCAATGTAGCATCAGTAGAAGTTGTCGTGCCAGCCACACAAGTAACAGGCGTAGCTGCTGTATGGTCAAAAATGGCTATGGCAAAATCATTTGAAGCAGTTGTTGCTACATTATCAATAATAATATCAACTATTTCATTAGTAGCAGGAGTATATATATAGCCAATTTGGTCATCGGAACTGCCACTATAACTAGAACTAAATCCACAATCATAATCATCGCCACTATCTCCTAAATCAAATAAATGAGAAGCAGTAGATAAGTCCCAACATTCAGCAGTAAAAGCACTAATTGGAGGCGTAGGGTCTGTAATAATTACATCATAAGTTCCTGTCCAATTATTATTGTAGTGTTCTACTTCCAAATAGTAAGTAGCACCAACAGTCAAACTTGAAACAATTTGCGTTTCATTCAAAGGATTAGAAAAACTAAAACAATCAACTTCTGTATTTGAAGCAGCATCGGCACAAGAAGCATAAATAGCTCCTTCAACATCACTTGTAGTAGTACCAGACAAGTTTGAATTATCTACTGTTATGATAACGCTTCCAGAAGCAGGAGCGACAAAGGCATAATAAGCATCTTCATTGCTTGTGCCACCATCGCACGAAAGATTGTTGCCAGAAGAAGTATAAGTCGTTACATCTAAAGAAGTTGTAGGTGTTCCATCTGTTAATACTGCAAAAGCTTCTGCACACTCATCATTATTACAAGAAGCCGTAGCCGATTCGTCAGCAGTAACGCAAGTCGCAAAACCTGTTCCGCCAATACCTTCTATATAAATCGTATAAGTGCCAATAGGCTTATTAATAGTTGTCGTTCCTAAGGCCACATTTGAACTTTCCAAAACGCCATTTACATAAATATCAGCACTTGTATTGGCAGTAGCACCACCACCTAAGTTTGTAATATTTACATCTATATCAAAATTGCCATTTCCACAGTCTGGAGCATTTGAAGTAACTGTCGCCACAGGAGGAGTAGAACAAGCACAAGCTTCTGTAATAGATGTTAGAACAGCATCGCAACCACTATAAGCTGTACCTTCCAAAGTAATAATAACATCTGTTCCTGCCGTAAATGGCCCAATTGTTGTTATTCCAGCACCTACATTTGTTACATTTTTAGAAATATCAGCATCATTTGTAATATCAAGAGCCGTAGCATCATTCAATGTCACATTTACATCAACTGAAAATTCGCCATTGCCACAATCAGGAACAATTGTGGTAGTTGCAGATGGAGGATTACAATTAGATACGATTAAAACATTATCAATCTGCACTCCCCATTCATAAGCACCAATATAAGTAAATCTAAGACTATATGTATTACTTGAATTAAGACCATTAATTGTAGTTGCAGGAAAAGAAGCATCATTTATATCAACATCATCGATTGTTGTTACAGGAATACTTGTCATTGTTGTTTCATCATACAATACTACAATGAGTTGGTCAGAGGAACCATCAATATTAGCAGCATAACCAAATGAAACATCGACACTAGCATAACCGCTAAAAGAACCAACAACAAGAGTAGCATCTTGGGAACAGCCACTAGCACCATAATCAATAACAGCTCTATTACCTCCACAATTAGTATTACAAGTACAGGCACAGTTAGGGTTACTTGAAGAAATACGCCATAAATCGGCACTTCCTGAACAGCCAGAATTTCCATTATCTATTGTATAAACAGCACTTGGTAAAGTACCCATTGTAATGCCATCGAAATTTTGGCTAATAACTGTCGTCTGCCCCAGCACTTCACTAGAAAAAGAAGCTAAAAAAATTCCAACAAAAGCAAGCATAAAAAAATGCCTAAATTGCTGTTTCCATATTGTTCTTGAAATTGTTAATAAATAGTAAGTGTTTTTCATGTTTTTATGTTTTTTATATTATCAAAACAAATGTATTTATGGTGTAAATACACTTTGACAAAATAAATTTAAAAACATGAATAGTTTTTTTTTATGTTTATTTTATAAAAATTTAATTTTTAAATTATTAAAAAGCATCTAACAAAAAAACTATCATATATATAAATATTTGATTATCAAGCAATTATAATCACATATTTATTTACTTAAAATAAATCTTTAAAATCAATAAATTGAAAAACAAATATGATGTAAACTGACTTTTTTTTGACATTACATTTTTTAAAAACCAAAATACAAACGATATTATTCTTGCAATTCAATCAAAACCGAAAAAGAAATATTTCGCAAATGGCTTTCTACCCAAAAATGAACTTTCAAATGACCAATAAGAGGGTTGTTCATATTTCGTTCTTTCAGAATATCTATTTCTTCCAAAAAATTTTGTAAAACCTCCTTTCTTTCAATAGCATGTTTTTGCATACAAAGTAACTTCAAATATTTCAAAATACACATTTCCAATTCAAACAGCCTATTGTTGCGTTGCAAATACCGCCAAACTGTTTTTGTTTGATGTTGTAAAAAATGATAATTTTTCTGATTAAAATGTAGCAATAAATCTAAAATTTTGGTGTAGCCCATAATATGCAAAGCTGTTTTTGAATTTTCATATTCCAAAACTTTTGCTGTCCATTCACTAGCTTTTTGCCAATTGTTATCATAAAAAAATAACAACGCTACTCCAAAGTACATCCGAATAATTCTATCAATTCTCAAACCAACATTCTGAAAATTATTTACGCCTTTTTTTATATCTTCAACAAGCTGCAAACCTTGCTCAATTTGTTGCAGCTTTACAAAATATTCCAATTTTGTAGAATATGTAATTTCCCAAATACGATACGCCAAATATTTATTTAGTTTTCCAATTTTCTTTTCTAAATGCTGCAAAATCAACAAATGTTTATGATATTCATCATATTTTGCTAACTCTAAACCAACGAAAAGCACATTATTTAAAACACTTATATAAGTATCAGGATACACTTTTATAAAAAAATCATTTTCATTCAACAAATCCAATTGTAGCCTAATGTGTTTGTAAGCATCATGTCTTTTTCCCAAACTTTCATAATAAAACATATATATTCTGTGAAAATCAATGCGTGCTTTGAGCGATAAAGCGTGCTTTTCATCTTTCAGGAGTTCGTGTTCAAACAAATGACGATAACGATTTGTCTCTTCTTCATTTCGAGGCATATCGTGCTGTCGATATATGTGATATAATTTATCAATCAATTCGCTAAAATCGTGTTGATTCTGAACAATTTTCCACACCTTTTTTTGCTCTTTTCTCAAATCATAAGCATATATTTGATAGTCTTTTATAGACAACCAATGTTTCATCAAATGGTGTTCTTGCGAAAAAACAAACAAAAGCTGTTCATATTGTTGCGTATTTTGTGCTATCTCTTTGGCTCGAACAATATAATTTTTAGAATCACGAAACAAACCACGCTCAAACAAAATTTGGGCAAATTCTACCTTTTCGTTTATCAAAAACATCGGATTGTGTTCTAGCTTGCGAGTGTGTAAAGATGCCAAAATAAGATTAAACAATTGATTGCTAACTACGGAAGTCTGCTTATAAAAACGCTCATTTTTCAAACTCTTTTCCAAAATTTCTGCATTATAACTAGCCATTCCGTTCAAAATTTCGTACAAACGAACATAAGCACTATCGTTTTTTTTCTGATATTTTTTGGCATAAAATCGAAAAGAACGCTTCTCACCTTGACTCAAAGAATGAATTAAACGATATAAATTGTATTGTCTTATCATAAATCTGGCTATATATAATTTTGATGCTACTATTTTCATGCTAGAATAAACAAAAGCTTAATCTCTAAAAAAAACTCTTTTGTTAAAATCAATGGTTCAGACATTTTTTATAACAATTATCAGTTTGATAAGCTGACTCCTTTTGGTAAGTGAAATATACTATTTTTCAGTTCAAAAAGCCATTAAATTTGCAAATATTGGCCGCCTTAGCCTAAAAAAAATAGTATGTTTAAACCTTTGATAAAAAAAGGTAACTGTTTAGGTATGGGCTTTTGAGATAACGTAAATAGTTACAAAAAAATATATTAATGTCCGAACTGTTGTTAAAATGAAAATAATTGGTTTTGATGTAATACTCGTAAAACATCTGACAATATAAATATTTTTTTTATAATATTTTTGCAAAAAAACAAATAAAAATGTCATATCAAAAAATAATAGTTTGCATATTTACCTTTCTATTATCCAATAGTTTATTTGCACAAAACGAAACGCATTTCAAAATAAATAAGGCTTTTTTTGAGCAAACAAATCACTTTTTTGCTACTTATGTCAATAGACCTGTTACTCTATAAAACTATTGATTATCAGTAGCTTATAAATGTTC
>JBMZCV010000129.1:0-15470 GCA_049613665.1 Chitinophagales bacterium | reverse complement strand
TTATTCTACCGTCACAGATTTTGCCAAATTTCGAGGCTGATCGACATTGCACTCTCGCAACAAAGCAATATGATATGCCAACAATTGTAAAGGCACAACCGAAACCATCGGTGTAAGTGGGTCGGCAACCTTTGGAATTTTGATGACAAAGTCGGCTAAATTGCTCAAACTTTCATCATCTTCGGTTGTTATCGCAATCACAATACCTTTTCGTGCTTTCACTTCCTGCACATTACTTACTATTTTTTCGTGTGCATTCTGATTAGTCGCCAAAACCACAACAGGCATTTCATCGTCGATAAGTGCAATTGGCCCATGTTTCATCTCAGCAGCAGGATAGCCTTCGGCATGAATATAAGAAATTTCTTTGAGTTTCAAAGCCCCTTCGAGAGCCACAGGAAAATTATAACCTCGCCCAAGATATAAGAAATTGCGTACATCTTTAAATTTTTCGGCTATATACTTGATTTGAGCTTCACTCTTCAAGGTTTTTTCTATTACCTTCGGAATTTGCTCCAATTCGGTCATTAAACGATGCAAACGAGTTTCGCTAATTGTACCTTTCTGACGTGCCATGAGCAAGGCCATGAGCGACAAAATAGTGAGTTGAGCCGTAAATGCTTTGGTAGAAGCTACGCCAATTTCAGGGCCTGCGTGTGTATATGCTCCTGCATGGGTGAGGCGTGCGATGCTCGAACCAACGACATTACAAATGCCCAAAACGGTAGCACCTTTAGATTTGGCGAGTTTGATGGCAGCCAATGTATCGGCAGTTTCGCCAGATTGTGAAATAGCGATTACGACATCATCTTCATAAATAATAGGGTTTCGGTAGCGAAATTCGGAGGCATATTCCACTTCGACAGGCACACGAGCAAGGTCTTCAAAAAGGTATTCGCCTACAAGGCCAGCGTGCCATGAAGTGCCGCAAGCTATGATAATCATACGTTTGGCAGCAAAGAGTTTTTGCTCAAATTCTTTGATTCCGCCAAGTGCGATTCGATGCTCAAAAGCATTTAAGCGACCTCTCATGCTATCGGTTATAGAACGTGGTTGTTCATGAATTTCTTTGAGCATAAAATGGTCATAACCACCTTTTTCTAGCATTTCGAGCTTCCATTGCAATTCTTCGACAAAAGGCGTAAGAATTTGGTTGCTTATCGACTTGATTTGCAAACCGTTTTTGAGGTCGATAGTCGCTATTTCTTCATCTTTCAAATAGACGACATTTCGGGTATGCTCAATAATTGGTGTAGCATCAGAAGCCAAAAAGAATTCGTCTTTGCCAATGCCAACTACCAAAGGACTACTTTTTCGAACTGCAACAATTTTGCGAGGCTCGTCAGCGTCATAAGAAACCACCAAAATAGCATATGCACCCACAATATATTGCAAAGCCATACGCACTGCTTCTTCCAACACAACATTTTCGCTTACCTTAATTTCGCCAATCAGATGAGCCAATATTTCAGTATCTGTTTCCGACTCGAAAGTGTGTCCACGTTTTTGGAGTTCTACTTTCAAGGTCGCATAGTTTTCGATGATTCCGTTGTGAATGATGGCTAAGTTTCCTACTTTCGAGACATGAGGGTGTGCATTGATGTCATTAGGTTCGCCATGTGTTGCCCAGCGAGTGTGTCCGATGCCGATATTTCCATGCGTATTTTTGTTTTTGGCATGCTGTACCAATTCATTTACCTTTCCTTTGCACTTATAAATATGTAATTGGTCGTTGAGCAATGCTACGCCAGCACTGTCATAACCACGATATTCGAGGCGTTTTAAGCCTTTTATCAAAATGGGATAAGCTTCTTTTTTTCCGATATATCCTACAATTCCACACATAAATTCAAATTAAATTATTTATTCTATAAAAAAGAGTTTAGCTATATACTTATACAACTACTCTATTGACTCAAAAACGCTGGAAAAGGTTGTGAGTTTGAGAATTTATTTTTTTTTGAGTGTGAAAAATTAGAAGCTAAAGCCAGTTAGAGCGATAATCGTGAAGAAAACACTTGGAACTGCTCCAATAATGAAAAAAAGTATTAAAAAAAATAATTTGAGACGGTCATTCATTTTTGCATTGACAAGAGCAGAAGAGAATAACCATATAACAAATAAGAAAATTTCAACAAAAAATAATATAATGTAAAATAAGTTGAAAAATGAGTCTTTATATTCCAACAAATGTCTTATAAAATAAGTAACCAACATTCCAAAAGGTATGAGGAGCAGGGAAATACCAATGATTACTGATATGATATAACTGCATTTTTTATTGAATGTTGATAATTTGTTTTTTGTGTCCATAGTTTATTTTGCAGCTTGTTAGATAATATTAAGTAGCCGTTCAGAAGTTTTGGATATTTCAGAATAAGATAATGCTTTTAATGTGTTGATAACTAACAAGATTATTTGATGAATGATGCTTGGCACTTAGAAATGTTTTTTATTGGAAAAAACCTGTCAATGCAACAACAGTAAAAAAAAGACTTGGCAACATTCCAATGATGAAAAAAAGTAGTAAGAAAAATAATTTGAGGTAGTCATTCATTTTTGTCTTGATGAAAATAAAAGATAAGCCCCAAACGATGATTAAATAAAGTTCAACAAAAGCTAGAAAAGCATAAAAAATGCCAAAGTAAGGGTCATGATAGCTATATAAAGTTTTTTTTAAAATATAAGTAAGAAGCATTCCCAAAGGTATTAGAAATAAGGCAAGATTTATACTTCTAGTAATGATATAACCACTTTTTTGATTAAATATTGATAGTTTACTTTCGGTATTTAATTGGTTCATAATGTTTTCGATTTAAAAAAATGGTATGTCTTTTTCAAAAAAACATACCATTTTGCATTATCATTTAATTTTTCTAAAAAAACATCAAATTTCATTCCTCAAACCCACCGTATGACAAGCCACAAGAGCCGCCGTTTCGGTTCGCAAACGACTTTTGCCCAAAGAAGCAGAAGCAAAGCCATTTTCTAGGCACATCGCTATTTCATCGGCATGAAAACCACCTTCTGGCCCTATCAAAATTAAAGCATTTTGCCCTTTTTGATAGATACTTTGAAGCGGTTTGGTGTTGGCTTGCAAATGTGCGATAGCCTTAAAATTGTAAGTTGCTAAAACCTCTTTTTTCTTACACAAGTCCTTGATTTTCAGAGGGTTATTTATAATAGGTTTGTAAGCTTTCAAAGATTGTTTCATGGCGGCAATTACTATTTTTTCGAGCCTTTCCAAACGCACATTTCGCCTTTCGGCATAGCGTGTCAGAAGTGGCGTAATTTCGGTAATTCCTATTTCTGTTGCTTTCTCCAAAAACCATTCAAAACGGCTCATATTTTTAGTTGGTGCTATCGCAATATGCAAGCCAAAAGGCATTTTTCCATATTTCTGCTGCTCTTTGACTATCTGAAAATAGCACTTTTTAGGATTGCTATCTGTTATTTTTGCCTCATAAAAACCACCCAAACCATCTACTAGATGAATATGACTACCTTCTTGATGTCGCAAAACTTTCACACAATGTTTCGACTGAACAGCATCTAAAATGAGTTCTCCTTTTTGAATGTTGGGAGCATAAAATAATTGCATTTACTCTGTTTTATTGACTACTTAAAAGAAACGAGGGCTTAATATTTTCTCTGGTTTTGGCCCACTCAAATCCCAGCCAACCATGATTTCGTGTGAGCCAGAATTATAAGCATTTAAAGCACTCAAATTGTAGTCGTAGGCATAGCCGAGTCGCAAACCGTTTTTGAATTGATATTCTAACAAAAAGGCCAATGCATCACCAATACGATAAGATGCACCCACCGAAAAGGCTTCTTTGATGTAAAAACTAAGATTCAAATCGGCAGAAATAGGAGCGAAGCTAGGTATGCTTTTGATTAAAATAGAAGGTTTTATTTTCAAATTTTCGGTTACATCAAGCACTACACCACTTGTTAAGAAATAATGTCGGTCGTATTTCGACAAGGCATCAACTGCATCTAGCGAGCTGTTGAGGAGGTGAGGTACTGATGCACCAACATAAAAATTGTTGGTATAATAATAGATTCCCAAACCAAAATTAGGCAAAAGTTTGCTTTCTTCGCCCAAGAAATTTGGGTCTGTTGGGTCTTTGATACTTGGTACTTGCGTCCAATCGGAGCGATAGCTCAAAATACCTGCTTGCAGACCAAGAGCCAAACGAGAATTTTCACCTACCGAAATGCGATAAGCATAGCTGGCATAGGCACTAAAACGGTTGTGAACACCTATTTTGTCACTTTCAATCATCAAGCCCAAACCATTGTTATCGCCTATGGGACTGTGTAAGCTTGCCGAAAAAGTTTTTGGCGAACCGTCCATATTTACCCATTGCGAGCGATAAATCAGGTTGGCACTAATGGCTTCACGGCTGCCTGCATAAGCTGGATTGAGAGCCAAACCATTAAACATATATTGCGTATATTGAGCATCTTGTTGAGCATAAACATCTGCAAAACATAGGCATAAAATAATACAAGTAATTATTTTTTTCATTGCTATAAGCTAATTTTTTTTTATTTTTGATAGTAAATATTGGCTTGCCAAATTTTTAAAGCTAAAAGACTTAAAATGCGAAGCACCTTGCTTTGTGCTAATGTCTTTAAAAAGTAGTATGTTAGTTTCCATAAATTGTAAAGCAAATCTATTGGAGTACTTATCTAACTTATCAATATATTTCTATTTATTTAAACTGAAAAAGGCCAGACCTTATTTTGTGTTAAGACCGTAAAGATAAATTTAAGTTTCTTTTTTTTGTGTAAAAAGCTTTCTTTTTTGCACAAAAATGGCTTTAAAGGCTTTAAAATTATTTTTTTATCTAAAAAAAATGTCTTTTTGAAAAAAAAGTTTCCAAGTTGTGATAAAAGTAGTATATTTGCACATTCAATGAAAAAGGCTAATTTCTAAATGCCCCAATCATTCAAAAAGAGTAAAGAAATTATTTACAGAATATAGAAAAATTAAGAAAAAACAAATATGGCACATCACAAGTCATCAAAAAAACGCATACGTCAAGACGCTAAGAAACGTTTGCACAACAGATATTACAAAAAAACAACTAGAACTGCTATCAAAAACTTGAGAAACTCAAAGGATAAAGAAGAAGCAGTAGAAATGTTGCCAAAAGTAAAAAGCTTAATTGATAAATTGGCTAAAAAGAACCAAATTCACAAAAATAAAGCTTCTAACTTAAAATCTAAGCTTACCAAAATGGTAAACAAAATGGGCGTTACGGAAGGCTAGACATGCTAAATTCTTGACGTGATTTTCTGAAAAAAAATAACTTTTTTAGATACTGTAAGAAATTAAAAAGGCTACACTTATATATTAAGTGTAGCCTTTTTTGTATATTTGTCATTAGTTATTTTATTTTTTTAAACCATGTTTCTAGTTATGGAAAAAGAAACCAAATATTTGGGTATAAAATCGTGGGCGGAAGCAGACCGACCTCGTGAAAAGATGCTCTTGAAGGGCAAAGAAGCTTTGTCAGATGCCGAATTGTTGGCAATTTTGATAGGTTCTGGCTCTCGCAATCAAAGTGCGGTGGCTTTGTGCAAGGATATTCTGAGCAAGGTAAACAATGATTTGAATGATTTGGGCAAAGAGGAAATCAAAGATTTGATGACTTTTAAAGGTATTGGCGAAGCGAAAGCTATCAGCATAGTTGCCGCTTTGGAACTTGGTCGTCGTCGTCGGCTGGCGGAGGTGCGTGTAAAAAAACAAATTACGAGCAGCCGTGATGTTTTTGAGATTTATCATCCTATTCTTGGCGATTTGCCACACGAAGAGTTTTGGGTGATGTATCTAAATCGTGCTAACAAAATATTGGGCAAAGAACGCATTAGCCTTGGCGGAGTGACTGGCACGGTAGCCGACGTAAAAATTATTTTCAAAAAAGCCATTCAATATCTAGCTTCTGGCATCATCTTGACGCACAATCACCCATCTGGCAACTTGCAACCGAGCCGAGCCGACATCAATTTTACGAATAAAGCGGCAGAAGCAGGCCGTTTTTTAGAAATCAATGTTTTAGACCATATCATTGTCACGGAAGCTCATTATTATAGCTTTGCCGATGAAGGTTTGATTAGCTAGTTTTTAGTAATTTATTTTTAGTTGTTTTGTGAAAATTTGTTTGTTGTTAGTAAAAAAAAACACTGGAAATTAAACTATTGAAAAACACCATTTTAACTAAAAACTAAAAACTATTTTAGCAAAATATCGCTATCTAACATATCATGCAAACTTAAATTTTGGGGCAAAGGATTATTTTTTTGTACGGTTTGAGCAAAACTTTGATTAGTAGCTTTGCTTTCTGCCCAGCTCAAAAGGTCGAAGTAGTTTAATGTTCTTTGTTCAAATTTATCTTCCAAAAGTTGTTTGAAATCTTTCCACAGTTGTTCGAATGCGTCTTGTTGTAGATGATGTATATCTTTGAGATAGACAATATTTCTGAAAAAGGAAAAAATGCGTTTTTCTATTTTATAAAGCGATTGGTGGCGTTTGAAATAATTATAAGTAGTTTTTTCTATGTGTTCTAACAAATAAAAATTGCCAAGTTCGTAATGAATAATAAGATTAAGCAAGCGAGCGAAACTATATAGATTTGGGTTAATTGAATTTTCAAAATTTCCTAATAATAGATTAATGTAAGTGAGTGCGTTATCGAAATCTCCAAGCCCAATATGCAGATAAACAAAACGATAATATGCCGAAATTTTGTAAGATGCAGGTATTTTTTGAGCTTGTGTTTTTAGCAAATTTTCAATATTTTTTTTAAGGCTTAAAGCTTCACTAAAAAAGCCATGATGCAATAACAAAGTCATCTCTTCTCCATACGACAACATATTTATGACGATATGTAACTCTTCTTTTGCTTTTTTTACTTGACTTGGAATAGCCCTCAATTTTTGTAAACTAGCTTTAAAATTGGCTGGCTTTAGTTTTCGCTCGAGACTCAACAAACGAGAAGAAATAGCCATGTAAAAGAAAGGTTCTTCTTGTATAAAACCTACCTGTTTTTCTATAATATCGCTAATCGCAATTGTATTTTCATATTCGGATAACAATTGGTTTGTAGTGTGATAAAAGTTAGCATAAATTTCATAAAAGCGTATTTTAGACCTAAATGATATAGCTTGTTCGATAGATTTCAACAGCTTTTTTTGCATAAACAATTCAAACTCTTGTACACTTTTTTCGTTTCTAGCTTTGTTGTTTGACTTTCGCAACAAAACAGACTTGTGATATAAAGCGACATATTCATTATAGTTTTGCAGGCTATTAGTGGTTGAAGTCAAATTTTTAATACTGTTTTCGATAGCTTGAAAATTTTGATATACGCCAGCAAGCTTTTGCTCCCAGGCAATTGTTTCTAGCAATAAGGCATATAAATCTAATTTTTTTGTTTTTGCTTTAGCTTTTTGCAATATTTTGTTGCATTGTTGGTATAAACCTTTATTAAACAAAATTTCTACATATTCTAGCTCCTCTTTTATTTTTAAGCTTATTGTTTTTCCTGCATGATAATTTCGCAAACTTTTCAAAATGAGTTTGTACAAGTAATTTTGATCTGCTGCCAAGTAAGTCGTCTTTATTTTTAAACTCTTTAAATAGTGCAATAAACTAGCCTCTTCAAAGGTATTTTGCCTATCTATGGCATCGAAAAGCTGCACATAGTTTTTTTCTGCCCCCGAACTATGCTTACCTACAAAGACTTTAAAATATCGCTTTTCTGATTTACTCAACGATTTGATTAATTGAAAAAGACTGGCCAATTTTTTCATTAGACTTCCTATTTTGAAAACAAATAATAGCAGTAAATATAGACTAAAAAAAGATTTTATGAAAGCTTTTATAGCTTAAAAGTCATAAATTTGTTTGTATCTCACTTGTTTTTATAAGAACTATTGTTTCTTATAAAATTAAGCTAGTTTAGATTTACTAAAATATGATTTAAAAGATTTTTTTTATCTAGTTAAGTTAGTATAATTTAAATATGAAATAAGTATTTTGCATTCAAGTGCATACTTACATTTTTTATGCAAAATGTTGGTAATGTGAATAAATATCATAACAATAATAAGATTTGTATTTATGTAAATTAATATATTTTTTTATTTTGAAAGTTAAAAATACAAAAACAACATTAATTCATAAAGTAAAAAAACAAACATAATATGAAAAAAACAAATACTTTTTTTACTACTAAACAATTTTGGACAACTTTTCTGGTGGCGATAGGATTGTTATTTTTTTTAGGGAGCGAAAATACTGTGATGGGGCAAATCGTAATTGATACCGAAGCTTTTGATAACACAACAAATATTACATTAGCTGCTAGCACTACCTTTTGTGGTGGAGATAACTCTGGAGGATGTAGTACATCAGCAAATGTTTTTAATTTGGGTGAAACCTGTAACAGTTTTACTGGTGGTACTGGTGCTTATTTTTGGGGGCAAGATACTGATGCTTGTACTACAGGTTCGCCTTCATTTACAATTAGCATGGCTGTGCCTGCTGGTGTGAATGCACCAATATCATTCTCAGGTTTGTTTGCAGCTTCGCTTAGTACATCAGCAGGCTATGATGCAGGTGATGGTGCTACTATTCAATATTCTATTAATGCAGGTACACCAGTTTTAGGTTTGACAGTAGCACAACCAGGTACTGATAATTTGGCTATAAATGGTACAAATCTAAGCACTTCATTTCAATCATTTGGCTTTGATATTGGTAGCAACTTAGCTGGAAGTACCATAGAAATAATCGTCACTTATAATGGTTTAAATAGTGGTGCCGAAGGACTTGCATTAGACGAATTTCAATTGATGGCTGTTTGCGGTATTACACCACTAGGGGCTATCGCAGAATGCACAAGTGATGGCGTTTATCAAGTTACTGTCCCTTATATCGGTTCGGAAAGTGCTGCGGTAAATGTGATTAATAATGCTGCTTCTGGAAGCGTTACATTTGACCCAACTGTTGTAGATGGCTCAATTGTAGTTTCTGGCATCAATGATACTGACAATTGGGATTTTGTGCTTACAGGTGGCAATTGCAGCGAAACTTTCAGTGGTACAGCCCCAAATTGCTTTCGACCTACTTGCCCACCTATCACGCCTCCAGTAGGCACAGGAATTACGGTAAGCTCTTGTTTTACTGATGGCAATACTTCTCAATCTGGGCAAGATGCCGCCGCTGATGCTGATGCTACACTAAATACGCCTTATGGCACATGGGCTGGAGCAGTCAATAGAGCAGAAATAGATGGGATAACGCTTATTACTTTCGATACAGGCTATTATATATCTGACAATAGTGTGCCATTTGCTTTTGGTGCTGACAATGTTATTTTGCCTGCTATCGCAAACTTAGAAGTCTATGGCAATGGTTCTGTTATTGAGCAGGCTGTTGGTGGTACGCAAGTTAGCTTTATTATGATTGATGGTGTAAATAATATTACTATCAATGATTTTAACTTTATTAACTTTGATAAAACTTTAGGTAGTATTGCTTATATAGAAGATGCTACTGGCATTGTTTTTAATAATATTACGGTTGATGGTTCTGATAGAGGAGGAGATGCTTTTCACATTACAGCCTCAGCAGAAGATACGGAAGTTACGTTTTATTGTAGTGAATTTTACAATCATTTTAGCCACAATCCACCGAATAGCGTGATGACTATTGTAGGCGATGGTAGCACAAATGAAGGCTCGCATACCGTAACTGCAAATTTTGTAGATACAGAATGGCGATGCAATAATCGAAATGGATTTGGAGGGGCATTAACTATAACAGGAGGCGATAATGCTACACCTGGCCCTAATGTAAATATTTGGGGTGGTGTTTTTTCTGATAATGTAGCAAACGCTACCGATGCAGGAGCAATATATGCTAGTGGCGATACCAATTTGTTTATTGATGGCACAGAATTTATTTGCAATTCAAATACTTCTAATGATGGCTCTGGTGGTGGTGCATTGTTTGTGGGTGATGATTCAAATTTAACCATTTTAAATGCTAATTTTTCAAACAATGTTTCTAGGTTAGATGGTGGTGCAATTACTTTTAATGGTAGTGGAGAATTAAGAGTTGAAGGAACTCAATTTCATAATAATATCGCAACTGGCGGTGCTGGTGGGGGTATTTTTTATAGAGGAAAAAATGCAGTAACAACAGCCGCAGCTTTAGTCAATAACTGTTATTTTAATGGCAATACCGATGGAATTTATTTTGAGGGTGTAGGAAATTTATCGCCTATGAATTTAACCATTTCAAATACTACGATAACAGGTAGTTTGGGAAGAGGTGTTGCGATAGAATCTTCTGATTCAGATGAAGATTTTGTTACAGTTGTTGGAAGTGTGCTTTGCGGAAATACAGGTGCTGATTTAGACCAAAACTTTGAACCTTCTACTTTGACTGTCGATGCTTATTCGGCTATTGGCACAGGAGATGTACCTCAAAATGATTGCAATAGTACGGCTGCTAGTTTGGGCTATCAAGGAAGCACACCCGAAGCACTTGCTTGTGGTACTTGTTTGATTGAAGCTACTACGGCTACGGCTGCTTGTGACGGAGCTACTTGCGAAGATTGTTTTACAGATACTTGCAATTCTTCACAGCAAACAGATACAGACTGGGCGACAATTTTGCCTGCTGCTGGTACAGGTGCTTTAGGTGCAGGCGACTGCAATGCCGTAACGACAACAACTACACAAGTAGATGTCGCAAACTTTTCTTTTACGCCAAATAATCCAACAGTCAAATTAGGCGACCAAGTGGATTTCAATTGGGTTTCTGGCAATCATAATGTAAACTTTATTGATAATGGAAATACAACTGCAACAACAGATGCATGGGATTTTGCAACAGTTACAGGAACAACAGGCATCAATCATTCGATTATTGCTGATGTAACAGGTGCTTATGCTTTCCAATGCGACCCTCACTCTGGCGGAATGACTGCAACTTTAACCGTTGAACCGCTTATTTTCTGTTCTGAGTTTACATTGGCAGCAGCAGATGTACCAATGTATTTTACGGCAGATGCTAAATTTGATTTTACAGGAACTTGCGACCCAACAGCGACACATAGTATTCAACAAGAAAATGGCGATGGCGTGACTTGCGATATGGTCACTCCTTTATACGACAATGCAAATAATACAGGAAACAATACAGCAAATCCTGTTTATTATATGACAACGGCTGGTACTTATACACATTGTATCACGATTACTGCTTTGGGTGGTGCTAACTGTGCTATCGCTAATGTGTGTCCTGCTCGTGTAACTAGCTGTGGTAGCTGCGATTTGGCTACTTGCAACAATGATTATCAAGTAGGCTACGATGAATTTAATCCTGCAACGCCAAGTGCGACAAGTTTGCAGGCAGATAATGCGTGCAACACCATCACACCAATGCTAACAACTACTGGCGACCAAACGACAATTTGTACGACTTACTCGCCAACAGCAGCAGAAGCAGGTTATACAGGTATTGGAACTAGCTTAAATGCAGCTTGTGCAGGAAGTGTTTCATTAAATACAGTAGTTTCAAACAATACAGCAAACGGAGATTGTAATGATATTACGACAAGTATTCCAAATGACAATGGTTTCCCTGTTTACGATTTGGCAGATGGTAGCACTTACGAAATTTGCGTTACTGCTACTCTAACAGCAGATTGCGACCTTTCAGAATTATGTATTGCACCTTATGGTTTTGCTTCTATTTCTGGTACGGCTTTTTATGACGATGAGTCGACAGGCGATATTCAAGGCGATGGTACCATTGATGGCGTTACGGTTACTTTATTTGACTCTGGCGGCAATCAAATTGGCTTACCTATTATGACAGATACAAATGGCGATTATACTTTCGATAATTTACCAAATGGCAATTATTATGTAGCGTTCACAACTCCTTCTGGCTATGGAATTACAACAGTCAATCCTAATCCATTTAGCACAACAGATGCCAACAATAGCGATATTGATGCTACTGGCACAACGCCAACTTTTGCATTAAATGATGTCGATATTACAGATATTGATGCAGGTTATATCAACGGTTCATTAGCAGGTACAGTATTTACAGATGCTAATGGAAATGGACTAGATGACGACTTTGATGATATTTCAGGCGTAGAAGTACAATTGTTTACAGCTGCTGGCGTAGCCGTGACTACTAATGCTGATGGAACAGCTTTTGGCATCATTATGACAGATGGAGTTGGAGATTATATTTTCGAGAATTTGCTTTTTGGCGATTATTACGTTGTTTTCTCTAATTTACCTGTCAATAATGTGTTTACAACGCAAGATGCAAATAGTAATGGAAATGATGCTACTGATAGTGATGCCGCTAGTGCAACAGGTCAAACAGGAGATTATACTTTAAATGCGGCTACACCAAATGTAACAGATGTCGATGCAGGTATTTTTGACCCAATGAATATTTCAGGTACAGTATTTATTGATACAGATATGGACGGAACAGATGATGACGGTGCAAGTCCATCAACTCCTGTAACCGTTACTTTGATAGATAGTAGCACAGGAAGCGCAGCAGTAGGTTTCCCCCCTCTAATGACTACAAGCACTTACTCTTTTACAGATGTGCCTCCTGGCAGTTATTATGTAACTTTCTCTACACCAACAGGAACAACTATTACAACACCAGGAACAAACTCAAGTACTATTACAGATTTGACAGATGTAGATGATAGCGATATTGACAACACAGGAAGAACTCCAACATTTACGGTAGCAAGTGGCGACCCAGATGTTACAGATGTAGATGCAGGTTTTCAACCACAAGCGGCTACTATCGGCGATTTCACTTTCATTGACCTTGACAATGATGGCATTTACAACAATAATGATGTGCCAATGGCTGGCGTTACCGTAGAACTATATGATGCCACTACCGATACTGCAATTCCAGCCTATTCGGGTGCAAATGCACAAACAACTGATGCAGCAGGTGCATATAGCTTTACAGGCGTTTCGGCAGGCGACTACTATGTCGTTTTCACTACGCCAGCAGGCTATGCCGTAACAGCAGCAGGCACAGGAAATGACCAAAACAACATTACAGGAAATACAGGTGTTGGTTCTACCAATGACTTTTCGTTTGATGGCACAACAAACAATTTGACATTAGATGCAGGTTTTGTAGGCACAGGTTCAATAGGAGATTTCGTTTGGGAAGATACCAACGGAAATGGTTTGCAAGATGAAGTTGGAACAGGTATTGATGGTGTAACGATGACTTTAACATGGTTTGGCCCAAATGGCGTTGCTGGAGGAGGAGACGATGTCGTTTATCCTACGCAAAATACCGCAGGTGGTGGTGCTTACAATTTCACTGGCTTGCCTATGGGCAATTTCAATGTAGCTGTAACAGCGAACACACCTTCTGGAATTTTAACAGCAAGCCCTCCAACAATTATTACACTTACCGATGCTGCACCAATAGTAGATACCGCAGATTTTGGCTATCAACCAGCAGCAAATTGTAATCCAAATGTAGGAAGTTTTCCGAATAACTAACAAGTAAAAATAGCTTTGTTTGGCTCAACAAAAGAAATGTTTTTTTTTGCAATGGAAACATACTATTTTTCAGTAAAATAGTCCATAAAAAAAGCAAATATGGGTCGCTTTAGGAATAGAAAAAGAATAAGTGTTACACTTATCTGTAACAAACATATACCAGCATGAGTTTTTAACTCGTGCTAAACCAAGTGGGTAGCTTTTAGCTACCTACTTTTTCCAATTTAAAGGTGTTTAGTCGTTTTATAGCAATTAGTTGTTAAGTTACAAAATGTAATACTTATTAGACATTATTCACAAAAAAAGTGTAAGGGAAAATAAAAACATCATTGGATAAATTCGAATATTACATTTGCTAAGAAACACTTACTATAAAAAAAAGCATTTACTCATTTTTACAAAAAATGAGTAAATGCTTTTTCTTTTTTTAGCCAAAAACAAAAAGTTTAAAAACTGTTTTCTAAAAAAAAATAAATTACAAAAAGACAGCTTTAAGCCAACTCTGGGTGTTCTGCCAAATAGTTTTTAAAATACGCATAAGTTAGCTTCAAACCTTCGGCACGTTCTACTTTTGGATTCCAACCCAAAATAGTTTGAGCTTTCGTAATATTCGGACGACGTTGTTTAGGGTCATCTTTTGGCAAGTCTTGATAAATTACTTTTTGGTCACAACCTGTTAGAGCGATGATTTCTTCGGCAAATTCCTTTATCGTTATTTCTTGCGGATTTCCGATATTGACAGGCAAATGATAATCACTCAACAAAAGGCGATAAATGCCATCTACCAAGTCGCTAACATAGCAAAATGAGCGAGTTTGCGAACCATCGCCATAAACCGTCAAATCTTTTCCTGTGAGAGCCTGATGTATAAACGTTGGTAAAGCACGGCCATCACGCAGTCGCATTCGAGGGCCATAAGTGTTGAAAATTCTAATAATGCGAGTTTCCACACCGTGAAAATTGTGGTAAGCCATCGTCATAGCTTCCAAAAAGCGTTTTGCTTCATCATAAACTCCTCTAGGCCCAATTGGGTTTACATTGCCCCAATACTCTTCTACTTGTGGATGAATTTCTGGGTCGCCATAAATTTCGGAAGTAGAAGCTACCAATATGCGTGCTTTTTTGGCTCTTGCCAATCCCAATAAATTGTGCGTACCCAAAGAACCAACTTTCATGGTCTGAATCGGCATTTTCAGATAGTCAATAGGGCTGGCAGGAGAAGCAAAATGCAAAATATAATCTAAATTGCCAGGAATATGAACAAACTTAGATACATCGTGATGATAGAAATGAAATTGAGGCAAAGGAAACAGATGTTTGATGTTTTCCATGTTACCCGTCAACAGGTTATCCATACCAATTACTTCGTAGCCTTCGGCAATAAAACGGTCGCAAAGATGCGAGCCTAAAAAACCTGCTGCACCTGTAATTAAAATTCTTTTTTGACTCATGAATATATTGTTATTGTAAAAGTTTTTTATGAAATAATAGTTTTCTAAATGCTAGACACTTATTGCACTGTAATCTAAGTTTCTTCAAATTTTGAAAATGTGAGAAATGACATATTTCTAAAACTACGATAGCTGATAACTTTTTATATTTGTCAGTTTTGGCTAAAAAATATGTCATTTCTTTCTTATCCTTAAAAAAATATCTTAGACATGACAGGTTTTAAAAAACTATCATATCTCAACAAATGGATAATACTTTTGAAAAATCTTACATAATTTACTTTACAGTGTACTTATTGCACTGTAATCTAAGTTTTTAGGGTTTGTTTCATAGAAATGTTATGATAATCGAGGTGGAAGGGACTTTAAAAGTGCCTTCCACCTAAATACTAAAAAAGAACGACATGCCCTTGTTGG
>JBMZCV010000128.1:0-15485 GCA_049613665.1 Chitinophagales bacterium | reverse complement strand
TTGGGCTTTTTGGCGTAAATCGTGCTTATGCGGCTTTGGGTTATAGCATCAGCGATAAAATAAAAGTGCAAGCTGGCTACATGCGACAAATTACGGGTTCGCTCAACAAAGGACAGTTGCAGCTTAGTTTGCATCAGTCATTTTAGGTCTAATGTCATGTTTTCTTAGAAAAAAGGTTTAATAGCATTTCAATATAAATGATGAAATGCCTTTTTTTTGCGGTCAATCGGCAAACGCAGTATTTAGCTTGATAAAAAAAATGGCTCGTCGTATTTTTTTGTGGGCTATTTTTTTTTCGTTTAAATTCGTAATATCATTTTTTAGCCAAAATTGCCACAACGTAAATTTAAACGACAAGAAAACTATGAAATTATCTAATGTAATATTTTTTTTAATGGTCTTATTCCTGTTTGATGTCAGTATATTTGGACAAACAGAAAATAATTTAGAGCAAAACAATTCTGGCCGTGCTTTGTTGGTAGGAAGTAGTACAGTATCTGGTGGAATTTATGGAATAACATTTCAGTCTATTTTTGGAATAACAGGAGACCGAGCTTTAGTGGGTACTTATTTTTTGAGTACAGCAGCAGGTTTTGCTACTTCTTTTGGTATGACGCATAAAAAAAATGTGCCTTTACCTGCTGCAACTCTCGCAGTAGGTGGACAGATATTGGGCTATCAAGATGGTTTGGCTTTATCGCTTTTGCTTAGTCCGAATATAGAAGATGGGCCTGATGCAAAAATTTTGACTTCGTTAGGTATGGCGAGTAGCATTGGACAAACGATTTTGGGTTATCGCTATGTTCAAAAAAATAACTTGACACTTGGTCGCACTTCGCTTATCAATATGGGACACCTTTGGGGCTTGGGCTACGGAGTAGGATGGTCGTATCTGTTTGGCTTCCCTGAGAGAAGTGGAGAAGGTGCTATTCGTGGTACAGGTGCAACCATATTTTTGAGTTCGATGGCAGGTATGGCAGCAGGAGCATTCTTGATGTCTGATAAGCATTACACAAATGGCGATGCTATTGTTATCCAAACTATGGGCATGATAGGCGGTTATCTTCCAATTGGTTTTGTGCAATTGGCCGACCCTGATGATAGCAAACTTTATACTGCAACAAGTATGTTTACATCAATGGCTGGTTTGGGTTTTGGCTTGCATCAATTGCCAAAACAAAATTTTACGAGTTCGCAAGGTACATTGATTAGCTTGGGAGCGGCAGTTAGTGGTTTGTTTGCTCTTGGAACAACTTATGTCATTGGCAACAATAATACGGAAAGTTCAACATATCTTATCACGAGTGGTTTAGGTACTGTTGCTGGCTTTGTAGGTATGTACAAATTGTTTAGCAATAAGAAAAAAGAGGAGGAAAACAATAAAGTAGGCTATCATTTTCAAATATATCCCCAACATTTTTTGAATAAAACAAATAAGGAAATGACAAAGCAGAATTTGGAAAATGCTATGCCTCTTGCGAGCTTAAATCTTACTTTTTAGTAAAAAAATATTATTATTTCAGCTATAAAAAAGGTTTTCTGCTAACTTATCAAGTTAGTAGAAAACCTTTTTTATGTGACAATTTTGACTAAAAAATATCTAAGTGCCAAACACTATTTAATATACATTTTCTTTTGTGCTAAGGTATTGAAAATCAAGCTGTCAATTTTCATATAAGAGCAACTTATTTCTAATCTATTGAAATGCCTTTTCCTGCATAAAAATCTAAAATTTTCATACGGAAATAATATTGATATTTTGCAGACTGCATATTGAGTTCTGTAATAGCTGCTGCATTTTGTATTGTCAATACTTCAAAAGTGTTGATAACACCAGCCGCAAAACGTTTTTGAGCAAAATCTAAAGCTTGCTTTTGTGCCGAAACTGCTTTTTGCGAAGCCCGATAAGTTTCGGCAGCTACGGTAGCATCTAAAAATGCTTGTTCTACGGTACGTTGCAAATTATTTTTCTCAAAATCTTGTGCAAGTTTTGAGTTTTGAATATTGAGATATGCTAAAGCTAAACTATTTTTGATTTGCGAGCGATTATAAATCGGAATGGCTAAATTGAAACCAATAAAACCACCAAAATTGTCGCTAAACTGTTGGAAAAAAGGTGTGCGTTCCAAATCAGGAATAGGTTGCAGGAGCGGAAAATCATCATTAATCGGTGCTGGCAAGTTTAAAACTATTAAAGTATCATAGCCAAGCGGTGTGTCAGAAGCCAAACGCCTTGCCAAGCTCGAAAAACGAGTATTCAAATTGCTAGAAAGCGACAAAGTTGGATATTTTGAGCCATTCAATACTTTATGTTGTTGTTCGGCAATATCTGTTCGCAAAACAGCCGTTTTTATTTGTGGCTGAGAGCTTTTGGCAGCCTCAAAAATTGTTGCAACAGTTACATTTTTGAGTGCATCAAGCGAGGGTATATTCAGTTTATTTGGCGTTTCTATTTCAAAATCGCCATAATAATCAAGTGCTTGCGAGAGTGCCAAATAAGCTGTTTTTACTGCATTTTTTGAATTGACAATATTTACTTCGTCATTGGCTTTCTGAGCTTCTAACTCTAGCAAATCGCCCGCAGGACGCAAGCCAACATTGATGAGTTTTTGCACTTGCTCATATTGGCTATCTGTTAAGGTAGTTTGTTTTTCCAATACTTTTAACTGTTCTTCTGCCAAAAGAATTTGCATATAAGCCGTAAAAACAGTTAAATCTATGTTGTTTGCCAAATTATCGACTTCCAATTTTGATAATTCTTGCTCCAATTGTCGCTGCTCAATCGTATTTTTTAGCTGAAAACCATTAAATAAAATGACGCTACTACTCAATGAAAGTTGCGAAGATTGGGCTGTTTGGCTACTAAATGTATTGGTTGTTGGGTCAATCGCAAAACCAAAATTCAAACCATATGAGGTAGAACCGTTTAAATTGGGCAAGCGATTTGCCTTACTTTGGTCGTGGTTAATGTTGGCACGTTTGGTATTTAGACCAAGTTGTTTTAGCGAAATATTGTTGGCTCTTGCATAAGTAACACAATCATTTAAAGTCCACGCTTTTTGAGCCTGCAAATCATTTTTTTGCAACAAAAAAAGCAGTAAAAATGTAAATAGTAAAGGGTTTGCTAAAAAATAAAAGTGTGATAATTTAATTTTCATTTTGCTTATTACCTTATAAAGTAAGTTTATTAGAGTTTTTGCAAAAGTATTATTTACTTGTTAAGACGTGGCTGCTTTTTAAAACCTATCACATCTAAGCTAATTCAAAGCTTTCTTTTTCATAACAAGAAAGAAATGACATGTTTTTCAACAAACAATGAGTCGATTCTAATACCTTAAAATTTCTTTTTTTTTAGACACAATCACTTAAAACTGATGTGTTACAAGTCCACTTCGCAATTTTGGCTCAAACCAAGTAGATTTTGGTGGCATTACTTTGCCTGAGTTGGCTACATCAATCAATTGTTGAATGCTGACTGCGTAAATCGAAAAGGCCAAACACATTTCGCCACTATCGACTCTACGTTCTAGCTCTTTCATGCCTCTGATACCTCCTACAAAGTCAATTCTATTATCTGTTCGTTGGTCAGTAATATTTAGGATTGGTGCAAGCAAATTGTCTGAAAGTACCGAAATATCAAGCGATAAAATTGGGTGATTTTCTTCGTAAGTGCCTTTTTTAGCAGTTAGCATATACCATTTTTTATCCAAATACATTCCAAAACGATATGGTGTTTGTGGTTGATAAGCTGTTTCTGAAATTTCGACATCAAATTTTTCGCTCACTTTGGCCAAAAAGTCTGCTTTGCTCAATCCATTCAAATCTGTCACCACACGATTGTAGTCAATGATAGTCAATTGATTATCAGGAAATAATACAGATAAAAAATAGTTATATTCTTCTTCGCCCGTATGATGTTCATTTTCTGCTCGCTTTCGCAAACCTACTTTTGTAGAAGAAGCCACTCGATGGTGGCCATCGGCAATATAAATATAAGGCACTTTTTGAGCAAAAAGTTCTGTTAATGCTCCAATTTTATCAGCATCATCAATAACCCAAAAAGTATGTTGAATATCATCAACAGCCGCAAAGTCGTATGCAGGTTTTTGTGCAATGACTTGATTAATAATAGCATCTATTGCCATTACATTTGGATAGGCCATCAGAATAGGGCCAGAATGCAAGTTGGTGGTATAAATATGATTAATGCGGTCTTGCTCTTTGGTAGGCCGTGTAAATTCGTGTTTTTTGATAATATCGTTTAAACAATCATCAATGCTTGTGCAAGCTACCAAGCCTACTTGCTGTTTGCCATTCATGGTTTGAGCATATACATACATAGATGCTTCGGTATCTTGTACCAAAATATTTTCTTGCGTCATTTGTTCAAAATTTGCTTTCGCTTTGGCATAAACGGTTGCGTCATAAGCCGAAACCTCATCTGGCAAGCCTATTTCTGAACGTACAATGTGCAAATATGAATAAGGATTGTCGGTTGCTTCAGCTTTTGCTTCGGCTCTGTTTAGTACATCATAAGGGCGTGAAGCGATTTGTTTCGCTAAATTTGGCACAGGACGATAGCCTTTGAAGGATTTGATGATAGACATAACAATGATTTTCTTTATTTTACTCTAAAAATGGCAATATAAACATTATTGAGGCCAAAACCTTAGCCCTATATAAAAAAAATGGTTTGCTTGCATTGCTTTTTACAATTTTTGTGCAAAAATAAGTGTCAAAAACGCTTTAATAAATGGTTGATTTGTGTGCTAAGGCCTTGAAAATTAAGATATTTGTTTTCACGATTTATAATATAAAATGGTCTCACTTATTATCATACTATTTAACATTTATTGCACCACCATCAGCTTCGCAAACCTAAGCAAAATTCGCTTTTCGCCTTGCACATCGAAATGAATGATAGCGATAGTTTTGTCGCCTTTTCCATCTAAAGACAAGACTTTGCCACGCCCAAACCGCTGATGCAAAACCATCATATTTTGTCGGATAGAGCGAGGGTCGGTAGCTCTGAAATTGGCGAGAAGTTTGCTAAAATCTTTGCCCAAATTCTTTTGCTGTTGCTGTCGGCGTTTCACCGAATTAATATTATTTTTGATACTGTCTCTAAAACTATTGTAAGTGTTATTTTGTTTTTCGGTAGGCTTGAAACTCGGTTTTTGCCCTACTATTTTGAAATGCCTTTCATTCAATTCGCCAACAAAACGGCTCGGTTCGCCATATTGCAAAGTGCCAAAACGATAGCGACAAGCTGCCAACGACAAAAACAATTTCTGTTCGGCACGAGTTACTGCCACATAAAACAAACGTCTTTCTTCTTCAATTTCTTTCGGCTGCTTCGACATGCCAGACGGAAACAAACCTTCTTCCATACCTACAATATAGACACACGAAAATTCCAAACCTTTGGCAGAGTGTACCGTCATCAATTTTACTTTTCCTTCGGCATCATCGTCTTCCTCTTTGTCCATGTCGGTCAGCAAACTCACTTCTTGCAAATATACGCCTAAAGTCGCATCAATTTCTAAGCCTTCGGTAGCGAGTTCTCTTTTATTGTCGACAAACTCTTGAATACTATTAAACAATTCCTGCAAGTTCTCATTTCGGCTCATGCCTTCCACCGATTTATCAGCATTCAGCATTTTCGTGATTCCGCTCGTTTTGCCAATATAAACGGCTAGTTCGTGAGCATCTTTTTTCTTTTGCATACTCGTAAACAACTCAATCATTCGCACAAAATGGCCAACAGCATTTTTTGTGCGAGTAGGAAAAGTCATTTGCCCAATTCTTTTCATCACATTAAACAAAGAAGTCTGCTGCTGATTTGCCAACTTTGCCAACTTGCCCAAACTTGTTTTGCCAATACCTCGTGCTGGCACATTCAACACACGTCTTATTGCTTCCTCGTCATTGTGATTGACGGTGAGTCGCAAATAAGCCATCATGTCTTTTATTTCTTTGCGTTGATAAAACGACAAGCCGCCATAAATGCGATAAGGAATATTTCTTTTGCGTAAGGCTTCCTCCAAAACACGAGATTGTGCATTGGTGCGATACAAAATAGCAAACTCATCGTTTCGGTGATGGTTTCGCAGGCGTTCTACAAAAATGCTATCAGCTACAAGTTTGGCTTCTTCGCTGTCGCTGGCTGCTCTAAAAAGCGTTACTTGATTTCCTGTATCATTGCTTGTCCAAATTTGTTTGGCGATTTGATTGCGATTTGAAGCAATAATGTCGTTGGCCAAAGCCACAATTTTTTTGCTAGAACGATAATTTTGTTCCAATTTGAAGACTTCCAATTTCGGAAAATCCTTTTCGTAAGTCAAGATATTGTGAATGGTAGCACCACGAAAAGCATAAATACTTTGAGCATCGTCGCCCACAACAGCGATATTTTTGTGTGCAGCCAATAGTTTTACAATCGCATATTGAGCCGTGTTAGTATCCTGAAACTCATCAATCATGACATAACGAAAACGCTCTTGATATTTTTTCCGCACTTCTTCCGATTTGAGCAACAAAGCATACATGAGTATCAACAAATCATCAAAATCCATTGCACCAGCTCGCCGACAACGTTGCTCATAAATGCGATATATCTCACCAATTTTTGGACGTTTTGATTTTGCATCTGCTAATCGAATCGCATCACTTTTAAGATAAGCAGCCGACATAATCAGATTGCTTTTAGCATTAGAAATGCGGTTTTTTATCAAATTTGGCTTATATAAATCTTTATCCAAATTTTGCTCTGCAACAATAGTTTTAATCAAATTTTTACTATCGTCGGTGTCATAAATCGTGAAATCGCTAGGATAACCCAAATGTTTGGCTTCTATTCGCAGTATTTTCGCAAAAATAGAGTGAAACGTACCCATCCAAATTTGGCCTGCCGCTCTTTCGCCCACAATATCAGTAATACGAGCTTTCATTTCACGAGCCGCTTTGTTCGTAAAAGTCAATGCCAAAATATGGTAAGGTTTCACCCCTTTATTGATGAGATGAGCAATGCGATAGGTCAAAACACGAGTTTTGCCAGAGCCAGGCCCCGCAATAATCATCACAGGCCCATCGGTTGTTTCTACCGCAAGCCTTTGAACAGGATTGAGTTCGTTTAAATAATCGGTATTTGACTGAAAAAGATTGTCGGTTTTGTTCTGTTGCATAAAAGCAAAGATAAGTTTTTTTGCTAAAATTTTGGAACAAAGCAACAAAACAAAAAACTATTCTGTTTGTTTTAGAAATAGTAGGCGTTTTATATGTAAAGAAAAACGAAAAATCTTTACATTTAAGCGGTATATGTAAAGAAAAATGGAAAATCTTTACATTTAGGTAGGCATCTGTAAAGAAAAACGGAAAATCTTTACAGGTAGCAAGACAAACATTAAGTTTTTGTTAAAAAAGCTTATAAAATTTTGGAACACAACGTATCTCATTTTTATTCCGTTATAATTACAGCGTTTCACAAATTGCTGAAAGCTTTATGATTAGAGAAAAATGATTATCTTTGACAAGTAAGGCTATGTTTTTTATTAAAAAAAAGTATTTCTATGTATTTATCTGCCAAAAACTTAATTTTCGTCTTGCTATTGTCGCTTTTTTCTGTTTTTTTGAATGACCTAAAAGCTCAACATAAGAATTTAGTACAATTTTCTGGAATTATTATGGCAAGCGATAGCTTACAACCTGTACCACTCACAAATATTTGGAATATCTCGAATAGGAGAGGAACGGTAAGCAATTTGCAAGGTTTTTTCTCTTTTGTCGTGCATAAAGGCGATACGATTCAATTTTCGGCAGTAGGCTATCAGCGAGGGCAGCTCATAGTGCCTGCAAGTTTGGAAGAAAGCAGCTATTCTGTCATTCAATTTTTGAAAGAAGACACTATCGAATTGCCGCCAGCAGTTGTTTATCCGTGGCCGAGCAAAGCCGAATTTAAGCAAGCTTTTCTGACGGCTGATGTGCCAGATGATGATTTGAGGAGAGCACAGCGAAACTTGGATAGAGAGCGTATGCGTGAAATTGCTTCGACTATGGGCATGGACGGCAACGAAAACTACGACTATCAAATGCGACAATATTCAGCAAGTCTCTATTCGGCAGGCCAATATCCACACTATCGTATTTTCGATGTCTTTGCATGGGCAGAGTTTTTCAAAGCCTTGAAACGTGGCGATTTCAAGAATAAAAATAAAAATAATTAGCAGTAAGTTTAGATTTTTTGCAAGAAATAATGTAGTTTCATTGCTGATTTTGTTAAATAACAATGGTTCTGACATTTTTTATAACAATTTTCAGTTTAATAAAAAAACTCCTTTTGGCAAGGGAAACATACTATTTTTCAGTTCAAAAGGCCATTAAATTTGCAAATATTGGCCGCCTTAGCCTAAAAAAAATAGTATGTTTAAAACTTTGATAAAAAAATGTATAAATGTCCGAACTATTGAAATAAAATACCTTACAAAAAATGAAACACTTTAATATATTAGTCATCTTTTTATTGCTTGTTGTTAGCACTTCTTTTTTCTCTTGTGAAAATGTATTGCCCAAAAACTATCAAGCACTTATCAGCACAAGTGCTGGCGATATTCGTATCAAGTTGTATGATGAAACGCCACAACATCGTGACAATTTCGTAAAACTCATTGAAAGCGGTTTTTATGATGGTCTGCTATTTCATAGAGTTATCCAAGATTTTATGGTGCAAACAGGCGACCCAGATTCTCGCAATGCCAAAGCAGATGCTGTTTTGGGAAATGGTGGCACAGATTACACTATTCCTGCCGAGTTTTCGGGCAAGTTGTTTCACAAAAAAGGTGTGCTGTCGGCTGCTAGATTAGGAGATGCCGAAAATCCAAATCAAGAGTCTTCAGGTTCGCAATTTTTTATCGTAACGGGCAAAAAATATGATGCAAAAGCACTAGAAACTTTAGCAAAAAAGAAAGGTTTGAACCTAACAGAAGAGCAAAAGCAAGCTTATCAAACGATTGGTGGCACGCCTCACTTAGATGGCAATTATAGTGTTTTTGGCGAAATAACAGCAGGCTTAGATGTCTTAGAAAAAATTGCGGCAGCGAAAAAAGGCAATAATAATCGGCCAATAGAAGATATTAGCATCAAAAATATCAAAATAATAACAGAGTAAAGGAACTTTCTTTACGTTTTAAATGTTTGGCTTATTGAATAGGGTAATACCTATTCCTTTCCTGCCATCTTTCTTCATTTCATATAAAAAATCTCTTATCATGTGGATTACTAATTTCTAAAAATGGTTTTTTACTAAAAGTTTTAATTTTATTTTTTTTCATTTCATAAAAATATGAATATAATCATGTGGATTACTAATTTCTAAAAACGGTTTTTACTAAAAGTTTTAATTTTATTTTTTTCATTTCATAAAAATATGAATATAATCATGTGGATTACTAATTTCTAAAAACTGTTCTCACCTAAGCCTCATTATTAATAAAATAGGCTCAACCCAAAATTTTACGGAATAAATTTATCTCAAAGAGATAACATATCTATAGTCATGATTTCTTTTTTATAAACAATACTATAATAAGCTACTGTAAAATTTGTAAAAGAGCCATATAAGTACAAAAAATAAAAATCAGTATATTTTGAAAGGATACGTTAAATTAACGAAAACGACAAATGATGCAGTCGTTGAAAAAGCCATATTAGTAGGCATACTTTTGCCTAGACAACAAGAAGAAAAATTAGATGAATACTTAGATGAACTCGCTTTTTTGGCCCAAACCGCAGGTGCTCAAGTGCTAAAACATTTCAAACAACGTTTGCCACATCCTCACTCTCGCACTTTTGTAGGAAAAGGAAAATTGGAGGAAATTTGCGAATATGTTGCTGCCAAAGAAATAGATTTAGTCATTTTTGACGATGATTTAAGCCCAAAACAGCAAAATATTTTGGAAGAAGCCTTGAAATGCAAAGTCGTGGATAGAAGCTTTTTGATACTTGATATTTTTGCTCGAAGAGCTCAAACAGCACAGGCAAAAGCACAAGTAGAACTCGCTCAAATGCAATATCTTTTGCCTCGTTTGCGTGGTCTTTGGACTCACCTTGAACGACAACGTGGTGGTATCGGAATGCGTGGGCCTGGTGAGCAAGAAATTGAGACTGACCGCCGTATTGTGCGTGATAAAATTAGTACGTTGAAAGACAAGCTAGAAAAAATCGACAAGCAAAATACAACAATGCGAAAACGTCGAAATCAATTGATACGAGTTTCGCTAGTAGGCTACACCAATGTTGGCAAATCTACTTTGATGACGCTGATGAGCAAGTCTGATGTGTTTGTCGAAAATAAATTGTTTGCAACCCTCGATACAACGGTTAGAAAAGTAGTAATTGGGCAAACGCCTTTTTTGCTTTCAGATACGGTTGGTTTTATCCGAAAGCTGCCGCATAATCTTATCGAAAGTTTCAAATCTACGCTCGACGAAGTGCGAGAATCCGATATTTTGCTACACATTGTCGATATTTCGCATCCACAATTTGAAGAGCAACTAGAAGTCGTCAATCAAACGCTGGCAGAGCTGAAAGTAGCTGACAAACCGACTTTTGTGGTGTTCAATAAAATGGATTTATATCGCAAAAAATACTTTGACGAGTATTTGGAGGAGGAAGTAAAAACCGAAATTTTGAACGACCTAAAGGAAACGTGGATAAAGAAAACCGATGGCAATTGTGCTTTTATTTCGGCTACCAACAATGAAAATATCGATGAGTTGAAAGCAACGATACTTGAAAAAGTAACAACGCAATATCAAATTCGCTACCCTTATCGCACATCGTTTTATTATTAAAAATATGATATAATAGGCTGTTTAAATTTTATTTTTTTTGGAGGACGCTTCAAATTGAAATGAAATTTAAACAGCCTTTTTTTTACTAAAATACCAAGCACTACTTAAAAAATCAAAAAAGAGGACAAAATGCAACATATCACTATTGCAGGAGCAGGCTTAGTAGGTTCTTTGCTCGCTATTTATTTGGCCAAAAAAGGCTTTGATGTTGATGTTTTTGAGCGAAGAGCCGATATGCGAAAGCTAGAAACCGATGGTGGTCGGTCTATCAATTTGGCTTTGAGCGATAGAGGTTGGCAAGCTTTAGATGCCGTAGAAGTGTCAGAAAAAATAAAACCTATCGCTATTCCGATGTATGGTCGCATGATTCATAACATAGATGGCACAACAGCATATCAGTCTTACGGCAAAGCCAAACAAGCTATTTATTCGGTGTCTCGTGCCGAACTAAATCGTATTTTGATGGACACTGCCGAGAGCTACGACAATGTAAATTTGCAATTCGATAGCAAATGTAGTGGCATCAATCTCAAAGAAAACAAAATAGAACTTACATCAAAAAATGGCGAAAAAATAGCTCTTCAACCAAATTTAATCATGGGAGCTGATGGTGCTTTTTCGGCCGTGAGAAGCAGCCTACAACGAACTAGCCGATTCAATTATGCACAAGAATATTTGCCTCATGGCTACAAGGAATTGACGATACCAGCAGGCGAAAATGGTAGTTTTCTGATAGAAAAACATGCACTACATATTTGGCCACGCAAAAATTTTATGCTTATTGCCTTGCCAAACCTCGATGGCAGTTTCACTTGCACTTTGTTTTTGGCTTTCGAGGGAGACCCATCTTTCGAGTGCTTGCAGACTGAAGCCGATGTAAAAGATTTTTTCAACACCTATTTTGCGTCTGCCGTGCCTCTAATGCCTACATTAATACAAGATTTCTTTGAAAACCCAACTTCCTCACTCGTCACTATTCGCTGCAACCCTTGGTCTTATGGCCATAGAATAGGAATTATTGGCGATGCTTCTCATGCTATCGTGCCATTTTATGGGCAAGGCATGAACTCTGGCTTTGAAGATTGTTATGTGTTCAATCAAATTTTAGAGAAATATAGCAATGAAAATGGCGTAAATTGGAATGTCGTTTTGGAAGAATTTGAAAAACTACGCATTCCAGATGCCAATGCGATTGCTGATTTAGCCTTGCGAAATTTCGTTGAAATGCGTGATAGCGTTGCTGACCCAAAATTTTTGCTTAGAAAAAAAATAGCTAAATATCTACACAGCAAATTCCCTAATTTTTTGCCACTTTATTCGCTCGTTACTTTTAGTCATGTTCGCTACTCGGAGGCTTTGAGTTTGGGCAAAAAGCAAGATGCTATGTTTGAGAAAATCATGAACATAGAAAATATTGAAACAAGATGGCATACAGGAGAATTAGATGAATATTTTGCGGAGTTAATCGTTAAAATGGAGCATGTTTAAGTGCCAAGCACTATTTAATAAACGGTCAATTCGTTGCTAACGCATTGATGTTCAGTGTGTTAGCTTCAACGAGATGTATATTTATTTTTGTCTGACTACTTAGAAGCGATTAAAAATGACATATTTCTAAAAAAGCGACAGTTTATAATGTTTTATCTCTGTCACTTAGTAACGCTCAAAAAATAACTTCCTTATTTGCGTTTGACATTTTCTGACCTACTTCGTTGAAAAGCCTCGCCGTAGCTATGGCTATGACTGTGTTTTTCGCCTTGTAACTCAAAAAATCTCTGCCTCAAATCGTGAACTTATTTTTTTGCTGTCACTTAGCTAGAAAAATATGTCATTTTTTTATTAGAAAAACAGCTTGAATTTATCTGGTTTAAACAAATCAGCACTATTTTTGAAAAACTTAGATTGCAGTATTTTTTATCGAATAAACTTAGCTGTATAAATCTTTTCGTTTTGCCTTTCGTCTTTCACAACGAGCTTGAAAGTGTGAGAGCCTTTGCTACAATGGTCATCGAAATAATATCGCAATCGGTTCGATTTTTGGTCATAGTGCATCAAAATCCATTGGTCGTCGATGTAGGCATTATAAGACGCTATGCCCGATAAATTGTCGGTCATACTCATAATAATTTGCGTATTTTTGCTCATATTTTTGCCATTCGAAATATTAATGCCTTTCACTCTAGGGGCAGTTTTGTCGAGCGTAATAAAATATTTGCCAAACTCTCTTGATTCTGCTTTTAAGTAGTTGCCTTCCCAAGTGCCGCCAAGCGATTTTGTGCGGCCGCCAGCCGTGCTATATGCAATAATGGCTTTGTCATACATTTCGTAAGGCAAAGTAGTTGGTTTGATACTCACATCAAAATACTTTTGAACAGGTGTTTTGCTATCGTGCAAATAATGATATTGTGAATAAACATTGGCTTCTGCGGCAGGCATTTTCGTTTCATATTCAAACGCTATATCATTGTATAAAGCACCGTAAGGCATAAATATTTTTAGGTCTTCGTTCTCAAAAATGTTATCGGTATTATAATTAAATTTTGCGACATGTTCTGCTTCTTTGAATGTTCCTGCCGAGGCATTTGCATCATATTGTATCATAAAAGATAGTGTAGATTTATTTTGTTCTACATCTTCCACCTCAAAAGTGATGTTGTGAATCGTGCCGTCCGAAATATCTATAATTCCTCTATTTATTACATCGTGATATATATTCAGTTGATTGCCAAGGTCTGCAAAACATTTTTGCATCAAACCGCCACCTCTTTTTTTGGTTTCATAATCTATATGACAATTCAAATAACGGGTTTCGTCAAAAGAAATACGTTCCATTCTGAAAGCATACACCACTTGGCCATTGTCATACATTTTCAAACTATAAATGCCATTTAAATGATGCACACCTGTTTGTTTGTCGTAAGTTTTTAGGCCTAAACCCACACGAGAACTACCCAATTTAATGAGCTTTGGCGAAATACTATACTTTCCTGTTGCACCTTTTATGCTAACTGTTTTCTGTTTCACATATTTTTCAGAGCCTTCCTGAAACTGATAAATCGCCAACTGATTGATTTGCGGTTTTACCTTATCTGGCACTTTTAGGCCAAAAAGCAAAGGATTTAAAGCTTCTTCAGTATGCGTATCTCTGATTTCGAAATGAAGGTGTGGCCCTGCCGAACTTCCTGTATTGCCAGACCTTGCCACAACTTGGCTTTTTGTTACATAGAGCAAACCTGGAGGCACTTTTTCGTCTATTTCAAAATTTTGATTGTTATATTGCATACGTTCTACATACTCGCCGATGTGTCCGCTAAAGCTTTTGAGGTGAGCATATACGCTCGTAAAACCATTTGGATGGTCGATATACAAGGCATTTCCATAGCCTCGTGGCGATGTCTTGATACGAGACACATAGCCACCTGCAACAGCATACAATTTAAGGTTTTGTTGGCCACCTGTTTTGCAATCTATTCCTGCATGAAAATGATTGTTACGCAGTTCGCCAAACGTTCCAGCGAGTTGAAGTGGAATACCGAGTGGTGAGCGAAAATAATCTTTCGGATAGGTTTGGGAAATGTCTTGATTTTTTGTTTCAGCGATATTTGCGAAAGTGCATAAAATGGTTAAACAGCAAAGTAAAAGTATTTTGGCCGGTGTTTGCATGGCGTTTCTTAGATTGTGAGAAAGTTTTTTTCTGAAAAAATGTTGTCTAATTATAAAGTGCAAAATGAATAATTTATTTCTAAAAAGCATTAAAAACTTATTTTTTTGCTCTTAAAAATACCAAACTTTCTGCTTTCTGCCAATTTTTCAACAAACTTGTTTCAAGATATTTCATATTTCTAAAATTTGAGATACTGTTTATCAACCAATAGTTTAATCATTCCGTTATTTACATTTTTAGAAATAAGCTTCAAAACAAAAAAGCAGTTTATCAAATGAAAGATAAACTGCTTTTTTGTTTTTGTAAAAAATAAACTTTTGCTATTTTAAGATAACGAGCTTTTGCACTTCACTAGCGGTTTTGTTGTCAGAACCTCGCACCATAATTTTGTAAATATACGTTCCTCTGCCAATTCGATTTCCAAATTCATCTAAGCCATTCCATTGAATATCATTGACACGAAAGCCATCTGGCACAATGTTTTCCTGTATCGTTTTGACAACTCGGCCAGAGAGCGACATAATCTGAATGGTAACTGTCAGTTGGTCGCCTGCTCTATTGTGTTCAAACCAAAAGCTGGTTTGGTCGAAAAATGGATTGGGATAATTTAGAACATTTTGCAAAGCGATTTCTGCATTTTCGGCTACCACAAATTCGGTATATGCCTTGCCCGATTGATTGAAAACATCCCACGCTTTTATGCTTATTGTATGCAAACCTGTTTCCAAATCTGCCAACGGAAAACGAACTTCGCCTTCTTGATAAGAATTTAGTTTGGCTTTATAATAATTGTTCAATACCAAAATATCGCTATTATTATTATCTTCATCTAGCGTAGCCGTAATATCGTGGCCAATGGCATTTCCTACCGTATTGATACCGTTTTCGTCTTTTAGTTTAATAAACAAAATAGGGTCTGCATTGGTTATTCCACCAAATATAAATTTTTCATCATTCATAAAAACCTCTATTTC
>JBMZCV010000127.1:0-15649 GCA_049613665.1 Chitinophagales bacterium | reverse complement strand
TGTGTTATCACCAGCAACTAAAAGGATAAATAGCGTATTTTAAAGCATATTTTTTCGTAACAACTTGTTGGTGATAACACCAACAAGGGCATGTCGTTCTTTTTTTAGTATTTAGGTAGAAGGCACTTTTAAAGTGCCTTCTACCTCGATTGTTATAACATTTACATGAAACAAACCTTAAAAACTTATATTACAGTGTACTTAATAACTTTTGTATTTTGTTTCACTAAAAAAAAAATCGTGTTAAAGAATAATTTATTGCTTTTAGGCTTTTTGTTACTGTGGCTGTCAGCTTCCTTTTCGCATGAAAACTCGTATTATCGTTATACCATAAACCGAGTGGTGATAGATGCAGGACATGGCGGCAAAGATAATGGCTGCTCAGGCAAGCATACCAAAGAAAAAGGTATTACCTTAGCCATTGCTCTAAAACTTGGCAAATATATTGAAGAAAATATACCAAATGTAAAGGTTATATATACTCGAAAAAAAGATTTTTTTGTAGAACTACACGAAAGAGCAGCTTTAGCAAACCGAAACAATGCAGATTTGTTTATTTCTGTACATTGCAATGCTTCATCGCCTAGTGCTTATGGTACAGAAACTTATGTGATGGGAGTAGATAAGTCTCGTGAAAATTTGGACGTTGCGAGAAGAGAAAATGCTGTGGTACTGTTAGAAAATGACTATAAAGAAAAATATGATGGCTTTGATTTGGATAATCCAGAAAATGAAATTATTTTTTCGCTCTACCAAAATGCTTATCTCGACCAAAGCATTCAGTTGGCGGCTTTCATAGAAGATCAATTTAAAACTCGTGCCAAACGACATAGTCGAGGAGTACGACAAGAGAGTTTTTTGGTGCTTTACAAAACAGCTATGCCAAGCGTATTGGTAGAAACGGGTTTTCTTACCAATGGCAAAGAAGAAAAATATTTGAAATCAGAAGCAGGGCAAACCTATGTGGCATCAGCTATTTTTCGAGCTTTCAAGGAGTATAAAGAGACGTTAGAAGGTGGAGGAAAACGAGCCAAGCAAAGTCAATCTAACAATTATAAAAATCCAAACCCTGCGGGTGATGCTATCAACTATCAGGTGCAACTATATGATGCTTATGAGTCGGTCAATTTGGGAAAGCCCAATTTTGCGGCAGTTGCTTCACAAATAGAAATAGAAATCAATGATAAAGGCATTAAGCATTATATGTTAGACAAAAAAATTACAGATTATGACCATGCTATCATGGAACTAATGCGTGTGCAGAAGTTGGGTTTTCAGTTTGCTCGAATTATTATTTATGAAAATGGTAAACGCATAGAGTAAGCAAATTAGGTATTCAGTAATATTGGATAATAGTAGCAACTATTTTCGCTTTTTGATTGTTTTTATTTTTTTGCTCCTGCTAAACATAAAACACAAATTGCTAAATAATACACTATTTAATCTAATAAAACATTCATTTAGCTCTTAAGCTTTTAAAAGCACATAGCGAAAATAGCTGAATATGCACTCTATTTGATTTTTTAAAAATAGTATGACTAAAAAAATTAAAAAAAGAGTACATTTGCAAATTAGGCAAGTTGTTGAGCAACAATATTCAGTAATTTGCTCCTTAGCAAGCCTGTGTTTAAATAGCATTTGGCACTCAATTTGTTTTTTTGTAATTGTTTAGATAGGCTTTTGAGACAAAAAATCAGACTATTTACTTTTAAACAAGGTTGTTTTTGAGCGAAAAAAATGGCTGTATAAATGAAAATGAACTGTTTTTTCCTTAAAATTATCATAACATAAATAATTACGTTTTTTTACAAAACAAAAATATCATACTAATTCCACATCAAAAAATAATATATTTTGAAATTATCAAATGAAGTAAAAGTTGGCATTTTAGCAACAATATCTCTAGTTGTTTTATTTTTTGGTTACAACTATTTGCGAGGCAAAGGATTATTTAGTTCAGAAAACACCTTTTATGCAGAATATGAAAAAGTTGATGGTTTGCTGGCAGCCAATCCTGTTTTAATGAATGGACTTCAAGTAGGTATTGTAGAACAAATCTATTTGAAGGAAGATGGCTCAGGCAAAATTATGATTAGTTTCACGGTTGATCCCAATGTTCAGGTCAATAGTTTAACTTCTGCCAACATCAGTAGCACAGGTTTGCTGGGCGACAAAGCTTTGAACTTGGTTATTTCGCAGCCAGAAGCTCATATAGAAACAACTTTAATGGCTTCGGGCGATACGATTAGAGGGGTAGAAGAGGTTGCTTTAACAGAAATGGCACTCAATGAAATTAATCCAATTAAAGAAAAAGTCGAAAATATGTTGGCTACTTTAGATTCTACTTTAGTGGCCGTAAATTATTTGTTGCGTTCTAGCGAAATGATAGAAACTATTAATGGTTTGAGCAGAAGCGTAGAAAGTGTGCAGAGTTCTATTAAAAATATTGATGGAATTTTGGCAAATGTAAATGATTTTACAGAAACAGATTTGAAAAAAATAGGAGGAATTTTGAGCAATACAGAAGACCTCACAACTGGCCTAAAAATGAGCTTAGTAAAAGTAGATGGCCTTGTAAGTAGTGCCGAAAAAGTGACAAATAATGTCGCTAATTTGGAGCTAGAAAAAACAGTAAATACTGTTAATAAAACTTTGGCGACTGCTAATGGTGCGTTGGCAGAAGTCACCACCATTACCGAAAAAATAAACAGGGGAGAAGGTAGTATTGGCTTATTATTTAAAGATGATGCACTCTACAATAATTTTGCAATAGCAAGTAGCGACCTCGATAAATTGCTAGTAGATTTCAAGGCAAACCCTAAACGTTATATTGGTTTGAGCCTGATTAATTTTGACAGAAGCAAAAAGAAAAAGAAAAAAGATAAGGCAAATGAAAAGCCTATTGAAGAATAAGTACACTGTAATTTAAATCTTCTAAACTCATTTAAATTTTTTCTTTCAATAACAAGAAAGAAATGACATATTTTTCTAGCCAAAAGAGTCAAATATAAAAAAGAATGGACACTTATTGTTTTAGAAATATGTCATTTCTAATACTCTCAAAATGTGGAATTACAATAAGTGCTTAGATAAAATAGCATGATATTTTGTTGAAACTAACAGTTTAAATGGTTACAAGTTTGCTTTTTTATGAAATGTTATATTCATGTGAAAAAATGTTTAAGACACTCAATTACTCTCAATTTAACAAAAAGAATAGCTTTTGGGAATAAAGGACATACTATTTTTCCTAACAAAAAAATGTTTAGCCTAGAAAAAAAAATGTCTAACTTTTTGGTCAAAAAAATATTAAAATCTGATAACTGACGTAATAACGCACATAAATATTGTTTTGTGTTATTTGTTTTGTTTAAAAACGAAAATTGCTGTAAGATACTAGACCTTATTCAAAAAAAAACATAAGCAATAAAAGAAGGCTAAGACAATCCATATTAAAAAAAAAATCACTATCACACTTATGTTTTAATTGCTAACATTTAGCAAAAATACAATAAATTTAATTTACAGAGAATTTAGAAGGAATTATTACCTTTTTTATTGCAAAGTAAGTTTTGCCACCTGTTTTTTCGCTTTTATTAACTGCCTTTTTAGATGCTTATACAACAGCTTTTTGAATAAGTATTGCTGAAAAAAAATAATGAAGCCAAAGTAAAGATGTATTTTATTTTTTTTAGAAAAACAAGTTGCTGATAGCAAGCAAAAATAAGCTTGAAAAAACTTGCATGTGAAAAAAATAATTCCTTGCACTCAAACAAGAAATTATATAGTCAAGCTTGATAAAACATATTTCATAAAACTCCTTTCGGTATAATTTTAGTAGTTAACAATTTCAAAAAAAGATACTTTTACGAAATTTAAGCAATATTTAAAATTATGAATAGAAGAATACTTTCTTCAGTAATAGTGAAATGTTTTATCTTGACAATAGGTAGCATTTTTTGGCTGGCAAATGATGCTGTGGCTCAAGAGGTTTGCGATGAATCTTTCAACTACATCACTTGTGCCGAACCAATTACTGAAATTGAACTTTGTCCTGAGGTGTGTTTGACAGGAGCTTACGAAATTACGGCTGCACATACGACTTTCGATTGCAGTATTGAAATATTTGGTACTTGCTTCACATATATTCCTTTGCCAGGCCTCACAGGTACTGACGAAATTACTGTGACTGCTTGTTTAACAGATAATCCTGATGAATGTGTTGAGCTTGCTGCCTTTGTGCATTTGCTCACAGATTGCACAGACTTTAATCCTGATGATGTGCCTTGCGAAGTGCAAACGACTAATATTGGCACTTGTTCGGAAGTAGGCAGTTTTGTAGAAGTTTGTCCAGATTTTTGTCTCGATGATTTTAGTATTACAGAAACAACAGCTAGCTTACATCCAGAAAATATCAGCATTATTGATAATTGTATTCGTTATGAAATAACGACTGCTTTTACAGGAACAGACATTCTTGAAATAACGGCTTGCGATAGTGGAGGCGAATGTAATGTAGCGCAAATCAATATTTTGGCCGCTCCATGTGCTCAAAATAATCCTCCTGAAGGCACAAGCGATTTGGCTGATTCGGAAAATGGAGCTACTGTTACAATTGATTTGTTGGCAAACGATAGCGACCCAGATGGTGATGCTCTACATATCAACAATTTTAGCAATCCTAATGATGGAATAGTTACTATTGACGACAATGGAATTGCCACTTATACGCCAAATGTAGGCTTTGAAGGTCTCGATTCTTTTACCTATGAAGTGTGTGACGAAGCTAATGCTTGCGATTTGGTTTCTGTAACTATTCAAGTGTTAGACAACGAAAATACTGGCAATAATGCACCAAATGGCGAGAATGATTCTGCTGTTTCTGACAATGGAGCTGCTGTGACTATTGATTTGTTGGCAAACGATAGCGACCCAGATGGCGATGTTTTAGGTATTAGCAATTTTGGCGAGCCTAGCAATGGAACACTTGATATTAATGGCAATGGCAGCATTACTTATACACCAAATGAAAATTTTGAAGGAACAGATTCTTTCACCTACCAAGTTTGTGACGAAGAAAATGCGTGTGATTTAGTATCTGTTAACATTGAAGTAATCAACAATTCAAATACTGGTGGTGGTTCTGAAGACCCATGTAGCGAAGAATATGCTTTTCATACTTGTACACAACCTATTACTTTAATCGAAATTTGCCCAGAAGTATGCTTGCAAGGTGGCTATGCTATTGAAGCTGCACACACTACTTTTGATTGTAGCATTGAGTTGTTGGGAACTTGCTTTACTTATATTCCATTACCTGGAATGTTTGGAACTGACGAGGTAACCGTAACGGCTTGTCTTATCAATGACCCAGAATTTTGCGATGAAATTACGGTTTTCGTACATTTATTAGAAGATTGTTCAGAATTTGAAGTTACACCTACCAACAATCCTCCTATTGCTAGTAATGATTCTGCTACATCTGACAATGGAAGCAGCGTAGAAATTGATTTGACAGCAAACGATATTGATCCAAATGGTGACGATTTTAGCATTACTGCAAATAGCAATCCTACAAATGGAGACCTTGTTTTAAATGGAGATATAGCTACCTATACACCAAACGAAAATTTTGAAGGTACAGATACTTTTACTTACGAAATTTGCGACACCGCAGGAGCTTGTAATACTGCAACTGTAAGCATCAATGTTATCAATAATAGCACTTCTAACAATCCACCTACTGCCATCGACGATTTTGCGACTTCTAATAATGGAAATTCAATTAGCATTAATGTATTAGACAATGATTTTCATGAAAACAATATAGCTTTCGACCTCACATCAAATACAATGCCTGCTAATGGAACACTTGTTTTTACAGGAGATTTGGCTATTTATAGTCCTAATGATAACTTTGAAGGTATGGATATGTTTACTTATGAAATTTGCGATAACAATGGACTTTGTGATGAAGCTACCGTAGCTATTGAAGTGATGAACAACACAACTGAAAATAATCCACCTGTGGCAGTAGCTGATGAAGGAAGCTCGGTAGGTGGCGAAACCATAACACTAAATGTTACTGCTAATGATAGTGACCCAGATGGCGATCTATTTGAAATTGGAACAATATCAACGCCTAGCAATGGTTCGGCAACGATACTTGATGTGAATGGAGAAATTGTTTATACACCAAACGCCAATTTTGAAGGCATAGATAGTTTTGAGTATAGCATTTGTGATGAATTTGGAGCTTGTGCTTCTGCTACGATAAGCGTCACAGTAACCGAAAATTTTGACCCAACAAATAATGCTCCTATTGCTGAAAATGACGATATTGCTTCTGATGGTGGCACTTCGACAAGTATCGACCCACTTTCAAACGATAGTGACCCTGATGGCGACAACTTGGTATTGGGCGATGTAGGCGATGCTGAAAATGGAGAAGTTTTGGTAAGCGATGATGATGTTATCACTTATACGCCAGATGAAGGTTTTGAAGGAACAGACTCATTTACTTATGAAGTGTGCGACGAAGAAGGGGCTTGTGTCGTAGCATCTATTTTTATACAAGTAACCGACAATACTTTTGAACCTACCAATTTGCCTCCTAACGCAGTCGATGATTTTGGTACTTCTGATGAAGGAAATGCTGCGATAGTGATGGTTTTAGACAATGACAGCGACCCAGAAAATAATGCACTTTCTTTCGGAAATATCGGCACACCTAGCAATGGTTCAGTTATCATTAATGCGGCCAACAATCTTATTTATACGCCAAATGCTGGCTTTGAAGGTGAAGATAGTTTTACTTATGAAGTTTGTGACGAATTTAGCGAATGTGCAACTGCAACAGTTACTATAACAGTAACCAACAATATTATTGGTGAGGTTAATTTAGCACCAACAGCACAAGACGATTTAGGTACTTCTGACAATGGAAGTAGTGTGACTATCAATTTATTGGCAAACGATTTTGACCCAAATAGCGATATTTTAGTAGTTCAATCTTTTGGAAATCCTTTTGGAGGTAGCATAGAAATCGTTAATGGCATTATGACTTATACGCCAAATGCTGGCTTTGAAGGCGAAGACAGCTTCAACTATCAAGCCTGCGACCCAGAAGGTTTGTGCAATACCGCAAGTGTAACTATTCAAGTGATTAATAATGCGACAGAAGGTTGTAACACAACTACTCAGATGTGTGTAGAACCTATGACTGCTTTACAAATTTGCCCAGATTTTTGCAGCTTTAGCGAAGATGAGCAAATCACGATTAATAGCCTTTATACTTCATACAACTGTGTGGTGAATGATTTGGGTGATGGCTGTTTGGAATATCGCTCTTTGCCAATGTTTGCAGGCCAAGAAACAATAACTGTTATTGCTCAAAATAATTTTGGACTACTTGATACTGCTTATATTATTGTGGCGGTAGCAAATTGTGATGATAGTGGTGGCGATAACAGCGATGATACAGGAAAGCTAATTGAAGACAATGATGAAATAGCTTTGGATATTATTGGCCAAAAATTGACTGCTCAAAGCCTAGAAATGGCAATAGCAACCTCATCATTAAATACTCAAATTGATATTTATGATTTGCAAGGACAACATTTGAGCCATGAAACACTAGCAACTCAAAAAGGGATTAACGAAATTCAAATGAATATTTCGGCTTATGCAAGCGGCATGTATCTTGTCAATATACAAAATGAAACAGGACGAGTAAGTACGAAGTTTATTAAACATTAAATATTATTGATAAGATTTAGATAGTCAATAACAGAAAAAAAGGCACATCAAAATTGATTTTTTGATGTGCCTTTTTTATTATATAATACACTGAAAGTCAAGATGTTAGCTTCAACGAAATGCCATTTTATTTTTGTTTGACTATTTAATTTGAAAAACTATTTTCTAAAAGCAAGGTATGAAAAAACAATTATACTTTATCATCTTTAAAAGCATCTCTCACTATTTTATTGAAAACAACGAACAAAGTAACAAGAAAAAAAGCAGCAAGAATAGCATAAATATAATAAGTAAGTCGATTGAATTCTTTGCCTTTAATAGGATAAATAGGTAAGTCTATGATTTGAATAACAGGTGTATTGCTCAATAGATTCATATAAGCTATTTCTCGACTTTTGATAGCTTCAGCATACATAACACTCAAAATTTCGGCTCTACTCTTCAAGCGTTCTTGCTCCATCATTTTTTTTGCGGTAAGCGACCCAACTCGCAATGGTACACGGTTGTTGTCTATCCAAGTAGCTAATTGTTCTTCTTTTTGATATAGTGAATTTGCGAGCGAATCAACTCGATTTTTAATGATGTTATATGTTTTTTGCTGTTGCTCAACCGATTTTTTGCTATAATAGCCTTCCAAGTTTTTGACTAAGGTTTCAATAAACTCTTTAGAAAACTGCTCAGAAGTTCCTGTATATGATACTGTTATGATACCACTTTGTTCAGCATTAGCATTTAAATGTTGAGTGTATATGTCGCTAAAAATGCACTTAGCTGCTTTTTGTTCATTATACGAAAATTGATTAACATTTTCATTTTTGAAACGAAAATCGCTGATACTATCTAAATCAAAGCATTTTTCAAGCTCAAATAGTTGCAAATAATGGTTGAAAAGTAAGTCTTCTTTGTTTTCTATTTCAACGGTTTTCAACAAGGTCTCATATATCATGCGGCGAGACGATAGCAAAGAAACGATTTTTTCTCCGCTCAACTCACCACTTTTTCCTCCGCCAAAACCAAAATTACCCGCCAATTGCAAAATGCCAGACATGCCCGAAGATTTGTCGTTATTTGTCATAAAACTGCTTTCAGCCTTATAAATAATTGGCTTTTTATGAGCATAATATCGTGCTACAAAAAAAAATATCGCTCCAAAAATCACATACCAATATGATTTTTTTAATAACTCAAAAAAGTAAGCTTTCGTAGTTAGCAAAACTTCTTTTAAACTTAGTATTTCAGGATTAGTATGTTGTTTGCTCATATTTTACTAAATTGAAAAGGGCATTTTTTAGCCAAAATAGCCAAGAAATCATTGCGAAAAAACTATACTACAACTTGGTAAATATCTGCATACTGTCTGCCGCAATCATCATAATCCAAGCCATAGCCAACCACAAATTTATTTGGAATATCTATTCCGATATAATCTATCGGCAAATCTTTGTGTTGCAAAGCCTCAGACTTAAACAATAAGGTAGCTACTTTCAGGCTTTTAGGTTGTTGTTTTTCAAAAATATCTAGCAAAGTTGCCAACGTATTGCCTGTATCTACAATATCTTCTAGCAACACGACATGTCGGTCTTGCAAATCCATATCCAACCCAAGCACCATTTTTACATTGCCCGTAGATTTCATGCCTTCATAAGATTTGGTTTTGATAAACTCAATTTGACAATCTACTTTTAAACATCGCATGAGGTCTGCCACAAAAATAAATGAACCATTTAAAACAGCTACAAGTAAGACTTTTTCGTCTTGATAATCAGCATTTATTTTTTCTGCTATTTGTTGAACTGCTGTTGCAATTTGCGATTGGCTCAAATAAAGCTCAAATTGTTTACCGTGTATTTGTATCACTTTGTTGTTGTTGTTTTAAATAAAAAAAATGTAAATAGCTTCTTTGTAATGGCAAAAAAACGTTGCCTAAAATCGTGAACTTATTTTTTGAACAAGTTACTTATATGATAAAACGAAAGCCAGCAATCAATAAAAATTGTAGCATCATAGTCGCATCTACATAGCCTGTATAAAAGGTGTCTTTGTTATTTTCGTCGGTAAAGCTAATGATATAAGCCGTTATTAAGTAGCTAATAATTAAACCAGCAAAAACATCATAACGAGGTGATGCTGCAATATAAACGTAATTTGAGGTAGCTAAAAGAATAAGAAAAAATAAGAAAAAATAGGCTAATAAAAGTGTTTTTTGTGTACCTAAAATTAGTGGTATCGTTTTTATTTTTCCAGTATCATATTTCAAATCTCGAATATCGAAAGGAAGTGTAATAGCAAAGATAAAAAAAGTTCTTTCTATAAACATAAAAAATAGCAAATCCCAATTAATTGTTTTTTCGATATTAAAAGCAGGTAGCAAAACCGTTGTGATAGACCAAGTAAAGCTAATTAAAAATATTTTGAGCAGTCCAATATCTCGCAGATGTTTCCATTTTCCTTTTGTTCTAATGAGTGGCAGAGAATATAAGATAGTTAAAACAGCTAAGAAAATTAAGCATAGCTGAATATTGTATTTTAAAACTAAAAAAAGGGGAAGGCAAGCCAAACTCGAAATAATAAATAGATACTTGATAAGACTTTCATTTCGGCCATACCAATATTTTTGCTTTGTTTTGTGAGTTAGCCGTCTTAATCCAACTAACCGAGCCAAGAGATAAGTCGCTAAGGTAGAGCAAAAAATAATTGCCAATAATTCATCAAAAATGAGTGATTGTCCTAGTTGCCAATAACTTTGCAAGGTCATAGCTACGGCACACAAACTAATCAATAAATTGCTATAAATAATTGTATCGGCAAGTTGTGTTAGAGACTTTGGCATAAATATAATTTGTTGTAACTATGCAGCATTACCAATTTTTGACTTGAAAAAGTCTAATTTTTTATCTCAAAAGTCAATGATTGATTAGTTTTAATTTGTTAGAAACTAATTGACTAAAACTTCTTTTATATTGCCTGCAATACGCAAAGGTCGCAATGTTTTTTTACAAACTACTGCAAAAGTGATATGAGCGTCAGCAATTATTTTCTGATCTATTTTTCGTCTAATTTGCTGCTTGAGTTGTATCGTTGCTCGTTTTACTTGATGCAAAGTTGTTTCGATTTCCAAAATATCGCCAAGAAATGCTGCCTGTCGATAGCTAATATCTAGTTTCACAATAACGATATTCCAGCCATTTTTTTCAAATGTCTTTTCTGCCCATTCTTTTGCATAATATTGCCAGCGAGCAGCTTCCAAAAATTCCAAATATCTAGCGTTATTTACATGAGCATAAGCATCTATATGAAAACCCATAACGGTAATTTCTGCAATATTTTGACGCATGTTTTGCTAAATTTTATGATAAAGCATAAAAAAGGAGGAATAGGGTGTTTTTTCGAAAAAAAGATAAAAAAAATAGGACAACCTAAAAATTAAGTTGTCCTATTACTAAGTCGGGATAGCAGGATTCGAACCTGCGACCCCCTGCTCCCAAAGCAGGTACGCTAACCGGACTGCGCCACATCCCGAACTGAAATATTTTTATGCGGTGAGGGCGGGATTCGAACCCGCGGTACCCTTATTCGGGTACGTCAGTTTAGCAAACTGGTGGTTTCAGCCACTCACCCACCTCACCTGAGCGAGTGCAAATATAAGACGATTATTTGGATTGTCCAAATCTTTTTTTCATTTTTCGCACTTTTTTTGAAAAAAAATGAAAAAAGTTGTAAAACAAAAGGTTTTCTTGCTTTTTTATTTCAACTTATATCTTTCATTATGTCAGAAGTCCTTGCAAATCATTGAAGTACAAGTACTTTTCTATAGTCTTAAACAGATGTTTTGGCTTAAAAGTTCGCCAATTAAGCAAATTTATTTTTTCACTCATAAAAATGTATTCATCTAAGTAAATACTCTTCATTTCTGCCACAACATGTGGTCTAAAATTGAGTGCAACTATCCATCCTTCTGCATCTTGGAGGTCTTCGCTCCATTCTTCATAATAGCAACTATCGTTTGCATGGAAGTTAAAAATGTTTTCGCCAATCAAAATGAACTTAACTATACCTTTTTTCATCAAAATATTCAGAACATTTGACTTTAGGCTCAAAATATCGCATTGAATGCAATCATTCCACTCGCCTAAAAATTCGATAATAGCAAATTCGTTTTCGTAGTCAGCAAACAAAATTTTCAGATGCAGAGTTTCCGAATCGAAATCATCCCATTGTGGATGAATAAAATAGTTGTATATTTTGTTGCTATACTGAAATTCGCTATACTCTCGTTCATAAAACGGTGAATATTTGTCTTCTTCTGCTTTATAATCATCTCGCCAATTGTAGTATGGTTCAATTTGGTGCATCTATGATAATTTTATCTTGATGATTACTATTTGTCTTTTTTAAACGAAAAAAAAAGGCTTTTGGTTTTGTTTTTTTGCATTATTTTTTTCTTTTTTCATTTCTTTCAAAAAAGTAGCTTTTTGGTACAGTATTGTTGTTTTTTATTTAATTTTATATTGTAATCAATTGTTTTCAACTAAAAAATAATTGATTTAATTTCATGGCACTTTTCCATTCGATGTTTTTTTAGGTGAGAAAAAATTTAAACCGATTTTTAGGAAATATATTTTTTCTACTCAGTTTTTCTGTTTTTTTTAGATGTCTAAGAAGTTTTCTAACGAAGTAAAAAAATTATAAGGAGATTCTTTTTCGTCAGAAGATTGATGCTCATCTCCACGATAAACCTTACCTGTTATTTCTTTACTAATAGTTAATATTTTGTCGCCATTATCTTGTTTTTCATAAAAAAGTTTTACTGCTTTAAAAGCTACTGTTAAAGGTGTTTTGCTTGTGAAACGAACCGTATTTTGGGATTGTTTTAATAATTCAATACCAATTTCTGCATTTACTTTGAAAATATTTTCGAGATGTTCTGACTCAACTTTTATATCTTGTTTGTTTTTTTTATTAATTTTCATTTCAAATGAAGTGCTTTTTAAGACAGCTATGATGATATAAAACTCTCCATTTTCTACTCTTTTTTGAGTTTTTGATTTGGCAGATAAAGTTGTTTTTTCTTTAGAAGCTGGAATAGAGACATCTATTCTTTTTTTTAACACTTTAGGAATATCTTTTATAAAACTTGCTCTTTCAATACATTGCTCCAAATCGAATAACATGACTGACTTTTCGGTTACAGTATCAGCTATTTTAAAAGAAGTACTATTAATTTTCTCAAAAAGAGTTGCTAAACTAGCTTTTTGACTGCTTTCAAGTGGCAATAAATTTTTTAGCAGTTCTAAACTTGTTTTTCTTGAAAGAGTGTTAGAATCAGAAGCATTTATTTGATTTGCTGCTTGGGTTTCCTGAATTATATCATTTAAAAGCCCCACAGAGTCTTCTGTTAAAAATTTTTCTAAAGTGGTATATTGGTTTAAATAAACATTATTTTTAAACAATTGCCATTTACTCATTTCAGATTTTATGAGAATTTGTAAAGGTTCTATTTTTGCTTTGGGTGTTTTAATGAGATTATATCCTTGTTCTGTAAATAATTCAATTAAAGGATCATTGCAATTTAGCATGATAAAATGTTTTTAAATGTAAAATATTTGGTTGTTATTTTTGTATGTTTCCTTTTTATTATAATTAGGAATAAGATTCGTATTAATAAATAGTTCTGGACATATATTGCCTCCATTTTCAAACATATCACAAGTTTGTTCAAAAACATATTCAATATCATCGGTATCTGTGCAAAAAAAAGAATAAAAACTTTCAATAAACTTTAAAAGATAAGAGTCTAAAAAAGGAACTTTCATGCCCAAAACATAAGGAACATATTCTGCAATACACTTTGCATGTTGACTAGAAGCACAAGAAGCCAGAAAAATGAATTCTATATTTTGTTTTTTATCGTGTAATTTTTTAAAAAGCCGTTGTAGCATTTTGGTTGTGTAACATTGGGGATTCCCATATTTGTCTTGCAAAATAATACCTTTTTCATTAGCGTGTGTAGCAATATGAATGTAATTTGAAATTTCATTATTAAAAATTTTCGAAAATTTATTTCTTTCTACTTCTTTATTATCAGCATTAATAGTAATACTTTTATTTTCATATAGAGCATTTCTTATATTTTTTTCTTCTTGGCCAAAACGTAAAGAAGGAAAATCTCTATTGTTTGTAGTTGGGCAAGATGAAACATACATCAATACTTTTTCTTCTTGTTCTTTATTTGAGCTATTTTTACTACTCATATCAATATTAACATCGCCATTTATGGTAGTACCTTGAAAATTAGTATTACCTTCTCCATTATTAGTAATCGAATCTTTAGGTTTATCCTCACTAACTTTAATAATAGAATCCAAATAAATAGCCGAACCTTCCGCACCTTGTTGCGAAATCCCTTCAGGAATTTTATCCAAAGAAGCCATCAAAGCCTCCAAAGTACGAGTTTGCTCCACATACATGTTTTCGCTTGTTATTCTACCTATCATCATATCACTCTCGGCCCGATAGTATCGACTTTTGAAGAGTGCGAAATACCCTTTTAGCTTTTCATCATTACTATATTTCAACATCTTATCTATTTCTTCAAAAGCTTCTTTTACTTCATTTTTGGCTATCAAATCTCTGATATAATCTTGAAAACTAGCTTTTTCTTTACTTTCAGAGATATTTTCAGGTTTTTCCTTATCGAAACCCTTTTCTTTTTTTGTTAACTCTATTTTTTCTTTCAATTCTTTTGCAAATTTTGCTTGCTGTTGTGGTTTTTCCTCCGTTTTGTGGGCCACCACAGGTATTAATTCTTGCACAATATCTGTATAAACCTGTGATTTGTTGTGACTGCTAATAATTGCAGTACCATCTTTTGGCAGAGCTTGCAAACCCAAACGACCAATATCGGTATATATCCACATGGAAGTTTTCGCAAGTATTGGAATGAGCGTAGCTGCTCCGCTTTGGCTAAGTCTGCTAAACTCTTTTTCGTAAGTTTTGAAGTTGTCAGCGTTCAGGTAAGCGGCACTCATCAGCAACAAAATAATATCAGCTTCGCCAAGTGCTGCGGCTTGCAACACATCACGACGTTGGCCTGCTCGTATCATGCCATGATGCCAAATTTTGATGTTAAATTGATATTTTAAAGCGGAAAGATGTGTCAATAAGCCTTTAGCAATACTTTCGTCATCGGTATGAAAATCTATGAAAATGTTTATAGTAACTTCTTGTTTTTGGGACATAGACATGAGGCGTTTTTAGAAATGTTAGGAAATATGTATTTTTGCCTTATTTTCACTTTAAATATAAAAATAAAAAACGCTTATGCAAACCTTTTTTCAAAGAAATACATAAGCGTTTTGTGAATTATTTTATAAATTTGTTACTTTTTTGTTGGATAATAGCTTCGACAACTTTTATATCTAATTCAAGTAATGAAGCTATATTAACAGCATCTAAACCAAGGTTGCGATATAAATTGCGTATTGCTTTTTCTGTTTTCTGTTCTGCTTTTTGTCGCTCAAGCTCTATTTTCTGTTCTGCTTTTTGTCGTTCAAGCACTACTTTTTGTTCTGCTTTTTCTAGTAGATTTTCGAAAGTATCGCCATAGTAGTATTCAATACATTGCTTCATTAGGCTGAGTATCGCTGGTTCATACTTTATATATCTCATATTTTTAATACTAGAAGGCTATTCTATTTTTCGAATGACATTTTTTACGATTTTTATATCTAATTCAAGTAATGAAGCTATATTAACAGCATCTAAACCAAGGTTGCGATATAAATTGAGTATTGCTTTTTCTGTTTTCTGTTCTGCTTTTTGTCGTTCAAGTACTACTTTCTGTTCTGCTTTTTGTCGTTCAAGTACTACTTTCTGTTCTGCTTTTTGTCGT
>JBMZCV010000126.1:0-15783 GCA_049613665.1 Chitinophagales bacterium | reverse complement strand
AGCACGAGTTAAAAACTCATGCTGGTACACTTTTTTGCTGATATTTTTTTAATATTAAAACTTATTATTTTGTCATTTCTTACAAAAAATAGGGCGAATGTTTATAAAAAAACACCATGAAATTCGACAGCCCACCTTTTAGTTTAGCACAAAAAAAAATTCATGCTGGGTATTTGTTTCGTAAAACTTGGAGATGAACTCAAAAAATTAATGTTCTAAAAACTTAAAACAAAAAAACTACTTTCCTTTTGCCGTTTCTGTTTCGGCAGGTCGCCATTTTAGTTCGCACCAAACAGGCAAATGGTCAGAGATATTCCGTGCTTCTTTTAGTGTGCCAAAATCTTTCGAAAAATCAATAACGCCACTTTTCAGATTTTGTAGAGCCGAATTTTCATAAAAAACATTATCGTATTCTTGTGCTAGATGTTCGCCATCTTTCACTTTCATTTTCAAACTCGTTTTCTGGCCGAGCAACACAGGCCGATAGCCTCTACTTTTCAGGCCATCAAATGCTTTTGCTTTTTGCGACAAATTGAAATCTCCCATAATCGCCAAATTGTCACGGCCATAAGAACTATGCAATTCATCTAGCAATTCAATTTCTTTAGCAGGATTTTTAGAACTCGGCACGGCATGAAAATTGCCCATCAAAATGCGATTTTCGCCCACTTTGAAACGTGCCATATATGGTTCTCTATTGATTTTTTCGTCCAAATCTTTTGCTTTCACTAGCCATGGCCGCCCAAGCAATTTCACTTTGTCGGTACGCCACAAATACGCATAACGCTCTGCTCCATCGCCACTTGTAGGGTCGCTAATCACATAGTCCCACTTTGCACCCTTGCGGCTCAATTCCTCATTGAGTTTTGTGATAGCACGAGGGCCGCTGATTTGTGTCGAAACCTCTTGCACCGCAACAATGTCGTAATTTCGCAACAAACTAGCGATATATGCCATTTCCTCATCGTCTTTGCTCAAGCCAAGATTATACAAGTTCCAGGTCACAAACTTTACTCTATCTACTTGTTCGTCTTTTTCATCTGTTGTATTTTCATCTTTATTTGGCTCTAAAGTAGTGTTGGTTTCGGTCGTTGTCGAAACATTTTCAATTTCGCCTACTTCCATATTCAATAGTGCGATGAAACCTTCCCACTGTGTAATAACAAGAATAGAAAGAACGGCAGCGACAACATATTTTGTCCAACTGCCTTTTTTTGTCGATGGCTGATTAGTCATAATTTTGATAAAACGTTTTAGTACACCGTAAACTATATTTTTTATAACAAAGAAGAAATGACATATTTTTATCGCCCAAAACGTCATATCTAAAAAGTTCTGAGCTATCGTTTTTTAGAAATATGTCATTTCTAGCATCTTGAAAACTTGAATAAATGTAGTTTACAATATATTTAGTTATTAGATTTTTATATAAAGGGTTGTTTGTTGATAATCAATGGTTTAGGTGTTTTTATATTAGAAAAAGATAACAAAAATTTGCCTTTGCAAGCCTGTGCTTTGTCTTTGCGAGCCTGCGAAACAATCTAATCATAAGTCAAAGTCAGCATTTTTTTTACTATTTGAATTAAGATAAAGATTTATAATCTCGCAAAACACCGATTTTCTCAAACCGCTCAAACACTTTTTTCGTATGCGGAGCATCAGCTATTTCAGGTGTCAAATCTTGGCCTGCCCAATGCTCATAGTGCATACCTCTTCGCCAAAGCCTGCTATGCGTCACATCGTAAATGATGCCTTCGTAGGCTACCCAAATTTCTGGGCGGTCTTGGCCATTTCGCAAGGCCAATTGAAAACGACTGTATGTTGGCAAGGTTTGCATAGTGTTATTTTTTTACTTTTTTGTCATTGCGAGCCTGCGAAGCAATCTAAACCATACCGAAGACAACAAAATATCATTTAATTTCGTGCCTACCACTTTTTACCTTTTTTTCATTACGAGGCGTGCAGCGAAGCAAAACAACGAAGCAATCCCAAACGAAAAGACGACAAAAAGAAGTTAAACTTTTTTTTTAGACGCTTATAAAAAGCATTGCTATTGAGCAATATTGACTTTCAATGCTCAATAGCGGTAGGTATAAAACCTACCCAGAAATTAAGACCTAGAACCTTTAAAATGGTCTTTTTTATATTTAAACAACACATTGAAAGTCGTGAGTGAGCCATAGATACGTGTCAAATACTGCTGCAAATTGACTTTCTCTTCATCGCTCAAATTTTTGCTGCTGTTGATACGCTGTTCCATCACACGCAGGCGGTCACGCACCATCACTATTTTGTGAAAAAAGGCTTCGATAGAGACCTCTTTCGGCTTCAAATCTTCGTCGGCAGGCTTCAAAATGAGCTTTCCGTTTATCCATTTATCGCCCAAACTGATGACTTCTTGCGTTGCATTCCACTTTTCCAACAAACCACTGATGGTAGCTGCCACAAATTCGAGCGACACCATTTCTGTCTCATTTGGCAAAGCTTCGATAACTTCGCCCACATCATCGAGCGGAATTTCCATGTTGCCATACTGCATAAAAGTAATTTGATAAGCTGTACCTAATATTTTTGTTACAACGCCAATGCCAAATTCTGTGTGCTTAATGCGTGAGCCTATTCCTAAAAAATTTTGTTCCATAATTGTTGAATATTGTTTTTTGTTTGCTAAAAAAAAGATGTCTCAAAAGTAATGATTATTCAGCGATTTTGAAAATGCAAAGGCGAAAAATGTTTTTTATGTTTAGAAAGCCTAAAAACGCCCAAATTTCCTAAAAAATTACTTATTTTGTTGCTTTGATGAGCAAACTACCGAAAAGTTATAGCGAAAAGTATGAAAAAAGCCGAAGCCTTACGAAGAATAGCCGAATGTATGGAAAAACAGGCGACAAAACTTGATTTGTCTGACTGTTATATTACAGATTTGAATGACTTGCCGCAATTGTGGGAATGTACGCATTTGGAGGAGTTGGATTTAGAGGATAACTATATCAAAGATATAAGCTGTTTGGAAAAATTGCCGAATTTAACTGCTATAAATCTTAATGATAATTATGTCAGGGATTTTGAGGTTCTAAAGAAACACGAAAATTTAACAAGTTTAGACCTTAGTGATAATCAAATATCAGATTATAGTTTTTTAGAAAATCTGCCCAATTTAACGAGTTTAGACCTTAGTTTTAATCAAATATCAGATTATAGTTTTTTAGCGAAACTCGAAAATTTAACAAGTTTAAATATTAGTTCTAATCAAATATCAGATATTAGTTTTTTAGCGAAATTCAAACATTTAACAAGTTTAAACCTTAGTTTTAATCAAATATCAGACATTAGTTTTTTAGCGAAACTCGAAAAATTAACAAATTTAGATATTAATTCTAATCAAATATCAGACATTAATTTTTTAGCGAAACTTGAAAATTTAAGAGAATTAAAACTATGGAATAATCAAATATCAGATATTAGTTTTTTAGCGAAACTCGAAAATTTAACAAGATTAGACCTTAGTTCTAATCAAATATCAGATTATAGTTTTTTAGCGAAACTTGAAAATTTAATAGAATTAAATTTATGGAATAATCAAATATCAGATATTAGTTTTTTAGCGAAACTCGAAAATTCAACAAGCTTAAACCTTAGTTCTAATCAAATAACAGATATTAGTTTTTTAGCGAAACTCAAAAATTTAACAAATTTAGATATTAGTGATAATCAAATATCAGATATTAGTTTTTTAGTGAAACTCGAAAATTTAATAAGTTTAAGCCTTAGTTCTAATCCAATATCAGATATTAGTTGTTTGGCGAAACTCGAAAATTTAATAAGTTTAAGCCTTAGTTCTAATCCAATATCAGATATTAGTTGTTTGGCGAAACTCGAAAATTTAAAAAGATTATTCCTTAGTTCTAATCCAATATCAGATATTAGTTTTTTATCAAATTTAGAAAATTTAGAAAATTTACGTCTTAGTTCTAATGATATTTTAAATGTTAGTTTTCTATCAAATTTAGAAAGTTTAACATCTTTATATCTGAGTTCTACTCAAATTTCAGACATTAGTTTTTTATCAAATTTAAAAAACTTAACGTATTTAGAACTTTGTCATAATCAAATAACGGATATTAGCATCTTAGAAAAATTACCTTACCTAAGAACTTTACACCTTAGCGATAATCAAATAACAGACATCAGCATCATAAGAAAACTTCCTTATCTAAAACGTTTAAGTTTATACAACAATCCTATAAAAAATATAGATAAAGCTGTTTTTGGAGATAGAGATTATTACAACTGCCTCACAGATTTGCGAAATTATTGGGAAGATATAGAGCGAGGAAAAACGATAAACAATGAAATAAAAATACTATTGGTGGGAAATGGCGGTGTTGGAAAAACACAAATTGCGAAGCGTTTGGCAGAGCAAAAAAAATATGTGTTCAATACACAGCACGATTCTACACACGCTATTTGCTTGCTCGAACATAGCTTTGCTTGCCGTACTTTGCCTGTGCCTCGCCTAAAATTGCAGCTTTGGGATTTTGCTGGCCAAGAATTGTATCACGCTACGCATCGGCTGTTTATGCAAACAAAAGCCTTGTTCTTTTTGGTTTGGGACTTAGAAAGTGAAGGAAGTGAGTATCATATTTGCGTTCACAAAAAATATGAAAATGAAAAAATGGACTATTGGCTGGAATATATCCATCATTTTGGCCAAAAAAGTCCCGTTTTGGTTTTGCAAAATAAAACAGAAAACGAGATTGCGAAAGAATATGGCGACCCTGCCGTTTTGAAAATGGCTTATCAAGATTCATACAATATCAAAGATTTTTTGCAAGTGTCGGCAAAAACAGGTAATGGTTTTTGGGCTTTAGAAAAAGCGATTGTCGAGGTTTTTGAGAAAGATGGGGCTTTGCGAAACGATTTATTGTCGGAATTGCCGAGTTCGTGGGTAAAAATAAGAGCGAAATGCAGAAAGGCACTGAAAAAAAGCAAAAAAAGTATGTCGCTTGTCGCTTTCGAGAAATGGTGCGAAAAAGCGAAAGTCAAAAAATCTATGACAAGCATTTTGAATTTTTTGCATCATTCAGGCGTTGTTTTTTACAGAGCAAACTATTTCAACAACCAAATTATTCTAAATCAGGAATGGGCTATCAGAGCGATTTACAAAATTTTGGATAGAGAAAGCACTTATTATTCCGAAATTTTGCGAACCAAAAAAGGCGTGATTAACTACGACAATTTGTGCGATATTTGGCCAGAAAATGACGATAATGAAAGAGAAATTTTTATAGATTTTATGCTTTCTTGCGAATTTTGTTTTGAGCTAGAAAATGAAGAAGATAAACATAAAGATTTGTCGGAAAGAACATTTGCCGTTCCGCAGTTGTTGTCGCCCAAAAAAGCCTATATCAAAGATTTGGCCACCCAATTTTGTTTGACAGAAACAGAAACAAAGCCTTATCGTTTTTTGCCCAGCGTGTATATACAGCGTTTTATAGTGCGTGCCAACAAGTTTGCGAGAGTGCAAGATATGTGGCCGAGTGGCATTTTGTTACGCTACGAAGCCGAAAAGTCGTATGCGATAGTGGAAAGCGACAAAAAGGGAAAAACCATCACGATACGCTACACCAAAAATGCAACTGCCTTGCGGAAAGCGATTTTCGAGGAGTTGGCAGAAATAGAAGGAGAGGGGAAAGGCGAAAAAATAGCCGCACACACGCCACATTTCGATGACAACGAGTTGGATTTTGCGAAAAAATATATCAAAACAGGTTTTGCGGCACTACAACAAAACAAAAATACTTCAAAACAAACCAGAAGAATTATGAATCATAAAGATTATATAGAAAGCCTACTCCAAAAAGGCGAGTTCAAACAAGCTGTTGAGGAATTGCTGAAAGGCACAAAACACAATGGCCAAGCGAGTTTGCACGGCGATTTGAGCGTTCAGTCTGGCCGCTTGTATGGCAATGATGCCGATTTCTACAAAGGCATAAAAGATGATAGAACTTATGATACGGAAAAGCTGAAACTTGGCGGTGCATTGCGTTATTTGTTGGGAAAATATAAGCCAGCAGCAGATTTTTCGTTTGTAATATCAAATGATGATTCTGATTTTAGTTTGCCTAAACCAAAATCACAAAATGTAAATACTCGAATTTTGAGAAAGTTATTGCAAGCAGCTTTTGATGAAAATGCTTTGCAAGATTTTTGCTTTGATTTTTTCCCAGATGTAGAAGCTAATTTTGCTGCCTCACAGTCGAAAGCTCGCAAAATCAGAGATTTGATAAGATATTGTCAGCAGCATAATCAAATAGCTGAATTGTTGGCGAATATTAAGGAAGAACGGCCAGAGAAGTATAAGGAGTTTATTGGTTAAAGTGCTTATAAAAAGCACCGCTATTGAGCTTTTTAGTAGTTTTGTTGTTTTATATCTATGAATATCATAAAAAGAAAAAAACCTTTGATAATATTAATATTATCAAAGGTTTATATTTAAAGCTGCGGTCTGGACGGGATTCGAACCCGCGACCTCCTGCGTGACAGGCAGGCATTCTAACCAGCTGAACTACCAAACCGTTAGACTATTATGTCTGTATTGCCGCAGCTTGTTGCTTGAAGCGATGCAAAGATAATACGCATTTTTGGGTTTTGCAAATTTTTCTTGAAAAAAAATATAAAAACTTGCAAAAAAAATATTGTTTTTATGGTTTTGTAAAAATAAAATTATATAAAACATTAAAAATCAATTGATTATGATGAAAAAGTGAATGATTTTTTTTTCAAGAAAAATAAGAAAAAAGCTAGAATAGTAACTAAATATTTATTTGTAACTTTGTTGAAATAATAAGTAACTGTTTGGGCGTGGACTTTTGAGATAAAAACAAGACTACTTTCTTTTAGGCAAAGCTGTTTTTGAGCTGAATAGCACCGTTTTTGAACGAAAAAGATAGAAACATAAAAAGAAATAGACATTTTTTAGCCAAAATAGTTATACCGCAAATAGTTACGATAATAATTGCTAGATATTTCTTTTGCAAGAGAAATATATTTGAGCAGAATTATAGTTATAATTTACACACTTTATATTTTTTTTATACGATGATAAGAAAAGTTATTTATTTGCTACTTTTGGTATGCTGTTCTTTTTCTATGACTGAAATTTATGCAGTTTGCAATATGCCAACAGGTTTTTTTGTGTCCAATATCGGCTACACACATGTCAATGTACAATGGCAAAATTCTGTGACGGCACTAGCTTATAATGTACGCATTCGGCAAAGCGGCACAAGCACTTGGCAAAACACACAAGTATTTGAGAATCAAGCGATTTTTTATACTGCTCCTTGCACTTCCTACGAGCTTCAAATTCAATCTATATGTGAAGATGAGGAATTGAGCAGTTTTAGCCCTTCTTTGTTTGTGACTTCGCAAGGCTGCAACAATAGCTTTTGCTATTCGTATGGCGAAAACACAGATTACGAATGGATTGAAAGCGTGTCGATACATACGCTCAACAATCTTTCAGGTGTCAATTATGGCTATGCCGATTTCACGAATCTCGTTACGGACTTGCAGCAAGGCCAAAGCTATTTGATGAATCTTACGCCAGCTTTTTCAGGCACTCCTTTTGCCGAATATTGGCGAGTTTGGATAGATTTTAATGGCGACAATGATTTTGAAGATGCCAACGAGCTGGTATATGATGGCAATAATGTTTCGACAAATGCCGTACAAGCTTTTATCAACATTCCTAGCGGCATCACAACAGGTTTTAAGCGTATGCGTGTGAGTATGAAATTTGTAGATTTTGGCGACAATCCACCGCAAGCTTGCGAAAGTTTTGCTTTTGGTGAAACAGAAGATTACACCATCAATATTAGCGGCTTTTCGTGTAGCTCGCCACAAATCAATCTGACAAGTATTTCTACTTCTTGTGGCGAAAATAATGGCGTGATTGGCCTCAATGTTTTTGGCGGAACGCCTCCTTATACTTATCAGTGGAATACAGGCCAAAATACGGCCTCACTCAACAATCTTTCGTCAGGTTTTTATGCCGTTACGGTGACAGATGCACTTGATTGCAGCAATAATACACAAACTGTGATTTCGGCTTCGCAAAATGTCGCAATTACAGACGTGAATTTAGTGAGTGCAAGCTGTGGACAAAATAATGGAAGTGCTTTGTTGAGCGTTACAGGAAATAATTTGTCTTATGAATGGTCGCACAATTCAAATTTAAATTCGCCTTTGGCAAATGGACTTGCGGCTGGCGTTTATAGTATAACACTAAGCGACAACAATAATTGTTCAGATGAAATTAGCATTACCATAAATAACAATGATGGCTTAGACCTAAATGTTGCCCAACAAAATAATGCAAGTTGTGGAGAAAATAATGGAAATGTGCAGGTAGTTGCTACTAACTTTTTTGGTGCAGTTACATACAATTGGTCGCATAATGTGGTTTTGAATAGCTCAGTAGCTACAAATCTGGTGGCTGGCGTGTATAGTGTTACTGCAACGGATAGCAACAACTGTTCAGACATTGTAGTGATAACCATAAATGAAGCAACAGCACCTAATTTAATTGCTTTGACTAGCGAAAATGCAACTTGTGGTTTGGCAAATGGTAGCTTAAATGTTATCGCAAGTGGAGGCACAGGAAACTTGAGCTTTTTTTGGTCAAATGGAATAGGTTTTAGTAGCAATCAACAAAATAATTTAGCCGCAGGTATCTACAATGTTACAGTTACCGATGCAGCAAATTGTAGTTTTACGGCTTCTGGAACAGTCGTTGGAATAAGCGGCCCTACCATAAACAATATTAGTAGCAACAATGCTGCTTGTGGCGAAAATAATGGTAGTATTTTTATTGATGCAACAATAGCAAACGGAACTTTGAACTATGAATGGTCGCATAGTGCTACCTTAAATTCGCCTTTGGCAAATAATCTTGCAGCAGGAAATTATACAGTAACAATTAGCGAAAGCAACCAAAATTGCGAACTCGTCGAAAGCATTAATATAAGTGGTACAACAGACATTTCGGCCACCATCAATCAAAATGCTGCGACTTGTAGCCTCAACAATGGAATAGCAATTGCGACAGCAACAGGCGGAACAGCACCATATACTTATGTTTGGAGCAACAATACGACGAGTAATTTTGTTAATAATTTGGGAGCAGGTTTGCACACAGTCACAATTACGGATAACAACGACTGTATATTGATAGAAACAATCAGCATAATAAGCGAAAATCCTTTTTCTATCAATGCTTTTGTAGATAATGCCACCTGCGAACAAGCCAATGGCAATGCCATTTTATCGCTCAACAATGGAACAGCACCTTACGATATTGTTTGGAGCAATGGCCAAACAGGCACAACTGCTTCAAACCTAGCAGCAGGCACTTATGGTGTTACGGTAACAGATGTAAACGGTTGTTTAGACATAAAAAACAATATTTTGATAGCCAATCAAAACAGTCAATTGTCGGCCGAAATAGATTTTGTAGAGGCTGCTAGTTGTGGCGAAAACAATGGAAGTATTAATTTAAACATTTTAGATGGCGAAGCACCTTACGAAATCAATTGGTCGGTTTTGTCGCCACCCAATAGCAGCAGTCTTAGCAATTTGGCAAATGGAAATTATAGTGTTACGATAAATGATGCTTGGGGTTGCGAAACCGTTTTAGTTGCTGAAGTGCCGCTAATTAGCGAAATGGATTTGATAACTGAGAATACAAGCAGCATATGCGAAGAGAATAGTGGCTCTGCAAACGTCCTTATATTTGGAGGAGTTGCACCTTATGAGATTTTGTGGAGCAATGGCAGCACAACGCCAGATATTAACAATGTGAGTGATGGCAATTATGAAGTGAGTATTACAGATGCCTTCGATTGTTTGGCAACAGCAAATGTGCAAGTTATAAGTGCAAGCATTCCGAGTGTAGATTTGGGAGCAGATACATTGCTAATTAGCATGGGCGAAACAGCAATACTTGATGCAACAACCGAAAATGTTTCTTACGAATGGAGTACAGGAGAAATAAATAATATCATTTCTGTGCAAGAAATTGGAAATTATAGCGTTACAGTAACAGACTTAACAAGCAATTGTATAGCAATAGATGAACTAATTGTTTTGCACGACGACGTTGGCTTTTTAGATAAGAAAAACGCTTTAAATTGGCAAGTTTATCCCAATCCTTTTGAAGAAAAGCTATTTATTGAAATAGAAAACAATCATTTTATTCATCAATCAGATAGTCAAGTTATTGTAGCAGATATCAATGGAAAAGAGTATTATAAGGAAGCATTAAACTGTATGAATAGCATAGATTTTAGTACACTTTCATTAGGAATATACTTTGTATATATAATAAATGGCAATGATATGGTTGTAAAAAAAGTATTAAAAAAGTAAAAAAAATAAAATAGTAAGCAGTTTAAATGTAATACTATTTTAATCTTTAATGTAGTTTTTTTATAAGTATTAAAGTATGATAATCAATGGTTTTAGACTAAATAGCTTGATATTGTGCTAGATGCAATCTTGAATTGTTGTGGGAAGAAGGTATAGCAAACAAAAATAAGCTTGCTAGTTTTCCAACATACTTGGTAAAGTTTTTGTAGTTATACAGTAATTTTTATGACTTAAAAAAGATAAAATACATCAAATAGATAATGACAGAGATTTTATTTTATTTTTTTTCATAGAAATTCTGACATTAAGAGCAATTATTTACAAGTTTTGTATGTGCAAGATTTTATTAATTCATGTTGTTAAGTTTTTGTTTAAACATTATTACTAAATATGTTGTTTTAACTATATGTAATTTAGTCGAAATGTTTTTATATACAAAAATAACAATAGTAAAAATATGCAAGAAAATTAATTCATAATTAATATTTTAGTTTACGAAAAAAAAGCATTTTGGTTTCAAAAAAAACAAATTTTTACCTAAAAAATGATATTCTTGCTTTTTCTTTGCAAGAAAACAAAGTATTCATAAAAAAATACTTTAGTATGACACACTTTGAGTGTAATTTATTTAATATGAGTTTTGTGTTTTGGAAAACATTTAATAAAGACAAACAAACTATATTATTTAAAACAAATAATTTAAACAACTATTTAACAAAAGCTATTTAAAGCAAAAATTAGACTTTTTATTTAGGTAAAATTATTTTTTTTAAGCTTAATAAGCACCACTTTTGAGTAAAAAAAGCTAAAATATACATGGTAAAAACATTTTTTAGCCAAAATTGCTAGTGCTGAACAGTTCCTAATTAAAAATGATGGGTTTTTAATCAAACATTAGAAATAAGTTGCTCACTTGCCGAAGTTCATATGCTTCTTTTCAATGTGTTAGCAATTTAAATAGGCTATATTAATTATGCTTGGCACTTAATATTTTCTACTAATTTATAAAGCTTATCAATGTTTTTATTAATATGACCTTAATTCAACCAAACATGAATATTTATCCTTCTAAATCTCATATTACGGGTCTATATGCAGATAAAATGAAAAAATTAACAGCTTTGTTTAAGAAAGCCAAAAGTTTGCAATTGAGCAAGCCAGATATGGCTATTAAGTATGCTGAAGATGCGTTGAAACTTGCGATAGATATTCATACTTCTAACTCACTTCAGGTAGCTTGTGATATTTATTATTTTATTGGTGATATTTTTTGTGAACAAGGCAAATTTGATTTAGCAAAACGCTACATTCAAATTGCTCTGGGCATTGCAATAGATACGCTAAAAAATACAGGAAAAATTGCAGAATTGTACAATTTGTATGGCAAATTGTATGGTAAAAAGCGAGAAACCGATACTGCCTTATATTATTATCTGGAATCATTGACGTATGAAGCCTATGAGCATCAAGCTATTACATATAATGGTTTGGGAAATGCGTATTTGAGCCTAAAACAATATGACAAAGCGTTGAGCTATTTGAGTCAGGGCTTGCGATTGGCAAAAAAATATCACAATAAAATTGCTTTGCTATATTGTTTGGCAAGTATGGGCAATTGTTATGCACGCCAAAAGAAAACCGAAATTGCGGTTAGCTATTTTTTAGAAGCTTATCTAAAAATTAATGATGAACCACAACTTAATCGTTTGAAATATGCTTGTTTGCAAAATTTAGGCGTGGCGTATTCTATTTTGGGCAAATATGAAATCGCTTTAACTTATTATGAAAAAGCTTTAAAGGTAAGCCAAGATAATCAACGATTATTAGACGAAGCAACTACTTATCAACAAATGGCTAATCTATGCGTTGATTTGAAAGAGTATGACCAATTTTTTGTATATCAACAAAAATGTTTAACTATTGCTGAACAGTGCGATTTTGTCAAATTACGCAAGTATAGTTTGGGGCGACTGCAAAATTATTATGAGGTAAATGAAAAGTATAAAGAAGCCAATGATTGTGCAAAACAAATCATAGCTATTCAGAAAGATATAATTAGAGATAAAGAAAATAGGAACTTCAATGGCGTTTTGGCCGAAAAAGAGCGTGAAATATTATTGTTGGAAGACAAAAATCATCAAATTGCTACTCAAAATGAACAGCTAGAAGACTACAATACTAAATTGCAACAGTCAAATGCCGAGTTGCAACAATATGCTTATATTGTAGCTCACGACTTGAAAGAACCACTTCGCACTATTCGTTCTTTTGCCGAGATACTCAATAAGAAGTTATATAAAAAAATGAGCAAAAGCGAAAAAGAGCTGTTTGATTTTATTAGTGAAGGTACTAGCAAAATGAATAACTTGTTAGTAGAATTATTGAAATATGCCAAATTGGATAGAATTGAGCCTACTATTAGTTTTGTAGAAATTAGCGATGTTATCGAAGGTATTTGTTTGATGCTCAAAAATGAAATTGAAAATAATCAGGCGATGATAAGCTATGATATGATGCCGAAAATATATACTAAGCAATTGTTTATCAACCAATTGTTTCAAAACTTGATACACAATGCTATTAAGTTTCGGAGAAAAGGCGTATCTTGCAAGATACATATTGGGTGTAGCGAACAAGAAAATCACTATCTTTTTTCGATAGCAGACAATGGTATTGGTATTCCAGAGGAAAATCAAGAAGAGATCTTTCATATTTTTAGCCAGCTAGAAGCCGAAAATTATGAAGGTACAGGTATTGGCTTGGCTATTTGCAAAAAAATTGTGGATAAACTCAAAGGCAAAATTTGGCTCACTTCGGAAGTGAACAAAGGAACAACTTTTTATATTATTCTTCCTAAAACAAAAAATAACATTTAAGTCATTAGAAAAAAAATATCTAATAAATGACTAAAATAGCATTTAAATCTCAAAAACAAACATCAATAAAATATGCTCAAATATGGCAACGATTAGCAGCATATTTTATTGATGTTTTTTGTTTAGGCCTTTTTCCTGTTGTTTTATTATTGCCAACTTTAATGCCTGTCATTGATTATGAAACCGTTTCGATGAAACAAGCTATTACTAAAATTGTGTGGGGTTTGGCCAATCCTTATATTGTCTTGTTTTTTGTCCATTGGCTCTATTTTTCTATCCTAGAAAGCTCAAAATATAATGCAACACTTGGCAAATTGCTTGTTGGCATCAAAATAACTGACCAAAAACAGCAAACTATCTCGTTTCGGCAAGCTAATTTGCGATATTTCTACAAAATAATTTCACACCTTACCTTCGGCTTTGGCTTTACATGGGTATTTTTCAATGAAAAAAGACTGACTTTGCACGATAAATGGGCGAAAACTATTGTCGTTCAAAGTAGCAGAAAGAAAACTTAAATATCTGAAAATATTTATGAAAAAAATAAAATACATTAGCTTAATAATAGGATTGTTTTTAGCTATTTCTTGTGCCGATACCAAGCAAGAAAAATCTGTTTCAAATAAGGAAAAGCAGATGATTTCAAATACAATATCGGAAACAGAAATGCCTCACGACTCAATAGTTGCACGAGTATTTAGAAGTGAAGTTTTGGAAAAATACGGACTTTTTTCTACCGAATGGCAAGAGGAGTTAGACATAGCTTTAGCAAAATATCCTACTGTTGCATATCTGTGGCAACAAAAGGCAATGCCATTGTTCAAGCAAGGAAAATACGAATTGGCTATGCCTTATTTGGACAAAGCCGTTCAGTATGATAGATTGGAATTTCAGGATTATAGAGCTTTTATGAAATGTATTTTTGCAAGAGCATATAGCGATGCCATAACCGATTTTGAGGATTGCATCAAGCGTTTTGGCAATAGCTATGTCATGGATCATACCTATAAATTTTACATCGCTTTATCGAAAATTCAGTTGCACGAATTTGCGGAAGCCGAAAAAATCTTGCTCGAAGAAATCGCAACAGAAAAGGCAGAGCGTGGAGCAGATTGGGTGCATCATTTAGATTTATATTATGTCGCAATTGCCAAGTATGAGCAACATAAATATGAAGATGCCATTTTGTTTTTTGATAAAGCACTAGAACGCTATCCAGAGTTTTCAGAGGCACAGTTATACAAATCAAAAGCTTTGAGACGTATCGGAAAAACCGAAGCAGCAGAAGCTTTAGGCAAAATAGCACAGAAAAATGGAAAAGCTGGTTTTACGATAAATGAAGATAATTCTATTCATATAAAATATCCTTATCAAATCAAATGGCATTAGTCATATTGAAATCTTACCGTTCCCTCGCATCAATATGCCTATTCTTCTCTAAAAACTTATTGAAAATCACAGGCTTCAAAACCTTATCTTTTCGTGGTGGATGTTTGAGCAAACCATCTTTTGGCCGTGTTGGTCTTTTCTCGAAACCACCGCCACAATTTGGGCAAACATTCATCAAAATTTGCTCTACACAGTCTTTGCAAAATGTGCATTCATAAGCACAAATCATCGCTTCCGAACTTTCGTTTGGCAATGATTTATCACAATTTTCACAATTCAATCGTATTTCTAACATTTTTTTTGTTTAAATATTTTCGAAATAAAGTTTGTATAATTAAAATAAAACACTTATATTTGTATCAACAAGCCTCGCCAAGCCTCTCTTTTGATGCTCAAATGGGCGAGCTTTCGTTTTTTTATACCTAATAACAAGATATTTCCTTCCTACAATGTTGTACCAAAAGCCAACACTTTCCATTCAAGAACAAATTACAAAGTTAAAAAACAAAGGACTTGAAATTAGTGATGAACAATTAGCTACTCAACATTTGCAAAAAATTAGTTACTACCGCTTTCGAGCTTATACTTACCCTTTTCAAGATAATAATCAACCTAACCAACCTTTTATTACTCCAATTACATTTGAACAATTGGTAGCACTTTATCAATTTGATAGCCAACTAAGAACCTTAATATTTGATGCCCTTGAAAAAATAGAAATTGCATTAAGAACGCAAATTGTTTACCAACTAGCAATGTCTTATGGCAGTCATTGGCATTCAAATTCATCATTGTTTCGTAATCTAATATATTTTAATAAAGATATTTCAAAACTTCAAAAGGAAATTAATAGAAGTGATGAACGATTTATCAAACACTACAAAAACAAATATACAACTCCATCAAAACCACCTTGTTGGATGAGTTTCGAGGTAAGTAGTTTTGGGCTATTATCTTCATTTTTTGAAAACTTAAACACTCGTACTGAAAAAAAACAAATAACTAATTTTTTTGGGCTAAAAAATGCGGTTGTCTGACAATTTGGGTGTTCATTTTTATAACAAGTAGTAGTTAATATTTCTTTTTT
>JBMZCV010000125.1:0-15841 GCA_049613665.1 Chitinophagales bacterium | reverse complement strand
AAGTTATGAACTTTACTCTACTTTACCAAATGATTTCACTTTGAACCAAAAAAATTATCAAAAAAAACAATTAAATATTAGAGTTTATTCACAAAATTTTAGATAAGAAATAATAGAAGAATAAGGTGGTAGGCATTTTCAAAATGCCTGCCACCTCGTTTTACAACAACATTTATTAAAATTATGCAAATGTAATATTCGCATTTATCCAACAATGTTTTTGTTTTTCCTTACACTTTTTTTGTGAATAATGTCTATTATCTTTTGGCTAAAAAACATCTTCTTTCAATTTCAAACCTTTATTTCATATATTCATCAACTAAAAAAGCGAGTTGAAAATATTATTTTCAACTCGCTTTCATTGCTCTTTTTATTTGTTTTTTTTAGTTACCTTGCAAAGCTGCTGCACCACTCACAATTTCCGTCAATTCGGTTGTAATAGCAGCTTGTCTAGCTCGGTTGTATAAGATTTTGAGGTCACGCAAAATGTCTTCTGCATTTTCGGTAGCATTATCCATAGCTGTCATTCTTGCACCATGCTCACTCGCATTACTGTTTAGAAGGTAGCCAAAAAACTTTGTTTTCAAGATTTTCGGTACTAATTCTTCAATCAATTCTGCTTGGTTAGGCTGAAAAATGAAATCTGGTTTTATTTTGCTATCATTTGCTGCACTTGCACTTTCATCTGCCAACTTTTCGATAGGCAAAAATTGTTCGCTCATTGGCTCTTGCACAATCTGATTTTTGAAACGATTGTAGAATACTTCTACTACATCATAATTTCCTTTAGCAAAACCATTCATTACCGTATCAACAACAGGTATTGCATTGTCGAAAGTAAGGTCGCCAAACAAATTGATATGTTCGCTGATAAACTTGAAGTTTTCACGTTTCAAAGCATCATAGCCTTTTTTGCCGACAAACATTACATGAACATTGCCTGCTGCTGCTTGCTGTGCATATTTTTCTTTTACTGCCAATTTCAACAACTTGGCCATATTAGCATTGAAACCACCACACAAACCTCTGTCAGAAGTCAATATAACCAACAATACATTTTGAACAGGTCGCTCATTAGCATACGCAATACTTACTTCGCCTTCGGTAGCAGCCGTAATATTGCCCAAAATATCATTCAATTTAGTCGTATAAGGACGCATTTTGATGATACGCTCTTGTGCTTTACGCAATTTTGAGGCAGCCACTAATTTCATGGCTTTTGTGATTTTTTGCGTTGAAGTTACTGCTCCAATTCTACTACGAACTTCTTTTAATTGTGCTGGCATAGTATTAAAAGACTTTTATTTTTTTTGTTAAAAGGCGTTGTTGCACAAAAATATTTAATTGTAAAGCATTTTTTACAAATTAATTTGAAATGATTTGTAAATTTTATTAAAAATCAAAGCTTTGCAAAAAAATTTAACAAAGCTTTGATTTTCAATATCAGATGTATGCTTTTTAAATAAGTTGTAAAACAACTATTTTTTATGGCAGAAAAGTTTAGGCTTTTTGATATTGCGATGCAATTTCGGCAGCCAAATCAGCTAAAGTTTTACCCATATCTGGCGTAATTTTAGCTTTTTTCTCTTTTAGTTTGTTCAAAACTTTAGGGAAACGCTTTTCTAATGCTAATAAAAAGGTATTTTCAAATTCTTTTACCTTATTGATAGGAATGCTACGCAACAAGTTTTTTGTACCTAAATAGATAATTGCTACTTGTTTTTCGACAGAAAACGGAGAGTATTGCTTTTGCTTCAACAATTCTACGTTTCTTGCACCTTTATCCAAAACAGATTTTGTAGCTGCATCAAGGTCAGAACCGAATTTAGAGAACGCCTCTAGCTCACGATACTGTGCTAAGTCTAGCTTTAGCGTACCTGCTACCGATTTCATTGGCTTGATTTGAGCCGAACCACCTACACGAGATACTGAGATACCTACATCAATTGCTGGACGAATACCAGAGTTGAACAAGTCTGTATCTAAGAAAATTTGTCCGTCTGTAATCGAAATTACGTTGGTAGGAATATAGGCAGAAACATCACCTGCTTGCGTTTCGATAATCGGCAATGCTGTTAAAGAACCGCCACCTTTTACCAAATGCTTGATGCTATCTGGCAAATCGTTCATATCTCTAGCAATTTTATCGTTCTTAATCACTTTCGCTGCTCTTTCCAACAAACGAGAGTGCAAGTAAAATACATCACCTGGATATGCCTCACGCCCTGGAGGACGACGCAATAGCAAAGAAACCTCACGATATGCAACGGCTTGTTTCGACAAATCATCATAAATAATCAAAGCTGGACGGCCTGTATCACGGAAATACTCACCGATAGCACAACCTGCAAACGGAGAGTAAAACTGCACAGGAGCTGGGTCAGAAGCAGAAGCATTTACAATAGTTGTATAAGCCATTGCACCATTTTCTTCCAAAGTTTTTGCGATTTGAGCTACCGTAGAAGCTTTTTGCCCTGTCGCTACATAAATGCAATAAACAGTTTCGCCTCTTTCATAAAATTCTTTTTGATTGATAATTGTATCAATCGCAATAGCTGTTTTTCCTGTTTGACGGTCGCCAATGATTAGCTCACGTTGTCCTCTACCAATAGGAATCATTGCGTCAATCGCTTTGATACCTGTTTGCAAAGGTTCGTTTACTGGCTGACGATAGATAACACCTGGTGCTTTACGCTCCAATGGCATTTCATATTTTTTGCCTTTGATAGGGCCTTTGCCATCAATAGGCTCACCAAGCGGATTGATAACACGACCAATCACACCTTCTCCCACTTCGATAGAAGCAATTCGGTTGGTACGTTTAACGGTATCGCCTTCTTTGATTTCGTCAGAACGACCCATCAAAACGACACCTACGTTGTCTTCTTCAAGGTTTAATACTACGGCTTTCACACCGTTTTCAAATTCTACGAGCTCACCCGCACGCACTTTGTTGAGTCCATAAATGCGAGCAATACCATCACCTACTTGCAAAACCGTTCCTACTTCTTCTAGTTCGGTTTCACTTTTAAAATTGGACAGTTCTTGACGCAATATTGCCGATATTTCTTCAGGCCTTACTTCTACCATAATGATATATTTTTAGAAAAGCTCAAATCAGAGATTTATGTTTTTTTATCAAAAGTTTTAGAAAAACATAACTTTGTTTTCTAAACCCTTTGTATATTTTTATTTTATTTTTATTAAGAGAACAACAGAAATCAAACAAGTACGTCTTAAAATGCACGTACATATTTATTTTCATCAAATTGTTTGCTCAATTTTTCTAGCTTATGACTGATGCTTGAGTCGTACAATTTATCGCTAAATTTTAGGATAAATCCACCAATCAAACTTGCATCAACGCTTGCTTCCAACACTACATTTGCTTTGCCTGTGTCTCTTCTAACGATTTGTTTCATTTGTTCTAAAACAGAATTGTCAATAGCAGAAGCTGTTACTAGAGTTGCCGTAGTAATTTGCTTACGTTCTCTGTATTGTGTTTCAAATTCGTTAGCGATTTCTGGCAAATAAAACTCCCGTTTTTTACGGATAATAATATCCATAAATTTGTTTGTGATAGGATTAAATTTGTTGCCAAAGATTCGTTTTAAAATGGCTTTCTTTTTATCTGAATTGATAATAGGACTTTTCACCATTAGCCCAAAATCTTTGTTAGCTAGTGCTTTTTGAAACACTTCCATATCGCTATGCACTTCTTCTAGTTGCATTTTTTCTACAGATAAATCAAGCAATGCTTTGGCATATCTAGAAGCTAATCGTGTTGCAGACATATTGTTATTTTAAAAAGGTTGAAATTTGGCGATAAGCATTAAAAAAATACTTATTGCTTGCTAGAAAAAAAGATATTAACACTTAGTTTAAAGCGATTTTCTTAATTTCTTTTTTAATAAAATCTTGCTGTGCTTTGCTATTGTTTAATTCTCTTTTTAGCACATCTTTTGTCAAGCTGATAGTCGCTTTACCAATAGAATTTTTTACAGCAACAATAGCTGCCATTTTTTTGTTTTCTATCTCTACTTGTGCGTTAGCCACAATTTTTGCAGCTTCTTCTTTTGCTTTGTCTTTAGCTTCTGCAATAATTTGGTCTTTGATTTCTTTGGCTTCTTTCAAAATTTTAGCTCGTTCTTCTTTCGCTTCGGACACCAATCTCAAGTTATCTGATTTTAGTGCCGCCATTTCTTGACGAGTTTTATCTGCTTCATTAAGAGCAGTTGCAATTTTGTTTTCACGCGCTTCTAAAGCATTAACAATAGGTTTCCAAGCTTTTTTGCCTAAGATAAACCACAGAATACAGAAAATAAGCGTTGTCCAAAAAATGATACCCAATTCAGGGGTTAATAAAGCCGATGAAAGTAGCAGCATCATAGCCTATTTTTTTTATTGATTGAAAATAAATAAGTGCCTAGCACTAAGTAACGCTCAAAAATAAATTCTTTAGTTAGAAAAAAAGTTTTTTTTTGATGTTACTAAATTAATAAATATGTTTTTTTTTGAAAAACAAATCAATTGTTTCGCTACCATGCGTAACGAAACAATTGAGGGGGAGTTAGCCAAATTACTACAGTATTAAAGTCAATAGACCTACTACCACACCAAATAAAGCTACACCTTCAATTAAGGCAGCCGTTACAATCATGTTTCCACGAATTGCATCAGCAGCTTCTGGTTGGCGTGCAATAGCTTCTACTGCACCTTTACCAATTTGACCGATACCTATGCCTGCTCCTAAAGCAGCAAGTCCTGCACCAACACCACCACCAACAGCACCAATGTTACCGCTGATTTCCATTAAGATTGGTAAAAACTCCATAATAAGAATATTTTAAATTAAGAAATGTTTATTTTTTATGATTTTCTCAAACATTTTTGTCTGTAAAAATCTTTTTTTGTTTAGAGTGACATGCACTCAATTAGCACAGTCTTTTTAACTTGCTAACTTAATATTTTGAAAAACGAAAACGAAAAGCCTCTTAGTGATGTGCTTCTTCGTGATGATGTTCTTCGATGGCTTGACCAATGAATACTGCCGATAAAACAGTAAATACATAAGCTTGCAAAGCCGCTACAAACAATTCGAGTACGTTCATAAACAACATGAAAGCACCAGATAAAATACTAGCAGCAAAACCGCCAGCAGTTCCAGCCAAATGAGCAGCTATAAAAATAAGCCCCACAAAGCTAAGTATGATAATATGGCCTGCTGTAATGTTGGCAAAAAGACGCAACATCAATGCGAAAGGCTTAATGAACATTGATAAAAATTCGATAAGTACCATAATTGGCTTAATCAAAGCAGGTACGCCAGGAGGGTTGAAAATGTGTCCCCAATAGTTTTTGTTTCCAGAGAAAGTAACGATTAGGAATGTAAAAACCGACAAAGTAAGCGTTACTGCTATGTTTCCTGTTGCGTTTCCACTACCTGGAAAGAAAGGAACTAAGCCTAACATATTGGCGATCCAGATGAAGAAGAAAACCGTTAAGAGATAAGGCATATAAGGTTTATACTTATCTTCGCCCAAACTTGGTTTAGCGATGTCATCTCTTACAAATTCGATAATCGGCTCAAAAAATGATTGTTTGCCCGAAGGTACGTCATTTCTAGTATAAGCTTTCGCAATACTTGGAAACAACAATAACATAATTAAAGCGGTTACTAGCATCGTGAATACAACTTTCGTAATCGAAAAGTCATAGAAACTGCCGCTAGAAAGCAAATTGCTACTGCCACTAACAGGATAAGATTTGCCGTTTAAAACAACATGAGCATCTTCGCCATGTCCTTTCAAGTGTATTTCGCCTGCATAGTCTTTTGGAAAAGGACTGCCATTGGCAGGTTCAATAGATTTCAAAACGCCATGCTCCAACATATAACCGTGATAAGCATTGTGTCCGTGATGAAATTTGTTGGTTAAGAAAAAATCAAAACCTTTTTCTTTGCTATAAACGATACAAGGAAGTGGAATTGAAAAATCACCTGCTACATGAAATTCATGAGCATCTGTGATATGGTGCATAATCATACTACCAATGTCTGGCCCATCTTTTTCGCTATGAGCATCATCGTGATGTGCATTTGACTTTGCCGACGTAATCGGTGTTTTGCCTTGCACACTTCGAGGATTTTTCTTAACGCCATGATTGTGTCCATCACCATGCGAATGATTATGTCCATGATGGTCGTGATTATGTCCATCGCCATGCGAATGGTTATGGCCGCCTTGTGCCATTGCCACGTTTGCATTTACACCAAGCAATAATGCTACGGTAATGCACATAAGTATGTATGAGATATTTTTCTTTAATGTTGCCATGTATTTAGGTATTTTCTAAATTGCGGTGCAAAGGTAGCATTAAATTAAGGAAAATCAAAAGTTTTTTTTCTAAAATTACATTTTTTAAGCTTTGATAGAAACATTCTATCTTTTCTATGTTTGAAAAACAAATTATATTCCTTTTTTGCTCAAAAAATGTAAATGCTATTGTTTATTTTGAACTAACCACTTTTCCAAATTGTTTATATTGGATTGAGTTAATTTTTTGTGAAAAAATCTGATAAATTTATTTTCCAAATTACAGAAGCTAACACATTAATATTCAAGTAACAATAGTTCTGACATTTATACATTTTATTTGTCAAAGGCTTAAACATACTATTTTTTTAGGCTAAGGTGGCCAATTTATTTGCAAATTTTATAGCTTTTTGAACTGAAAAATAGTATATTTTCCTTACCAAAAGGCGTTTTTTATTCAATTGAAAATTGTTATAAAAAATGTCAGAATCATTGAAGTAACACAAATCATTTTATTATAAAATAGTGCTTGACACTAAATATTGAAACCTAAAATACCAAACAATATGCAAACAATTTCGGCGAGTGTGATGCAAGAAGCTTCAGATTATATCAACAATTCTAGCTATGTGCAAACAGAAGACTTTATTTTGTATTTTGGCAGTTCGCAACCTGCTATTCTTGTATATTTGATGGCAGCCGAACATGCTGATTTAGAGCAGGAAGAACGAGAAACCTTGCTATTTATTGGTATTAAACTTTGGTATGCTACGCAAATCACTAACCCTAAACTGCCAATTGTAACAACGGATTTGCTTGAAAAAGTTATAGATAACAATTTACAGATGATTGCCTATTTTTCGGGCGAAGCAGAAACAAACCTGGAAAAACAGTTGAGTTTAGTCATTGACAATCACCCACAAGTTGAGATGCTATCTTTTGCGATAAATGAAGTAGTTGATGACGAAACCATTAGAGATGATATAAAAGGCGGTTTGTTTGTGCATCTAAAAACCATTATAGAAGCCTTAGATGCTGTCGACAAATAATTTTTTTACAAAATAAATGCTTGGAAATTTTATTTTTCAGTTTATTTTTTTTCAACAAAAAAAACACTAAAAACTGACAATCAATATTTTATGCGATAAAAAAAAATGTTTTATGTAAAAAAACTAAACTAACTGCTTGGAAAATATCTTAAATTGTGTTTTTTTTCGTTTCAAAAGCATAGTATATTTGTCATATAAGTAGTCGGATAAATTCATGCTACAAATTATCCTATTATCAAATGGTGCTTGACACTTGCTACATTATATTTTCTTTAGACAACAAAAAGGCTTTACATGAAAACTTCACAATCATATTTGAAATTAACAGGTATTTTGCTATTCCTGCTATTTATATATCGCTCTAATGCAATGGCACAACAAAGCACTGCTATAAATGATACTATTTATGTCGCAAGCCTAGCCGATATTACCATCAATGTTTTAGTAAATGATATAGTTGAGATTAATGAAACTACAACTATTAATATTGTAAGCGAGCCTTCGCATGGAACTGCCGAAAGAAATTTTAATAATAATATTACTTATACGCCTTTTTCAAACTTTATTGACGACCAACTTAGCGATAGTTTTTCATACACAATAAACGACGATAGCAATGAAGCCCAAGTATTTTTGATACTAAAAGATTGTCCTTCGTGCGTATGGCCTGGCGATACCGACCGAGATGGAAACGTCAATGTTTGGGATTTAATTCCTATCGGTTTGGCTTATGGCTCAACAGGAACACCTCGAAATATGCAAGGAACATCGTGGAATGGCTATCCGACTGCCGAAAACTGGGGCGAAACACTCTACGAAAGCGACTACAAATATATTGACTGCAATGGTGATGGCACTATTGATGAACTTGATGTTGCCGCTATTGACCAAAATTATGAAGCTAGTCACGAATTTGCTGCCCTTCCAACGCTTCCTGCGGCTTCTTCTGCTGAGTTTAGCATTGCTCTCGAAATAGAAAATACCGAAGCTATTTCGTGGGGCGACACCGTTATTTTCAATATTATGTTGGGCTTGGCAGGCCAAACGCCAGAAGATATTTTGTATGGTGCTGCTTTTTCGTTTACGCCTCCACAGGGTTTTATTAAAAGTGCCGAAATTGACTTTTCCGAATCCGTTGTAGGAACTAATGACAATACTATTTCTTTGAGCAAAACCATAGCCGATAGCACTCGCTTCGATGCAGCAATTGTCAGAACCGACTTTATGCCTGTTTCAAATAGCGGCTTGTTGGGCAAAATAAATGTGGTGATGGTAGAGGTTTTGGAAGGCAAAACAGGCGATTTTGAGGAAATGATAACAGTAAGTTTAGATAATTTTACGGCTGTAAATGCCAATGGCGAAAGTTTGGCAATTGACAATGTGTTTGGCGATAGTTTTTTATTTGTTGGTACAGAAAATGTTTTTGAAAGTAATGTGCCAAAGCTAACCGTTTTTCCAAATCCAATGCAAGATATTTTTACGATAACCCTCCCTCCTTCTCACGATTTCGAAAGCTTAGAAATAATAGATATTTCTGGCAAAACGGTTTTGCAACAACATAATTTACAGTTTTTTACGGATAAAATAATTGTTGATACAAAAGGCTTGAACAATGGTTTTTATTTATTGAAAATGCAAATGGCAGAAACGCAAATTACAGAAAAAATAAGTGTGTTGCGGCCTTAAAAAACTAATTTTTAAAGCAAGTAACACTCAAAAAGAAATTGCCTTGTCATATTTTAACAAATGTGGCAAGGTTTTTTGCTTTATTATGAAAAAAATAAGGACTTTATCTTTTTTTTGAATCATTATAAATGCCAAACACTATTTAATACTTTTTATATATTTATACTGAAAATCATTTTTCCTAGCAAAAAGCAAAAAACTATGATAGAATGGGACGACTTTATTGATGATATACAAGAGCAAAAGTGTGTTTTGTTATTAGGCGATGCTTTGCCTAATATAGCCTATGAAAATGAAAACATATTGCTACATCATGCTTTTGCAAAATACATTACTACTCGCCTTGATAAAGAACAGATATTTTACAAAGAGTCACACAAAAATAATTTGCACTATGTTTTTCAGCAATATTTAGCCAACAACAAGCGAAAACGCATTCGTTTGGAGAGTAGAATGAAAAAAATATATAGGCAAGGAAGTGCTGCTATTCCTGGCATTTATCAGCAACTAGCCAACTTGCCTTTCCATCTTATCATCAATACCTCGCCAGATGACTTTATGTTTCGTGCTTTGCAAAAGAAAAAAAAGAAAGTGCAAAGTGTGTATTATCATTTTTCTAAACAAGAACATGAGCAAAACATAGGGGCTTTTGATGCCGAAAAGCCTTTAGTTTACAACTTGTTTGGTTCGCTAGAAGACCCAAGCTCTACGGTTTTGACTGCCGAAGATGAGGTAAAGTTTGTGCATAGTTTGGTGAGCAATGCCAATGCTGTTCCCAATAAAATTATCAGTCATTTAAAAGATGTATCACTCTTGTTTTTAGGTTTCAATTTTGAAGCATGGCATTTTCGCATGTTGCTCGAAAGTCTAAAAATTAAGCCAATAGATAGTTTTTCGCCAAAACACAAAAATATAGATTGTGGCTTTTTAACCCAAGAGTTTTATAAAAATAAATTTGCTTTTGAGTTTCTTCCGCAAAATACCAATGAATTTATAGAAACTCTGCTACAAGAAATGCCAGATGAGCAAATTGTACCAAAAACAAAAACCGATAAAAAAGTAATGGTTGTTTATGCAGATGATGACAAAAGTTTTTATGATAAGCTAAAAAAAGCTTTGAAACCAAAAACGCATTTAAAGTTATGTAGCAAAGCCGATATTTTGGGGCATCAAGACTATAATGTTCGCCTCGCTCAAATGATAAATGATGCCGATATTATTTTGCCTTTGTTGAGCAGCGATTTTTGGAGCGATTGCCAAATGGAAGAACTATTGTTTCAGCCGCACACCGATAAGAAACAAATCATTCCTATTTTGACAAGACCGTGCGATTTGGAAGATGCCACTTTTTACAAAAATTTGCCAAAACTGCCAAGTGACAACAAAGCCATTAGCATTTCAAATGAAGACCTTGCCTACAAAAATATCAGCAAAGAATTAGAAAAACTCATTAAATATTAAAACAGCAACAAGATGAAAAACAATCGCTATCCGGGCGTTTTGCCTTTCGAGGAAAGTCAGCAGTTGCTGTTTCACGGCCGCAACGATGAAATAGAAGACATTTTACACCTTATCAAAGCCAAAGATTTGGGTGTCGTATTTGCGAAATCTGGCATTGGCAAAACCTCGCTCATACAGGCTGGCGTGATGCCTCTGCTCAATGACGAAGATATTTATCCGCTAGAAGTACGTTTTCAAGACAAAAAATTTACACCATTAGAGCATATCTACAATGCTTTAGAACCTTTCGTGAACCAAAAGCTGCTACAAAAATATGTGGAAAATAATAAAACGCCTACTTTGTGGCAATGCCTAAAAGCTTGCGAGTTTGAGGCGAAAGACTTTTTGCCCCTATTTGTATTCGACCAATTTGAAGAGTTTTTTCTGCATCAAGAAGCCGATAGAAAAGCATGTAGCTTGCAACTTGCCGAAATGCTCAACGATAGATTGCCCGACAATATTCGGCAACAACTGCAACAAATCAATCGTGCGGCACGCACTGCCGAGCAACTGCAATGGTTTAGCCCTTTGTCTGTCAAATTGCTATTTCTGATTCGCTCCGACAAGTTGAGTCTCATGGACGAAATGAGCCGACAACTCCCTGCTATCTTGTCTAATCGCTATCATTTGAAGCCTTTGCTACGCACCGCCGCCGAAGATGCTATTTTAATTCCTGCCGAGCTACAAGATGAGGATTTATGGACGCAAGCTTTTGATTATGACGATGATACACTTGACAAAATGTTAGACTATTTGAGCAATGAGCAAGGCGAAATAGAAAGTTTTCAGTTACAGATTTTGTGTCAACATCTAGAAACAAAAGTAGCGAAACAACAAGCGAAAGGTAAAATTGACATCACCATATTTCCAAAAGATATTGGCAATATGGATAATATTCAAAACCAATATTATGAAAGTAAAATTGCAGAACTGCCAGCAAATGAACAGCACAAAGCACGACAACTGATAGAAGAAGAACTCATTGTTGAAAACCGTAGAATAGGCGTAGATGAAGAACTATTGAAAATAAGGTTTAAGGTTGCACAACAGTTTTTAGAACAACTATTGCAAACTCGCTTGATTAGGCGTGAAAAAAATCGCTTGGGCAATACTTATGAGCTTAGTCACGACTCGCTGTTAGAGCCTATTGCTCAAAGCCGTGAGAAGCGTTTGGCAAAAGAAGCAAAAGAGCGAGCAAAACAAGAACGCATTGCACAAAAAGCAAAACTTAGTGAGGAAAAACGAAAGCTTAGAAAGGAACGAAAGTTAAAAGAAGAAGCAGAAATACAACGAAAAAAGGCGGAGGAAAACTGGGAAATCGCACAACAAAATGCTATAGAAACAAAATTGCAAAGTCAAATGGCAAAACGTATTTCTTTAATAGCAGTTGCAATTGCCATTTTAGCAGTTTTTCTTTTTTATCAATCACAGCAAGCTGCAAACTCGTTAGCGATAGCCAATAAAAATATTCAAAAAAGAATTGACGACTACAACAAGCAAGAAGTAGAACGTAGAATATTAGTCATAGATGGCTTGCAACAAAATGGCGAGCTAGAGCTAGCACTAGATAGAATAAAGGCTTTGCTGAAAGATGAAGAGAAAATTTTGAATGATAGCCTCCGCTCTGTTTTGAAAAAGAAAAAAGTAACGTGGGAATAGAATTTATTCACAAAAACTTCTGAACGACTCCTTAAACGCAAAAAACTATGCTAAACACAAAAACAGCGATAAAAATATTGTGCCTATACATGTTTTTAGTAGGCATATCACAACAAACGACAGCACAAGAATGCAAAGATTACAATTGTTTGATAGTGGAAGGCGATACGGCTGCTCAAAACCAACAATTTGAAGTAGCTATCAGCAAATATTTCGCTGCATTTTTAGATTGTCCAGATAAAATGGGCAAGGCGAAAGCAAAAATAAATGATGTTTTTACTCAAATTCATCAGCTAAAAATAAAGGCAAAAAAAAATGAGCAACAAGCACTCAAAGCACAAAAAGAGACGCAAAAAGCTTTGAATGTGGCGGAAGTGGAAAAGAAAAAGGCAGAAAAAGCCAAATTATCGGCTCAAAATGCTTTGGTAGAGGTAAAAAAGCAAAAGGATATTGCTGAAAAAGAAAAGCAAAAAGCCGACGACTTGAATGCTGAAAATAAAAAAATAATAAAAGCTTTTTATTTTTATGAGGGGAAATATGCTTTAGCTTATAAAAACAAGAAGTTCGGTTTTATCAATAAAAAAGGCGATATTGAGATTGATTATAAATATGACAAAGTAGAACAGTTTAATTATACAGGCTATGCTAAAGTCACAAAAAACGGTCAGGCATATTTGATAGACACCACAGGAACGGAATATAAAGTGGCTTATAAAATTCGTGATTTAAAAGAAGACATCGTAGCCTTAGACCTAACATTTCAAAATCTAAGTGCTTTTCCAGATAGCATTTTGCAGCATCAGCAGCTCCAAGTTTTATTATTAAACAACAATCAATTAAAGGAAATTCCAAACGATATTGCAAAGCTAAAAAATTTGAAAACGCTTTATTTAAATACCAATCAAATAACTAAAATTTCGAATGATATTTCAAGGCTAAAAAAATTAGAGGTACTTGGTTTAAATGGCAATCAATTAACTGAAATTTCGAGTGAAATCACAAAATTAAAAAGCTTAAAAACGCTGGCCTTAAACGACAACCAATTAACTGAAGTTCCGCCTAGTATTTCAAAACTAAAAAATCTAACTGCACTTTATTTGTCTAACAATCAGTTGAAAGAGGTTTCGAGCGAAATCACAAAATTAAAAAATTTGCTTTATTTAGATATAAATAGAAATCAACTAACAAGCATTCCGAGCGAAATTGGGCAATTGAAAAATTTACGCATTCTAAGTTTAAAACGAACTCAGATAACAAGTGTTCCAAGAGAAATAGGGGCACTAAAAAATTTAGAAATACTTTATTTAAACTACAATGAATTAGCTAATATTCCGAGCGAAATCGCCCAACTAAAACATTTAATAAACCTTAATTTGGGTGGCAATAAATTTGTGACATTTCCTAATGAAATAAATATGCTAGAAAATTTAGTAGTTTTGGATTTGAGTTTAAACGAATTGACCGCAGTGTCAGAAGGCATTGGGCAATTGAAAAATTTGGACATACTTCATTTAAACTACAACAAGATAACAGCCTTACCGAGCGAAATCGGACAATTAAAAAATTTGACAACGCTTGGCTTGAAAGGAAATCAATTGACGACATTTCCAAGCGAGATTGGGCAATTAAAAAATTTGACGAACTTGTATTTAGACTACAACAAACTAACTGATATTTCGAGCGAAATCGGACAGTTAAAAAACTTGGCAATGCTTGATTTGAATAGCAACTTATTGACAACTCTTCCTAACGAAATCGGACAGCTCACCAATTTAATCGACTTGCATTTAAATTATAATAAATTGTCTAATATTCCAAACGACATCGCTCAACTAAAGCGTTTGAAAAGCTTGCAAATCAAAGAAAATTCTTTATCAAAAGAAACCATCAACAAGCTTCAACAGCAATTGCCCTACTGCAAGGTTTTTCATGAATAAGCAAGCACAAGAATTTGAACAAAAAAACTCTCATTCAGCAAAATAAGTGACCATGCCAAACACAATTATAAAAACTGTATGCCTCCTATCTCTCTACGCTTTCTTGCTAGGCATAGCACCGCAAGCAACTGCACAAGAATGCAAGGACTATTGCCAGCTCATAAATGAAGGCGATGTTGCTGCACAAAATGAACAATACGAAAAGGCAATTAACAAATATTTCGCTGCTTTCTTAGATTGCCCCAACAAAATGGATAGTGCTAAGATGAGAATAAATAAGACTTTTGAACAAATCAATAATCTGAAAATAGAGGCTATAAAAAGTGAAAAAGAAGCAGAGAAAGCGAAAATAAAGGCTCAAAGGGCCTTGAATATAGCAGAAGAAGAAAAGAAAAAGGCAAAAAAAGCTGAAAATGAAGCTTTAGAACAGAAAAGTATTGCGGAAAAAGCGAAAAATGATGCTTTGGAACAGAAAAGTATTGCGGAAAATGAAAAACTAAAAGCCGACAGCCTAAACGCTAAAAATAAAAAGATAATAGATGCTTTTTATTTTTATGAGGGAAAATATGCTTTGGCCTATAAAAACAATAAGTTTGGCTTTATTGATAAAGAGGGCGATATTATGATAGATGATAGATTATAAATATGATCAAGCAGAACAGTTTGATTATAGAGGTTTTGCTAAAGTCAAAAACAAGGAAATTGATTATATGATAGATACAACAGGAAGAGAATATCGTTCAGCTTATAATCTAGTAGATTTAAAAGATGATTTAGAAGTTTTGGACTTAACAGGCAGTAAAATAACAGAAATTCCTAAAGAAATTGGGCAACTAAAAAATTTAAAATATCTTTATTTAAGTTTCAATCAATTAACTACAATCCCTAAAGAAATCGGACAACTAAAAAATTTAACAACACTTGATTTAACAAAAAGTCAATTAAAAGAAATTCCTAAAGAAATTGGACAGCTAAAAAATTTAACAACACTTTGTTTAAATTCTAATCAATTAAAAAAAATTCCTAAAGAAATTGGACAGCTAAAAAATTTAACAACACTTTATTTAAATTCTAATCAATTAAAAAAAATTCCTAAAGAAATTGGACAGCTAAAAAATTTAACAACTCTTGATTTAAGTCGTAATTATCTAACCAAAATGCCCAAAGAAATTGGACAACTGAAAAATTTAAAAATACTTTATTTATCTGGAAGGCCTATACCAAAAGCGAAAATAGAAAAACTAAAAAAGCTATTGCCTAATTGTAAGATTATACATAATTAGAGATAAAAAACTACCAATTTTTCGTCTTTACAAGGCATTTTGTGATGCAAAAAAAAAGACTGCTTCGTGCCTCGCAGTAACAAAAAAATGTATCGCTTTTCCCTCTTTTTGTCATAGCGAGCCTGCAAAGCCATCTAATAAAACCAATGATTATCAATAAAAAAATGCCAACTTTTAGTCTTTACAAGGTATTTTGTGATGCAAAAAAAAAGACTGCTTCGTGCCTCGCAGTGACAAAAAAATGTATCGCTTTTCCCTTTTGTCATGGCGAGGAACGAAGCCATCTAAATAAAACCATGATTATCAATAAAAAATTACCGACTTTTCGTCTTTACAAGGCATTTTGTGATGCAAAAAAAAGACTGCTTCGTGCCTCGCAGTGACAAAAAAATGTATCGCTTTTCCCTTTTGTC
>JBMZCV010000124.1:0-15854 GCA_049613665.1 Chitinophagales bacterium | reverse complement strand
AAATAGTATGTTTAAACCTTTGATAAAAAAATGTATAAATGTCCGAACCATTGTTAGACAAATCTGAACTTATAAAAAAAACTATAACACGGAACTTTTAGTGTGAAATATCTTGATGTAACTTAGTTGTTCATAGTAAAAAAGTGATATGATAAACTATCTAAACTTATATTTTCTTCTTCAAATAATATTAGGTGTTCAAGTTGAATATACTTTTATTGTGAAGGATGAATTTGCTCTTTCAAAAAGAGAAATAGTTAAAATAGATTTATCTAAAAACGAAGTATTGGATATTAAGTTTTATAGTTCTTACTTTCCTGATATAATTAGCAATCATTTTTTACCTAGAGAATTTATGAAATTGAAAAGTAGTGAATACTCTGACACAACCATAGTTTATAATAGTTCAGGTAAAATAATAAGCAGCTATGATGAATTAGATGAAGATTATTATTACAATAATTGGACTTATAAGAGCAAATACAACAATAAATCTCAATTGATTTACTATACTTACTCTGGTTGTGAGTATTGTTCGACATCTGTTTACCATATTTATGTCCTTTATGATAACTCTGGTAGAGTTAAAACATTAGAAAATATAATTAATAATAATTTTAGGTATGTGTTTTTTTATAGTGACAAAAAAAATATTAATGAAGTAAAAACGTTTCATTATGGTTTTAACTTAAATCAAAAAATAAAATTGAGAAAAAATATCTTTAGATTTCAGAAAAACTAAGAAAAACACAACTATGCACAGTCAAGTAGCAATGTCTATGGAAGTATCTCTCATATCATTTGGAGGAAATGTGTGTGGAAAAGACTGAGAAGTAATGGTTTTTTAAATACAAAAGTTTGATTAATGCTTGTTTTTTTGAATGAAATGTTTTATTATTGCAGTCATTAGTATAAAACAATATACCTTTTGATGAGTGTTGCTGAAAAATGTATTGTAGTAAAAAAGGCTTTTCATAGAAATAAATGGATAATTTGTTTTCATTTTTCTAATCAATTATTTTGGCTACAACAAATCAAAACACTTACCAATAGACGATTCAAAACACTTACCAATAGACGATATTCAAAAACAAAAAGAGTTTGGTATATACCTTATACCAAAACAGATTTTGCAACATTTAAGCAATTAGGTTTGCCTTATAAGATTGCAAAAAGCCAAAACGATGTAAACAACACTGAAAGACGAACCGAACAAACTCCTCAGCAGTTCGATAATACGTCCATAGCAACACAAAAAGTTGCGAACAAACCTTCGGTAGCGGTGAAAGAGAGTGGAAAACCCCTAGCCGACATAAGTTCTGAAAAGAACTGTCCTAAAGTAACTGTTGTTTTGCAAGCAGGTAAATTTTGGCTTAGAATACCTTATTACGAACCTTATATTGATTATCTTAAAAAGCTACATCATACTTATTGGCATAAAAAAGAGCGAAAATGGGTAGCTTTAGCTAATCATACCAATGCTCATAAATTGCAAACTTACTTCGAGTTGTGGGAAAAAGCTGAATTTAAACAGATTTTAAAGTATATTCACAATCACAACATACAAGCTAAAGTTATTGTTAGTGCCTATACAGTCAATCAGTTAAAAGTTCAGGTTTGGCACTCTTTGGAGTTGGTGCAATGGATAGAAAAACAAATTCAACGTGAGTATATTGCTAAAGGTAAATATTGGCTTATTGCTAAAGATAGCAAGCTTGTTGCTCGTTTGTCGGCAGCTTGTGAGTTGCATCAGGTTGTTTTTATAGACAGAAGTCCGAAACAGTTGGATTATGACCGTTATGCGGATAAAGGCGGTTGGCCATCTTATCAAAATTATTTGGTAGATAAATATCAAGAAAGTTTACATCCATTATTAAATAAGTATATAGATGCACTTATTTTGGAGCGATACAGCAAAAATACGGTAAAGAACTATACAAGTGCTTTTGCACGTTTTTTGTTGGATTGTGAAAAAAAGGAACAGGCACTTGAACTAAATACTATTCGCAATTACTTGAATGCAATATCTAAACAAGATATAGCCTATCAAACATTGAATAGACATTATAGTGCTATACAATATTGGTACGAAAAGGTAGCTCGCAAAGGAAAATTTGTCTTACAGGGTTTGCACCGACCTCGCAAAACTTCGGCATTGCCTAAAGTGATGAGTAATAGGCAAGTAAAAAAGTTATTTTTACAAGTTCAAAATACGAAACATTTGTGTATGTTGTATTTGGCTTATGGTGGTGGTTTGCGGAGTGGTGAAATTGTGCATTTGCGAGTGCATGATATTCAATTTGAGCGAAAGCAACTTTGGATACGGAAGGGTAAAGGTAAAAAAGACCGTGTTGTGATGCTTAGTGCGGCTTTGTCTAAGTTATTGCAAATTTATATGCAAAAATATAAACCTGTATTTTGGCTTTTTGAAGGTCAGAATAAAGAAAAACCTTATACCAAAAGTAGTTTAGCAAAAGTATTTAGGCGTGCAAAGGAAAAAGCAGGTTTGACAGAAAATTTTACTATGCATAGTTTAAGACATAGTTTTGCAACGCATTTGCTAGAACAAGGCACAGATATACGCATTATTCAATCTTTGCTAGGACATAGTGATATAAAAACGACTTTGATTTATACTCACGTTAGCAATAATTTGATACAAAAAGTCAAGAGTCCGTTAGATAACTTGGACTTGTAAAAAACTATTATTTAAACAATAACAAGGAACTTTTAGGGCGAAATGTCCTGATATATCCTAGTTCGCTTCCATCAAAAAAAAAGAAAAAAGAAAAGTGGATTTAAAAAAGTGCGGTTAATAAAAAAATAAAATTTACCCTTCGGTTTGAGTTCAGCAAAAAAAAGAAAAGTGGATTTAAAAAAGTGCGGTTGATAAAAAAATAAAATTTATCCTTCGGTTTGAGTTCAGCAAAAAAAAAGAAAAATGGATTTTGAAAAAGTGCGGTTGATAAAAAATAAAATTCATCCTTTGGTTTGAGTTCAGCAAAAAAAAGAAAAATGGATTTTGAAAAAGTGCGGTTGATAAAAAAATAAAATTCATCCTTTGGTTTGAGTTCGGCAAAAAAAAAGAAAAGTGGATTTTGAAAAAGTGCGGTTGATAAAAAAATAAAATTCATCCTTTGGTTTGAGTTCGGTAAAAAAGAAAAAAAGGAAGACGGAAGCGAACAAAGCATAAAACGGCAATAAGCCCTATGCGGGCTTACTGCGTTTATGCGGGGACGTTAGCGGTAATTTAACGAAAGACGAACCCGAAAAACCAAACAAATAGGGCAAAATGATTAATTTAAAAAACAACAAAATGAACAAACAAATCCTGACATTCACTATCGCAACTGCAATGCTATTCACAGCCTGCAACCAAAATCCGAAAAAAGAAAACAAGAGCATTGACAACACCAAAACAACCATAACTGCCAAGGACAATATCGTCAATCAATCCCTTTCGGACAAAAATGGGAACAAGCTTGATATGGATTTCAACAATACCAAAGGTATGGTAACAATCAATTTCAAGGGCGATGAAGCCGAACTCACAGAAAAAAAATCCGCATCAGGTATTTGGTATACCAACGCCAACTACGATTTGAGCGGAAAAGAGAACAATATCGTGCTTAAAAAGAATGGAAAAACTGTCTTTGAACACCAAGACAATATTGTAATGACAGTATCCAAAAACGAGAACGGCGATAAACTGAATTTGACCTTCAACAATTCCCAAGGAACGGTCAAAGCCTATCTGAACGGTGGAACGGAAATCAATATGAGGCAACAGAAATCAGCTTCAGGGTATTGGTACAAAAATGACCACTACGAACTGAGAGGAAAAGGCAATGACATCCAACTAAAGAAAGATGGGAAGTTGGTTTTTGAGCACCAAGACAAGAAAGTCGAAATCAAAGCAGAAAATGACAAAGGCGATGTGCTGAATATGACCTTCAACAATACACAAGGTACGGTGAAAGCTTACTTAAACGGAGGCGAACAGATAGACTTGAAAGAAAAGAAAGCAGCTTCGGGAATTTGGTATACCAATGACCACTATGAATTGAGCGGCAAGGGCAACAAGTATGAATTGAAAAAAGACGGAAAAACGGTATTCAAAAATTAAAAACTACCGCTAACATTGTATAAGCGTAATGCGGGCTAAAGTGCTAAATTTGAACGAATTGAAATTAACAAACATATTGGCAAACCGAAAACGAAGTGCTTCTAATCCCGCACTACGCTTATACTTGACCGTTAGGCAGATTAAGATATAAAAAAAGTTGGCAAGCATTTTAAAAATGCATGCCAACTTAATTTTTCCCCAATAAAGAAAAATCAAAAGTTGATTACCAAACCATCAATTTCTCAATAGCATTGGCTTCTCCATTATCTATTTCTACAAAATAATAGCCTTTTTCGAGTGTGCTAATATCCAAAGTCAGACGATTTTCGATGCTAGAAGTATGTTGTTGTACCAAAACCTGACGGCCAACGACATCTACTATACGAATTGTTACCTCATTTTCAGTAGGATTGCTATACGATAAATTAACCGTATTTTTCGTAGGATTAGGATAAATATTCATACTCAAAACGCTATTTGCATCGCCAAAAGGGTCTGCCAATTGTGAGTTATTTTTTCCTGCTGCTGTCGTGAAAGTGCGTACACTAGACCAATCCGACCTTTCACCACCAGCACAAACACTTCTTACGCCCCATTCATATGTCGTGTTGGCTTTCAAACCACTAAATGAGCGAGGATTTGTATTGGCAGGATAAGTATTCCAAGTTCCTCCTTGCTTTCTACCTGCAATTTCATACGAATTGGCAGCAACAACATCGTCCCAACCAAGTGTTAAAGTTGTAGCACCTATCGCCACTTCGGTATGATTAGTAGGTGTACTACAAGTAGCTGGCTCTGAGCTAGGAACACCGCAAACTTCAAAATTGTCGAAAGCGGCATAATATTGCCAGCCGTCGCCACCTGCGTCTGTATAAGCGAAACGCACTTTAAAGTCGTTGCTCAAATAAGCATTGATGTTTATTTCGGCACGAGGATAATTACAACCCCATGCTCCACAGGCATTTGCTGTTTCGTTCAAAACATTTATCCAACTTCCGTTGTACCAAACATCTGTTGTAAATGCACCACCATCATAAACTTGGTGATTATAGTCGAAGCTAAGGTCAGCCGATTCGTAGTTCGACAAGTCGTAGCTAGGAGAGATAAGTTCCATTGCTTCGCCACCATCGCCATCGAAAAAGTCGTCGTCGAAATGCACCATACAAGTACCATCAAGATTTCCAGGATTATCGGTCGTACCAGTACTAAAATCCCAGTCAGCACTTGTTGTTGTGCCTGTGGCATTATTAGTCCATCCGCTAGGCAAAGCACAATCATTGAAATCTTCGCTTGCTGCTACCATACATTGACAAATAGAAATAGGAGCATCATAAAAAGTATCGACAATACAACTAGGAGCAGCACTATCCTGAATAGTTACTTCAATACCTTCAGCAGCATTGGCTTCCAAATCGCTGATAATAATAGTTTGAGGGCTACTTCCAAAGTCTTCGACATAAAATTGTCCATCTATTAAAAGCGTAACAATGCCAGAAGTATTAATATGCTCAATCACAATTTCCAAATCATAGGTTGCAGTATTTGGGTTGCAGTTCGTTGTTTCGATAGAAGTAAGTATAAAACAATTTTCGCAAGCAGACAAACAAGAAGCAGAAGTTACCGTACTGCCGATAACACTTGTCGAATTTGGCGAAAACTGTGTAGCAGAAGAATTGACGCTAGGCTGCATAATAAAGCCATTTGAATCATCGTGCGGAGCTCCTAAGTTATGTCCAATTTCGTGAGCCGAAGTTACACGCATAGATTGTAAGCCTCCAAAATCTTGAATACAATTGTACTTAAACATGCTATTACAAAGTCCTGGTGTCCAAGCTAATCCAACAGTAGAACCATCAAAATCTCTGTTTGACCAAAGCTGCCCTAAGTCGTGTGTATTGGCAAAATTATTCGCTCCTGTACAACCCAATTGTTGGCTAGTGCCTGAGCCAGCCCAACAGCAAAAGCTTGTTAATAAAGTATTAGCATTTGTGCTAGAATCCCAAGGGTCAGTACCAGTAATGATAACTTGCTCCACAATACTAAATTCAAGGTCGAAAGGTGTGTAGTTTGGTTGTATCAAATTGACAATTGAAGTCAAATAATCGGCAGTAGCAGATGTACTACCTTTTTTATTGAACATAGATTTGTCGGCAGCCATCGCAAGTTCCAATGTTTGACATGCAACTGCTTGCTTTGTTGCTATTTCATCAATGTTTACTTCGCCTATAAGATTATGAGCCGCTGTTGCAGCACATGTTCTGCTTTGCGAATCGATGACATCAGTAGCATCATAAACGATAAAGTGTTTTGCGTTAGCCGTACTAACAAAATCGGTTAAAGGTTGAATAATCCACTCTGTTTTATCAGCCGTAACCATTCCCCAAAACCAATCGTTTTTGATACTCAAACGTACTTCACCGCCATTATCGGTTGTTTCAAAACCTTTGTAAGTAATATTTTCGGTACGGTTCAAAGTACTGGTTCGCTCATCGCCCATTTCTCTCAACAAATAATTATAAGCTCTTATATCGTTTTCATACAAATTGAGCTTCCAATCATATGTATCGCCAAGTTTCAAATGTAGATTTTCGTTGAAATAAGCATTTTTAACATAAGCATTAATTCTTTCTGTATTCAGCTCAAAAATAGCATAATCCTTTAGCTCTTGGTCAATTTTTTGATGAGCATAAACTTCTTTGGCAATAGGTTCACCATAAAAAAAAGTAGTTTTGCTTTTTTCAGCCATTACATTATAGCTTGCACATAGCAATAGCAGTACTAATAAAGTAGTACAATGTTTCATAAGACAAGTGTTTAAATAAATAAATAAAGTTAGTGTTGAAAAAGGAGTAGGAAGAAAGATGTTTTGCAGATATATACTAAAGTAGTACGTTTATATTACAAACTGTTTTCGATAAAGTTTTCTATAAAAATAAAAGTTTATTAAATCTAGTATGATGCTAAAAAAACACAATGTATTGATTGTTTGAAATCAGCTATTTATATCATAATAAAAAAAACATATAATCAATATAGGCTCTAAAAATAATTGCATATTTACATTTAAATGACTTTTGGAATAAAAGCAAGCACAATTTTATTGGTTTTTGTGTGCTAGTTTATAGTTATTTTTATTTTAAACTTTTAGCATATACTACTTGCTTTTTTCCTTTGAGGTGAGATAAAATAGGAGCTTCAAAAACGAGATTTTTTATTTGTTGTGGTTGATATACAAAACACTCATAGTTTGCTTTCGTATCATCGCAAACCACAAAACAAACCCAGCTTTCTGGCTCATTCAAAATAGGGTCGAAGCGTTTTTTGGAAGATTGAAATGTCCATGACAAACCATATTTTTTCGCCTGCAATCTTGCTTGCGTTTTAACAGCTATTTCGATGTTATTTGAAACTAAATCTGCTGCCCAAGACTTGGCATTACCTTTATAAATTTTGTAATCTGGGGTGTTTATTGGTTGGCCAATATACCGAAAAGCAGCACAAACGGCTTCTTCGCCTATTTTGCTGATAAAATGGTCATTTCTAATTTTTGCCTTGTTTCGTTGGTTGCTATCGCCATAATTTACTGTATCGACAACAACATCGGCAAAGTTTTTGGCTTTTGAAATAATGGTGGGAGGCAAAATAATTTTTAGCCATTTTTTGGGAAAATGACAGAGCATAAGATATATTATTTTTAGTTGGAAAAAGGTATAAAAAAAGCAAGTTTTTTGGAACTTGCTTTTTTAGAATATTTAAAAAAAATTATATTTTGCAAAGCAATTTAGCTGCTTTTTCGAGTGTTTCATTCTTTTTGGCAAAACAAAAACGGAGCATTTTTTGGTCTAATTTATTGCTATAAAAAACTGAAATAGGAATAGCCGCAACGCCAATATCTTTGGTGAGCCGAACCGCAAAATCGGTGTCTTTTTCATCTGTAATGTTAGAATAATCTAACATCTGGAAATAAGAACCTGCTGCTTTGCCATATTTAAAAGAAGAGTTTTCTATCAATTTTAAGAAATAATTGCGTTTTTCTTCATAAAAATTCGATAAATTCATATAATTTTCTTCCTTTTGCAAATATTCGGCGATAGCATATTGCATAGGTGTGCTGACAGAAAAAACCATAAATTGATGCACCTTTCTGATTTCTTTCATCAAATAAGGTGGAGCAACACAATAGCCAATTTTCCAGCCTGTTGTGTGAAAAGTTTTGCCAAATGAAAAAGTGCAAATACTTCGCTCATACAACTCAGGGTGCATGAGCATACTATAGTGGTGATTTTCGTCAAAAACAATGTGTTCATATACCTCATCGCTCAATACAAAGATATTGCTGCCTCTTACTATTCTGTTCAGTTGCTCAATATCATCGGCTGTGAGCATTGTGCCTGTTGGGTTGTGGGGCGAATTAATGATTATCATTTTTGTGCGTGTGTTCATCACTCGTTTTACATCGTCCCACGGAATTTTGTAGTCAGGAGCATTCATTTTAATATAAATTGGCTTTGCTCCCGAAAGCTGAATAGCTGGCACATAAGAGTCATAAGCTGGTTCAAAAATGATTACTTCATCATTTTCTCGCAGCAAAGCAGTCAAAATGGCATAAATGGCTTGCGTTGCACCAGATGTTATAGTTATTTCATTATCTGCATTTATTTTGCGTCCATATTGCCGTTCTATTTTTTTTGCAATTTGGTTTCGCAAAGCTGCTACGCCTCGCATTTCGGCATATTGGTTATAACCATTTTGCATATATTTGTTTGCCAAATTGATTAGTTCTTGAGGAGCATCAAAATCTGGAAAACCTTGAGAAAGATTAATCGCATTGTGCTGTTTTGCCAAATGCGACATGATAGTAAAAATACTTGTACTTGTTGTTGGTAGTTTTGACCGAACGGGTATATTATTAGAAGACATATTTTTTCATTTTTCGAGCTAAAGATAAGTTTTTTTTACGAAAAATTGTACGAAAATGACATATCTTTTTATCACACTTATTTTCTTTTTTGATAAAAAAAACGTAACTATTTAGGTATAGGTTTTTGAGATAAAGAAATGGAACTATTTACTTTTTTAGGCAAAGCTGTTTTTTGAGCGAAAAAGCGGTTGCATAAATAAATAAAAGTAAGCATTTTTTATTAAGTAACGCTCAAAAAATAACTTCCTTATTTGCGTTTGACATTTTCTGACCTAACTTCGTTGAAAAGCCTCGCCATAGCTATGGCTATGACTGTGTTTTTCGCCTTGTAGCTCAAAAAATCTCTGCCTCAAATCGTGAACTTATTTTTTTACTGTTACTAAATGTGATTTTTTGACTATTTAGGCAATCAAAAAAAAAATGTTTAAAAACTAATTTGAAAGTCAGTTTCAGCTAAAAATATAAGAGTATTTAAGAATAAAGTGCTAACTTGTTTTCTCTATTTAAGCTGTTTATTATATCGCTGTTTTTATTTAATTGGAATAATTATTATTATGAAACTATTTGCTAAGTTGTTGGAAAAATTTCGAGCAAAACCTATTTATCAAGATGATTGGCAAACTTATTTGAAAAATGTTGATAAAAAAGTCAGTACTGTTGCAGTAGATTTAAATTTTAGCCAAAATAAAGGAATAACTACAAGGGAAAACGTGATTTCTTTGTCGATACAATTGTTGAATCCTAGCACAAATGGGTTAGCGATTAAAGAGGAGGAAAGCGAACTATGGAAAATCGAAGATGCTTTGGTGTTGGCATTTTACAAAAATCAACTAAATTTGAGTTTTGCAGGCCATTTGACAGCAAATAATCTTAGAACGCTTTATTTTTATACCGATAACACAACAGTTATTGAAAAGGTTATTTCGGAGATTATGCTCAAATATCCAACTTATGTTTATGAATATAAATGTGAAAAAGATGGCTTGCAACAAATTTATTTCGACAAGTTGTATCCTACACCAAAGATTATGCAGCAAATAAAAAACAAAAAAGTATTATATGTTTTGAGTGAAAATGGCGATGATTTGAGCAAAGAAAGAGCCGTTAGCCATTGGATTTATTTTGGTGAGATGAAAAACTTAGAAATATTTGAGCTTTTTTGCCAAAACTTAAATTTTGAAACGCTTGTTAAAGAAAAAGTGCCAGCAGAAGACAAAAATTATACCTATAAACTTGTTGTTTCTCGCATTGATAAGGTAACTTATGATGTGATTGATGGATATACTTTGCCTTTGTGGGAAAAAGCAAATGAACTTGATGGCATCTATGATGGCTGGGAAACTTCGGTTGAAAAGTAATTTTTAGAAAAAGATTAGCTATTTAGGTATAGGTTTTTTGAGATGAAAATTGCCAAATGCTTGAGATATAATTGTGAAAAACTTAAACTTTAGATTTATCGGCAAGTTTAAGGAAAATAGAATACCTATATTTGGCGTTTCAACAGTACGAAATATCACTTTTTTTATAAAAATAAAACCACCATGCAATTCCGCTTTCCTTTTTATTTCCTGTTTTTTTGTTGTTATCTAATATTTCCAAAAAATGCTATATCTCAAAATTTAGCTTATTTTTTCGACCAACAAGACCGCTTAATCGTTTTTGACAATGGCGATTTTCACAAATTGGAACATCTCGAAGTGAGCGATATTCGTTTAGGAGGCAATTTTTTGATTTATCTCGACCCTTTAGACCAGCGAAAAAGATACTATAATGGTAAAAGCGAAATCTTAGATATTGCTCCCAGCATGAGTTATGGCGTGTCGCAACACTATCTCATAGACCAATCGAGAAGCAGTACATTTGTAAGGTTTGGCAATGAAAAAGAAAAAGTTGGTTTGTCAGATGTGCAGTATTCTTTGGGCGATAGTGTATTTGCATTTATAGATTTTAAAAATGTGTTAAACGTTCATTATCAAGGAGAAAGCGAAGAAGTTAGCAACTTGGGAACAACTATCAAGGAAATGAAAGCTAGTGACAATTCGGTAGCTTTTTTGACCAATAGAGACTTATTTTTCTTTTATCACAATGGTTTGTTAGAAGAAATTTATCATCAAGCACCAGCATCTTATCATATCGGCAACAATTTTTTGGTGTATGTCGATGAATACGATAGTTTTGTGATTTATGAAAATGAAGAGTTTGAAGAGCTAGAAAATTTTGAGTTGCAATCTTACAAAGGTGGTGATAATATTTTGGCTTATGTTACAAATAGAAATGTTTTTAAAGTGTATTGGGAAGGAGAAGTAAAAGAACTATCGCCAGATGTACCACAACGCTACGAAATTAAGGACAACACGTTGATGTATATTGATGAAAGAGGTTTTTTGAATGTTTTTTATAAAGGCGAAAATCATTTGTTAGAGTATTATACACCTCGAAAAATAAAAATGTTTGAAGGAATTGTAGCTTATACTGACTTAAATGGCCGTCTAAAGGCTTTTTATGAAGGCGAAAAAATAGATGTTTCTGAGCTAATTATTGAAGATTTTGAGGTGCAAGGCCGTGTTATCGTTTTCTATCAAAGAAATGGCGAGCCTAATATTTATTTCAATAAAGAATATTTTAACTATTAGTTACATTCTCAATATTAAAACCTAATTGCTGAATATCTTGCCAAAAATTTGGATATGATTTGCTCACAACACTAGGGTTTTCTATCATTAAACCTTGCTTCAACTGCATAGCCAAAGGTGCAAACGACATCGCCATTCTATGGTCGTGATAAGTTGCGATACTTTTTATGTTGTTATTGTTAAAGTTTTGCGATTCTAAATGCCAAGCATCTTTTTCGCCAAAAAAACGACAATCATATTTAGCCAACTCTGTTTGCAAAGCTGCTGTTCTATCCGTTTCTTTGATACTCAAAGTAGATAAACCTCGAAACGTAGCATTTATTTTCAATCCTGCACAAACAACCGCTAAAGTTTGTGCAATATCTGGACATTCCACAAAATCATACTCAAAATATGTAGGTAAGCTTTTTTCATTTTTCTGCAAACGAATACCATCATCTAAATAAGTAGTTTCAATGCCAAATTGCTGCATCAAAGTGTCTAAAACACTATCGCCTTGAATGCGTTGAGCATATAATCCTTTTAAAGAAATATCTAAATTTTTGCTATAAGCAGCCATCGCATAATAATAAGATGCAGCACTCCAATCAGCTTCTACCACATAATCTTGAGCTTGATATTTTTGCGGAGCTATAAAAATAACATTCTCATGCCATTCGTGTGTAATGCGAAAATATTGCATGATACGAAGTGTCATTTCGAGGTAAGGCTTGGAGACCATTTCGCCCACCAAACGCAATCGTAAACCTTGTTTTAATGTAGGTGCAATCATGAGCAAAGCCGATAAATATTGACTGCTAACACTTGCATCAATTTCAATTTCACCACCTTCAAGCTGCTTACCTTTAATGTGTAAAGGTGGGCAATTTTCGTTTTCCAAATAGCTAATATCTGCTCCTAACATTCGCAAAGCATCAACTAAAACCCCAATTGGTCGTTGTTTCATGCGTTCCGAACCCGTTAAAATGACTTCAGTATTTGGGCGAGTCGCAAAAAACGCAGTCAAAAAACGCATGGTTGTTCCAGCAGCTCCAACATCAACAACTGCTTTTTCTTCTGCCAATGCTTGCTGCATTGCTTTTGTATCGTCAGAAGTAGAAAGTCCTTTTATATCAAATTCTTTACTGCATAAAGCTCTGATTATCAAAACTCTATTGCTAATACTTTTTGAGCCATCTAAAGAAATTTGACCCTGTATATTTTCATCGTTTTTTGTTAATTGAAGAAGGTTTGACATCTTGATGTTGGTTTTGTGCTAAAAAAATGAAATAAAGAGACAGCTTATAGATTTTGATAAAAATGCAAAGCTTCTACAATAGCGGTTTTATTTGCTTTTTGGTTATATTCGCTTTTGCCAATATCCGTTAAAAGTGTAAAATTAATTTGATTACCTATATTTTTTTTGTCGTTTTTGAGATAGGCTAATATCTCATCTACTTTCTGCAAAGGCAAATGATATTTGGGATATAAGCTTTGCAAAAAAGTAATAATTTCTTTTAATTTTTGGTCAGGAAAATGCAAGTTTTTTTGCGATAAATACAACTCTGCTATCATACCGATAATAATTGCTTCGCCATGTAAAAGCGGATTTTCGTCATGTTCGAGCGAATAGCTTTCTACTGCATGACCAATAGTATGCCCAAAATTTAAGACTTTTCGCAAGCCTTTTTCATAAGGGTCTATTTCTACAATTCGCTTTTTTATATGCAAAGATTGCAAAATAATCTTCTCCCAAACAGTATGAATATTTATTTTTCCAATATTCTTCAATTGTTCCCAATATTCAGCATCAGCAATAAGTGCATGTTTGATGATTTCGGCAAAGCCATTGAGTACCTGACGCTGCGGTAAGGTTTTCAAAAATGGCGGATATATAAAAACAGCTTGCGGATTTTGAAAAAAGCCAACTACATTTTTAATATTCATAAAATCAATGCCGAGTTTGCCACCGATAGAAGCATCTACTTGCGAGAGCAAGGTAGTCGGAATTTGAATAAAAGCGATACCTCGCTTGTAAGCTGCTGCCGAAAAACCACCCATATCACCAATTACACCACCACCCAAATTGATAAATAAAGCATTTCTATCGGCATTTTGTTCTAGCATTTTTTGCCATATAAAACTGCAAGTATCTATATTTTTGTGAATTTCACCGCTTTTAATATGAATAATATGCTTATTTGATTTTTTTTCTAAAATCTCTAACAAATAAGGCAAGCAATTTTTTTCTGTATTTTCATCAACTAAAATAAAATAGCTAGAAAACATTTTTTCATTTAAAAAAAGACTTAAAGCATCTTTTAAATTGCCTATAACAATATTGTAAGTGTCTAATGAAAGAATATGATTTTTTGCAATCAAAATAATATCAATTAAGTAAATTTGAGTGAAAAATAAAATAGTAGGATAGAAAAAAGCTGTTACAATATGTATTGTAACAGCTTTCTTTTTTTTAATAATTTATATGCTTGCTTTCTGCACAACTATTTGTTTCACAGACCATGCTGCTGGCTTTTTGGCAAACATAGATTTTGCTTTTGGCCAAGCACGTTTAAAAACATCTGTTTGTTTATATTGGTCTAAAAAAAACTGACTTTCCCATTTGCTATATGTAAAAAAAATATTTTGATTAGAAATATCTCTCCACAATTCGAGATGAAAGCAGCCTTCTGTTTGCACAATTTTGTGTTTAATGCTTTTAAAAAGCGTTTCAAAATCATTTGCTTTTTCGGGCTGAAATTCCATTTTGACAATTCTAACAATCATATAAATAATGTTAAGCACTAATTAATATAGCCTGTTTGATTTGCTAACGCACCAAAAATGAGTAGTGTGTTATTTTCAACAAATGGGCAACTTATTTTTTGTTTGACTAAAGTAAAACAGGTACTGTCTTGCTATTGATTTTTTTAATCATATTGCCCAAAACAGGACGGCTACCTACTTCTACAAACTGTCTTGCACCATCAACAATCATGTTTTCGATAGTTTGCATCCATTTTACAGGAGAAGTAAGCTGTTCAATTAGGTTGTGTTGAATTTCTTCTGGGTCGTTTGTTGGCATAGCTGTCAAATTTTGGTATAACATAGCTTGCGGCTTCAAAAATTTGATGCTATTAACTATTTCTGCCAATTCAGCTTTTGCACTCTCCATAACAGGCGAGTGGAATGCACCGTTTACTCTCAAAGGCAATACTCTTCTTGCACCGCCTTCCATCAATCGTTCTTTTGCTATTGCCAAACCTGCTGCTGTACCAGAAATCACTAATTGGCCTGGGCAATTATAGTTGGCTGGAACTACAATTTCTTCTGTGATTTCAGCACAAATTCTTTCAGTAATTTCATTATCCAAGCCCAAAACGGCTGCCATACTAGAGACTTGTGCATCGCAAGCTGCTTGCATAGCTACTGCTCGCTTATGAACAATACGCAAACCTTCTGCAAAGGTAACGCCTCGCACAGCAGCTAAGGCAGAAAACTCGCCTAGTGAGTGTCCAGCAACCATTTCTGGTTTGAAGTCTCTCGAAATTCTAGCTTTAATAACAGAGTACACATAAACTGCTGGTTGAGTGATGCTAGTTTTGCGAAGTTCTTCGACTGTACCATCTGTCATTATTTTGCTCAATTCAAAACCGAGAATGTCGTCTGCCATCTCAAGGTATTCTTGAGCGGAGTATGGAGAAAGAGCTAACAATTCTTTAGCCATACCAGGACGTTGAGAACCTTGACCGGGAAAAATATATGCTTTCATTGTGAATAAACTTGTATAGTAAGTGTCTATAAAATAATGGAAAAATTTAGTTTGTATAATAAAAGATTATCTTAATATTTGACAATCAATAATTTATATCAATAAAATAGTGTGTGTTATTTTTTGCAATAAAAGTTTTTATTTTTCTTTTTACAGAAAAATTTAATTACAATGTGTTATTACAAAAAATCTTATAATTTTAGATTTTGATGTAAAAAAAATACTTGAGATTTTGCCTAGAAAAAGGCAATATAAATGATAAGTGTCAAGCACTAATAAAGATAACTTGTTTGGGTTACTAACACATTGAAAATGAGTGTGTTAGCTTCCTCAAATAAACAATTTATTTTTAATGTTTGACTAAGAAATATAGGTTCAAAGTGAAATCATTTGGTCAAAAATTTTAAATTTGCCCAAAAGCAA
>JBMZCV010000123.1:0-16139 GCA_049613665.1 Chitinophagales bacterium | reverse complement strand
TTGTCATTTCTTACAAAAAATAGGGCGAATGTTTATAAAAAAACACCATGAAATTTGACAGCCTACCTTGAATATTTTTTATATTATAAAAAAAAATGAAAAACGAAATAATACAAACCTCAACAGGGCAGATAGAATATAGTATTTATGGAACAGGAAAGCCCGTCTTGTTTTTGCATGGTGGCCATGCCAATTCAAAGGAAACTTTGACACATAAACACTTGAACACCGAGCAATTGATGTTGATTACACCTTCTCGGCCTGGCTATGGAAACACACCGCTTGCCAACAATAAAACACCTGTTGCGGCAGCCAAATACATTGTAGAATTGATGGATAAATTGGGCTTTGCTTCATTTTGTGTTGTAGGCATTTCGGCAGGCGGACTTACGGCTATTGCGATAGCAGGTTTATATCCAAATCGAGTAGAAAAGCTAGTGTTGGCTTCCTCCACTAGTAAAAGATGGTTGCAACCGACAGATGGTTTGTATCGAAAAGCACAGCTATTGTTTCACCCAAAAACAGAAGCGTTTACATGGGCAATGTTGCGATTTTTTCTGAAATTTTTGCCTAGTCTCATCATAAAAAGTATGGCTAAAGAATTGACAACCACCAAAATGAAAAAGTTTGAGGAGGAAGAAATTTTAGATATGAAAAAAATGCTGATGACTCAACGCTCAAAAAGTGGTTTTGTGACAGACTTGGAACACGATTTGGATGAAAATATTATAACCAAAATTACTGCTCCAACTTTGATTGTGCATAGCAAAAACGATAATTCCATTTCTAAAGAGCATCCGCTTCATGCAAAACAAAAAATCAAACATTCCGAATTGATTTGGGTAGAAAATAAATGGGGACACTTGATTTGGGTAGGCAAAGAGTCGAAAGCGATTGTTGATAATATTGGTGTTTTTTTGGAAAAAAAATAAACTCAAAATTTTGCATACATGATGATTTTGAGTTGTATCAAAACAATATTAGTAAAATTGGGAGTTGATGTGATAAAGTATTAGAGGATTTTTAGTGAAAAAAGTTTTGTTAAATCTTCAAGTTTTTTTTAAAAAATAAAAAAAGCTTGAGGATTTTTTATTTTATGTATTATCTTGTTTATTTTCAAAAATTTACATATAATTGTTTTTTTTACTTTATTGTTAGTGTATAAATTTTAGTTTGTTTTAAAATAGTCAAGTTAATGTATTTGAAATGTTAAAATCTTTTAAGTGTCACGGAAATGTCTTATTTTGGTAGTGTTTTTGAAAAGCTTTTAGTAAAAAACAATTTATTTCATTTTATAAAAATATAAAACACAATGGATTTCCAAAAAAGATTTGATGAAGAGTTTGAAAAATATAAAAAAAATCTAAAAAAGCCTAATATCCTAATTATTGGTGGAACAGGAGTAGGCAAAAGCACTTTAATAAACCTAGTTTTTGGAGCTGATATAGCAAAAACAGGTACTGGCAAACCAATAACTCAAGAGATTCAAATGTATGAGTCTGAAGATACTTCTATAGTTTTATACGATACTCCTGGATATGAAATTGGCACTGAAAAAGAAAAGCATTTTTCGGATAATGTAGTTGATTTTGTACTGAATCAAAACGAGAAACTAGCGGAAGAACAAATTCATTTGGTATGGTATTGTATTCAAGCTTCAAGCCATAGAATAACTGATTTTGATATAAAAGTAATTCAAAAATTAAATGATAATAATGTTCACCTTTCTGTAATTTTTACTAAATGTGATTTAGTAACGTCAGAAGAACTGGATAAGTTAAAAAATTATATTGAAACAAAATCTAATGTTTTTACATTTAGTATTACAAATAGGAAAGATATTAAGCCAAAATATTTGGAATTATATCCATTAGTTCAATGGTCAGTAGATAGCTTACCTGAAATATTGCATGAGGCATTTATTAAAGCCCAGAAAGTTGATTTGTCACTCAAAAAAGAACAAGCAAAAAAAATAATTTTACAACATACAGGAGTAAGTTTTGGAGTGGGATTTGTACCTATTCCTTATGCTGATGCTCCTATTTTGCTGCTAAATCAAATGGAAATGACTGTAAGAATATTTGGAGTTTATGATTTACAATGGCTAGAAGCTGAAATCGGAACTTCAATAAAATCTGGTATAGGGATGTTACTTTCTCAAGGGGGGAAGCTCTTTGTTGCAAGACTATTAAAAATTATACCTTTTGTTGGAGCTTTAATAGGCGGAACAATTTCTGCTAGTATTGCTGCATCTTTAACGGCAGCTTTTGGTTATGCAGTTTCAGAGGTATGTTATGTTGTTGACAAACATATTTTGAATAATGAAATCGACAAAGTAAAGGCATATGTTAAGGATGTTGATAATGTGATTATGGTTTTAATTAAAAAATATTATAAAAATGAAGACAATAAATAGATATAATGTTGTGGTATTAGGACGTACAGGCGTTGGAAAAAGTACGTTAGTAAATTATTTGTATGGTAAAAATGAGATGGAAACTGGTGTTGGTGAATCAGTTACAAAGGCTGGTTTTCATCCTAGGGATACTGAGATTGAAGGATTTCCAGTTAGAATTTTTGATTCATGGGGTTTAGAACCTGGAAAATCAGAAGATTGGTTGCAATATTTGCATGACGAGCTATCAAAACATAGCACAGCATATTCAATTGAAGAATGGTTTCATTCTATTTTTTTCTGTATTGATGCGAGCAGTCACAGAATACAACCAATGGAAGTAGAAATAATAAAAAAATTTGTAGATGAAAAATATTCTTTAACAATTATTCTTACAAAAGCAGATGCGGATCAACAAGAACAAATAAAGGATTTTTCAAAGAAAATACAACAAGAAATTGGACATAAAGTTCCAATTATTCCAGCTTCGTGTTGCGAACCTAAAGTGCTAATAAGTGGAAGAAAAATAGAACCTTTTGGAAAAGAGCAAATTAAGAGACAAGTGTATGCTAATTTTTGGGATTCTCTTTCAAAAAGATTGCCTGAAAGATGTAAAATAATAATGTGTGATAAAATAGATAATTGGAAGCAAATCCAAAAAACGTTTATTAATGAAAATGTAGGTGTGTGGAATAAGATAGAAATGGAACAGGAAATGCAAAAACGAACTGAAATTTTAGTTGAAGAAATTAATAAACGTGAAGTAATATTTGATGAAATTAGTAAAGCAGCAAATATGTATAAAAATTTCATAGACTTAATAAAAATACCTCCAGTATCTAAAAATGCTCCAAAAGATGAATTTATAGCTACTTTTCCAGAGAGTAAAATTGGAGAGTTTTCTGGTTGGGATTATCTATTATTGCCACTTATGCCTATATTGATGCCTATATTTATCTTTACTGCTAGAGCAGATAATAAAAAAGATATTTTAGATGGACTAAATCAGACTGTTTTATCAATGAAAAAATATATTAAAGAGACTACGCCGAAAATTGAAGAAGCAATTAATTCTATAAAAATCAATCATGTTAAATAAAAAGACAACTCCTCAAGATTTTCTTTAAATCTTGAGGAGTTGTCTTTTTTTCTAAAAAATCACTCCAAAACCAAAACCTTCCCAGTTTCCACATCCATTTTTCCGCCCAAAAACTGGTAAGTATAAATACCTGTTTTAAACTTAGAAACATCAACCGAAAAATCATTCTTCTCAGCAGTCAAATTTTTAGAAAAAACAATTTTGCCTTGCACATCAAACAAACGAAAGACTTGTTGTTCATTTTGCAAAGCTGTGTTATGTCGTTTTATATGCAAAAAATCAGTAGCAGGATTTGGCCAAACTTCAAGCATTTTATTTTCAGCTTCAAAAAAAGTTTCATTGCTACTTGTAGAAACTAAATTTTGATGATGAGCATCTGCCAAATTTCCCACTTCTGTAAAAACTTCATGCACCGAAGGGCAAACACTCATTTCATCGAAACGCAATCAATATACGCCAATAGTTAAGCTTTTTCGCTCACCAACTTCCATACTAAACGGGCCGCACGACATCATATAGCGTCTGTCATTAGGAAATATGTTTTCGCTACATTCCGACCAATCATTTGCATCAGAAGGCTCGCCAGAAAACATATAAGGATGTGGTTCATTTCCCCAAAAACCATTTCCACCATAAGTAATAGGCGTGCCATCTGTCCAATTACCTTGCATCAAATTGTAATAATCTGGATAATCTGTTAAACTACTAGGCGTTCCGAAATCGTTGTTGGTTTGCACAAAAGCAGCCATATCAATCGCTTGCCCATTTTCTTTTATAGGATACAAAAATTGTGTGCCAATGATAGGTGGATTTTCGCCATATTCATTGTCAAAAGTTACTCCAGCTTGTGTCGTACCATTATAAGCATAGCCCATATTAGCCGATGGAATAGAACCGATATGATCATTGTCAAAAGTCCCCAAATCTACATCAATGTGTAAACCTACATAGGTTTCTATAAGCGATGAATAGCCTTTGTTGATAAAATCATATTTGCAAAAGGTAGCGTCGTTTAACTCATCATCAGTTTGAAAAGCGTAAGCCAAAGCATGAATTTCCATACGCAAAGCTTCGCCATTAGTAGTGTTATGTTGGCCACCATTGTCATTAAAAATCCACCAAATCATTTGGTCGGCATACATGAATTTCCATACGCAAAGCTTCGCCATTAGTAGTGTTATGTTGGCCACCATTGTCATTAAAAATCCACCAAATCATTTGGTCGGCATACAAAGGACTATGTTCTCCATCTATAACAGGATAATCGCCTTGCAATGGGTCATAATTTCCATCATTATCAAAATCCCAAAAGGGAGCTAAATCTTGGTCTTGTGGCAGTTCAAAATTGCTAAAATGAGGGTTGTTTCTGCCTGGCCATTTCAAAATACTTTCGGCAATTTCATTTATTGGGAGCGTATTTCCATTTTGGGCAAAAGCAGTACGAAATTCGGTAATTGTTTCGCCATTTACTTTCCAAAAACGATTGAAATGACTACAATTGTCATTTTCTATTTGTCCATTTTCGTTAAGTGGGCCAGCCCAATACTCTTCATTATAATAGCTTTGTCCAGCAAATTTCAGAATGCCAAAAGAATCAATGCCACCTATCCACAAATCGCCCGAAAACAAAGCATTGATAGGTGTTTCATTATTTTGAGGTTTTGGCACGAGATAATTTTGGTCAAAACCAGGACTTCGCCACAAGCCGCCGCCGTGAGGGAAAGAAGCTTCCACATTATTGATATTTAGTTTGGCATAAACGGAGGGAAGTTCGCAATTTTGAGCTATTGAAGTAGGCAAGTTCAAAATCAGCAAGAGGAGGAAAATGCTTAATTGTTTCATAGTTTTTTTTTTTTGAAAAATAATATTTTAAAGATAAGCTATATAGAACATAAAACAGCACACTTTTTATTGAAAATATCGCAGTTTTTTTTTATAAGTATGAAAAAAAAAAATTTGTATATAGTTGATTATCATTTTTTTATAAAATAAAAGAAAGTGTTTTTGAGAAGAAATATCGCCTAAAAAAGATAAAACATTATAAAAATAAAAAGAGGCCTTCTATCTATATAGAGGCCTCTTTTTTAACAAAAAAACAAAATCTAAGGAATAACTACACAAGGAAACTGCGTCACATCAATATTTGGTACATTAGCCTCGTAAATTGTATTGATTTCGTCAATAAAATGATTAGCCAAAATTCCATAGCCTCTATCGCAAGGATGCAAGCCATCTAAACTAAACATACCACCTGTGATAAAACCTGCATTTATAGGGATACCTTGCACACCAAAACCATTTTTTACACTTTCAAAAAATAAATCCATATCAATGATAGGCACGTTTCGCTCCTCGCCAACTTGCCTAATAATATCGTTGTAAGCTTCTGTTGCATCTTGACACGCTCTAATCTCTGCTGCATCAAGCACATAGGCATTGTGCAAAGGTGCTGCTCGATGGTAGCCAAACTCCAAATTATTTGTTCCGATAGGCTGCCCAATATAATCTACTGCCAAAAATAGCACTAAATCTCCTTCACGCACAGGCAAAGTATCGTTTTCGGTTTTGTACCAAAGATGATGACGAGTTTCGCAGTCAGTTACATCAAGCACTTTGAGCGTATCTTTTTTCGAGTCGCCTTTTTCTTCTGGAGTCAAATAAGTGTCGGCGAGTGTTGTGAAAAAAGGCAAGGTAGTCACATCTGGAATCGTAGCGAGAAGTCCATCTATCTGTCCATTTTTTAAAATGGTATCCATCAAGGCATTATATTGATTTTCGAAAGCCTCTTCGCTAGTGAGCTGTGGCGTGATGCCAGCTACCGAAAAATCAACGGCAGGAAAAGGAGGGAGACTATCGACATAGCCGCCGCCTGTAGCCGCAAAAATCAATACATCGCTATTGCCTAGCCAGTTGGTAAAAAAAGTAGGCTGCAAAGCATCAACAGCTTCACTCACCATTTGAGCGTAATTCATATCTGGCTCACTTACCATTCTATTAAAAAAAGTAGGAGCGAGGTTGGTAGGCGAACTACCAAAGCCAGTATCATAAATAGTAGCTACTTGCATAAAAGGTACACCTAGATTGTGGAAAGGCCCTTCGCTCGAAATATTTTCTGCCCAATTTGGGTCGGCAGTTTTTGCAGCAAGAGTAGGAGCAATGCCATCGCAAGCATCAAATTCGATTTTTTCGAGAGCCAACATTCCAGAGCCATTGCCCACTACGGAAGGCTGACGAAATTCGCCACCGCCTACTTGAGCAAACTGTTGGGCGAGCAAATTTGGAAAAGTGCTTTTTTGCATTTCGCTATCAATACCATCGCTCACTCTGCCAGAAGTTAGCGAATTTCCGATAGCAATATAACTGCTAAAATCGGCTGTACCAGCCGATAGTGGAGGAGGTTCTTCTATATTTGGGTCGCAAGCAGTTGCAAAAAAGAAAAAGAGGGTTATAAATAAATATAAATAAGAATAATTCATTTTTTTATAGGATTGTGGGTGATATTGTCAAATCATTTTTCACTAAGTGCCAAGCACTAATCAATATGGTCTATTTGAGTTGCTAACACATCAAAAATAAATGTATTGACTTCTACAAATGAGCAATTTATTTTTAATGTTTGCCTAAATAAACATAAGAAAAGACATGAGATTTTAAGTTGTGAATTTTTAAATATAGTATATGATATTTTTTAAAATTATAAGCTTTACTAAAAAGAATATTGCACGCCAATTCCTGGAACAAAAGCACGAACTTTGTAAGTAGCTTCAAAATCAGCTTCTGTATTAATTGTTGTTCGTTCACTAGCTTCTACCCAAACAAAAGAAGCATCAATATCAATTTTGTCAGTAGGACGAATCGTAGCACCAACCGAAAAACTGAGCTTATTGGCATCTGGCGTTTCTGGTGTAACACAACAGTCTGGTGCAGCCGACAAATCATAAGCTGTGCCAGCTCTTAGCGTTATTTTTTCGTTCATAAAGTGTTGGTAACCTAGCCTAAAAGAATAGTTATCTTCATATTGACGAGCCGAAGCCAAAGACGTAGCACCGCCAACAGGCTCGGCAAAATCGAACTTTAACTCTTCATATACGCTCCAACCAGCCCGATTAACCTCTATTGATACAAAACTAGCCCTCGACTTATCAGTATTTCCTTGTTGTGTACTTGTATAGTAAGTTAGGCCAAAAGACATAATATCTGGTAATGTAACAAATGAACTAAAAGTAGTAGCTGGAAAAAGATTGGCTACTGCTGGTGGGACATCAAAGGTAGCATCACCATTTTCGAGTGGCACACCAATCGTGGTTCGATAACTCACGCCAAATGCAAGTTTTTCTTCAATAGGCTCTACATAAACGCCAATGTTTAAACCAGCACCACGTCCCGAACCTTCTAGGTTGAGCTTTCCTTCAGTACCATTGTTATCGTAAAGAGGAGCAGCACGCTGTATCGAAAAATTGCCAATTCCGTACGATAAACCAACGCCAACACCTAACTTATCTTGCACATTGATACTTAGGCTAGGCTGTATCAAAATAGTGGTTAAGCTTACTTTTTGAGCCAAAAATCTACCAACCCATTCATCTGGATAAGCCACACTACTCCCGAAAGGTGTATTGACTGCCAAGCCAAAGCTAAACTGTGACCAAAAAGAGTCTTCTTGCTGACTCAGAGGCATTGCATAATATGCACCGAAAGGCGTGCCAACAATAGGTTCATTGCTACTACCAATGCCCGTAGAGGCTTGTTGGAAATTGATATTGGCAAAAACAGGACTAATGCCAAAGTTTATTTTTGGCGTTTTTAGAAAAGCCATAGCACCTGGATTGAAAAAAACTGCTGAGGCATCAAGTGGTACGGCTACGCCAACATGTCCCATTCCTGTTTGCTTCTGACCTTGCAAAGTAACTTGAAAGCCTCCTGCTGAAACGTAGAAAGGCCAATAGATAAAAAAAAATAAACAAAAGTATATTTGTTTCATGATAAGATTTTGATTTCTTGTAGCGATTCAGTATGTGGTTTTTGAGATAAAAAAAATAGGCTTTTTTTAGCCAAAAATGTTAGTGCCGAACCACTACGATTTTTTTAAATAAAAATAAAAGCCTAAAAATAGTAAAATATAAATGGTTGCTGAAAGTTTATAGCATTTTTCTTGAACTTTAAACAAAAAAGATAAAGTTATAGAAAAATATGCTTTTGTAGTGTGTTTTTGTGAGGTAAAAGCTTGACTATTTTTAGCTTGTTGTTATTTATTTAGGAATAAGTATTAAAAGTTCAAAATTATGATTTTTGGCACAAAGCTTGATGTATGTACTACAATCAAAAATAATGACAAAAGCAAGCACAAGAAAATTTGGACTAATAAGTTTTCAAATAATGATAAATTATGAGAAAACAATTTGTTAAATCGCATAACTTATTAAGCTAATGGTTTATGTATAAAAAAGTACATTTTTTTAATAAATGCTAAAAAAATAGCAAACTAAAACATGAGGAATTTTCTATTTAAGCTGTCTTTTTTTTTAAACATTTAAAAGAAAATATATTGGAAAAATATGTGCTTGTTTTGGGTGTAAAATGAAAGTGTGCAAGCTTTGTGTAATATTGAAACATTTGATAACTACTTAAATGGCTCAAAAATACGCTATTATATAATAAATATTATAGTTAATTGAATAAGTAGTGCAATTGAAAATTTATTTTTTTATAAAAAACATTGTTTTTGTTGAACATTTAAAATAAAATAGCTAATTTTGTTTGACAAAATAATGACCCTTTATTATTAAATTTTTCTTCTATGTTTTGTTTATATTGCACTTTTTGTCAAAATTTGAATTTGTAATGTCTTATTATCTTATAAAAAAAACATTAACACGAAAATGATATTTGTTTTTTTTAAATATATAAGTATTTGATAAAAAGTGTTTTTTTTAGTAATGATTTTATTTTGAGATTGTAACATAAGAATTGTTTTTTTTTTAAAACAAAAAAACTCGCTTAAATTGCATATCAAAAAAAGGATGTTTTTTAAACAATTCTCTGTGACATTATTGTAACAGAACGTCATAGTCATACTACACAACTCATCATATAGGGTGATTTTTTTTTACCACCTAAAGTAAGTACATAACAAATTAGTATTTAATTGATTGGGGCAAAATAAAAACTATGAAAATGACAAACAAATATATGTTAAAATTTGAATTTATAATTTATTACACGCTTCTTCTAAAAGATAAACCTCATTTGCTTCCAACAAAAATGATATTTATATAGCTATATCATATCTAATCTTACCTAAAAAATAACAAAGTAAATTAATACTGTTTTTTAGTTTTTTTATTTGAATAAGAAATAGTATTCAACAAACGGACTTCTAGTATTAAGAAACCCATATAGAAATTTTATTATTAATTAACCCAAAAATGGTATATTCATGAAACAGCAGAATTGTTTTGCCGAGAACATTACCTCGACAAGAACAAACGCTCTTTCTACTAATGTGTTAAAAACAGCTATGGCTGTTTTTTTTACACTAACAGTAGTTAGTAATGTTGTTGCTCAGGAATGTGTGGAGAATAATAATGTCGGGGGAATAGTCTTTAGTGACTATAACTCCAATGGCGTTCAGGATTCTCTCGAAGTCGGGCAAAGTGGTATTAGTATCACTGCTTACGACAGTTTTGGAGGCACTTACGGGCCTACCACATCATCTCCTGATGGAACTTATAGTATTAACGTGCCTAATGGAACAGCCGTGAGGGTAGAGTTTACGAACTTACCCACTGGCTTAGTACCCGCAAGCGTTGGCGTTAGCGCAGGAACAGGTACAACTGTACAATTTGGCGTTAGTCCAAATTGTATGCTCAACTTGGGGGTATATGACCCTCATAGTTATTGTCAAGACGACCCAGAGTTAGCAGTTCCTTGCTATGTAAATGGTGATCCACTAAATGGCGGCTCTTCGGGGCTATCTGATGTGTTAGTATCATTTCCGTATAGCAACTCAGGAACAACAACAGCACCACATCACGTTGCAGTAGGCAGCGAGATTGGTTCAGTTTGGGGCGTAGCATATCACAAAAAGAAAGAGCTGTTATTTTCAGCGGCTTTCTTAAAAAGATTTGTAGGTTTAGGAAATCAAGGTTTGGGAGGTATTTATGTATCTGACCTGTCTAATCCTATCCCTACCAATGTGCCTTTTATTGATCTCGCAAACTTGGGCGTAAATGTTGGCTCAATAGGCGATCGTAATTTAGGTAATTCGATTTCAGCAGCCAGTCGAGATTCTATTGCTTTTGAGCAAGTAGGCAAAATTGGTTTGGGTGATATCGATATTTCAGAAGATGGCAACACCTTATATGTTGTCAATTTGGCTGAAAAAGAATTAGTAAGTATTGATATTTCTAATTATATCAATACTGGAGCTTTACCGACAACAAACAATGTAGAGACGTATGATATTCCAAATCCTAGCTGTGCTGGTGGGAGTTTTCGTCCGTTTGGTGTGAAAGTAAAATTGGGTAAAGTGTATGTAGGCGTTGTGTGTAGTGCAGAAGCAACACAACAACGTTCAGATTTGCAAGCAACAGTATATGAGTTTACTCCTTCTAATATGTCTTTTAACGAAAAAGTTTCTTTTTCTTTAGACTATATTAAAGGAAAACTAACCAATTTTGTCGGTTTAGCTGGCGACAATTGTAAATACTGGGAAGCTTGGACAGATAATTATACGATGTTTCATCACACAAACTTGAGTGATGGAATTTGTTATTCTCAGCCTATCTTATCCGACATTGAGTTTGATGTAGATGGGTCTATGGTGTTGGGCTTTATTGATAGAGCTGGACATCAGTTAGGAAATGATAATTTCCCACCTATTTTTTGGAACAATGACCAACTTTCAACAGGTGTTGCTGGTGGTGATGTTATCCGTGTTTACAACAACAATGGTACTTATCAAGTAGAAAGTGCTGGTGTTGCAGGAAACTTAGTAGGTTGTGGAACTGACCCTAATCAGGGCATCAATGGTGGAGAGTTCTACTGTGGTGACTTTGGTGCTGGTGGTGAGAAAGAAGGTTCTATGGGTGGTATGGCACTTTTGGCTGGTTCTGGCCAATTGGTACAAACTCACCTTAATCCTTATGCTACTAACTCTGGTGGTTTGATTTGGCTAAATAATACGACAGGCCAACGTGCAAAACGCTACCAACTTTATGGCAATGGCCCTGCTTTCTTCGGAAAAGCTCACGGCTTAGGCGATGTAGAATTGTTATGTGGCTTGGCTCAAACAGAAATAGGAAATTATGTTTGGGACGATGTGAATGAAGATGGTATTCAAGATGCCAATGAAAATGGCTTAGTAAATGTAATTATTAATTTGTTTGATAGCAATGGCAATTTTATTGCAACAACTACTACAGACAATAATGGCCAATACCTATTTAATGATAGTAATGTGACGAATGGATTAAACCCAAATACAATATATTATGTGGCATTTAGCGAAACACAATATAATGATGAAGGTTTAACTATTAATGGAAATGATATTGGCATGATTACACTTGCCAATCAAGGTACAGGACCTGAACCAGATATTAATGACTCTGATGCTATTTCTTCTGCTGATATTAATAGTGGTGTAATTGCAATTGATAGCAATAACTTACCTTATATACAAGTAACGACAGGAGCAGAAGGTTTTAATAACCACAATGCTGACTTTGGTATTGGTGAAGTGCCTACCGTAACAGTTGGTTGTGAGCAACTTATTGATTTAACAATAGAACCTAATTTGGTATGTTCGGGCAATTCAGTTACAATAACAATTGTTCATGCTGAAAATTTAGGTGAAATAGACTTGTATTATAATGTAGGTAGTATCTTAACTTGTGACGAGTTGTATTTACCTACAAATAATGGAACACTTATATTTGATAATGTGAATACTACAGGTGTAGTGACAACACTTCAATATACTTTTCCTAATAATAATACAGGAGCTCCTTTTCCATATAATATTTATGTTGCTTTAGATAGCAATAATCCAAATGTTGATGGAAATTGTTGTGCTTCTTTAAATGCACCAGCAACGGTATATCCTGCACCAAGTGCAAATGCAGGTCCAGACCAAACGATTTGTCAAGGTGGTACTGTTAATTTAACTGCAACAGGTGGTTTAAATTATTTGTGGAATACAGGTGCTACAACGCAAAGTATTATTGTAAATCCTAACACAACGACAACCTATACTGTAACAGTTACCAATACATTTGAATGTGTTGATACTGATGAAGTAATTGTAAATGTAGCTAATCCTCAAGCAAATGCAGGGCCAGACCAAACTATTTGTTTGGGAGAAACAACTGTCCTAAATGCTTCAGGAGGAGTTTTCTATGCTTGGAACACAGGGCAATCTGGTTCTTCTATTGTAGTTAGTCCAAATATCACAACAACTTACACAGTTACTATTACTGATGGAAGTAGTTGTACAGCAAGTGACCAAATTACAGTAATAGTAGGAAATGTTGAGGCAAATGCAGGAGTAGATCAAACTGTCTGTGCTGGCGGTACAACTACATTAACTGCATCTGGTGGAACAAACTACATATGGAATACAGGTGCTACAACACCAACAATAGTAATATCTCCTACTACTAGTACCAACTATACTGTAACTGTTAGCGACAATAATGGTTGTTCAGATACAGATAACGTATTGGTAACCGTAGGAAATGCAACAGCAAATGCAGGGCCAGACCAAACAATTTGTGCAGGAAACTCTGCCATTTTATTTGCATCTGGTGGTACTAACTTTCAGTGGAGTACTGGTGCAACTACACAAACTTTGGTAGTTTTACCAAATGTAACGACAACTTATACGGTTACAGTAAGTGATGGAACAGGTTGTTCGGCTACTGATAATGTAACTGTAAATGTGACTTCTGTAACAGCAGAAGCAGGACTTGACCAAACAATTTGTCAAGGCAATAGTGCTACCTTAACAGCTTCTGGTGGCACTTCTTATTTGTGGAGTAATGGTGCTGTAACAGCTTCAACAACAGTTGCTCCAGGAAGTACAACGACTTATACAGTAACAGTTTCAAATGGTAACGGTTGTTCTGATACCGACCAAGTTACTGTTACGGTAGGAAACGCAAGTGCAAATGCAGGGCCAGACCAAACAATTTGTTCAGGTAGTTCAGCTACTTTGACAGCTACTGGTGGAACTATTTTTGCGTGGAGCAATGGAGCTAATACACCTTCTATTTTGGTTGCTCCATTAACGACAACAAACTACACAGTTACTGTTTCAGATGCCAATGGTTGTTCTGCTACTGATAATGTGCAGGTTATTGTTGGAAATAGTTTTGCAAATGCAGGGCCAGACCAAACAATTTGTTTAGGTGGAACGGCAGTATTTACAGCTTCTGGTGGAACTTCATTTATTTGGAACAATGGAGCAACAACTCCTACTATATCTGTGAGTCCAAATATGACGACAACTTATAGTGTGACAGTAAGTGATGCAAGTGGCTGTACAAGTACTGATAGTGCAACATTAACTATTGGAAATGCTGTTGCAGATGCAGGTGCCAACCAAGTAATTTGTAATGGTGGAAGTGCGACTTTGACAGCTACTGGCGGTTCAAATTTCTTATGGAGTACAGGTGCTACTACGGCTACTATCAATGTATCTCCAATAACAACAACAATTTATTCTGTAACTGTTAGCGACAATAATAATTGTAGTGACGTAGCTGATGTTATGGTAACAGTAGGTAGTGCAAATGCAAGTGCAGGGCCAGATGAAACGATTTGTCAAGGCGAAAGTGCTATATTAAATGCAACAGGCGGTGTATTCTATGAATGGAGTACAGGTGCAACAACACAAATGCTTATTGTTTTACCAGCAGTAACAACAACTTATACCGTTACAGTTAGTGATGCAAATGGTTGTAGTGATACAGATACTGTAACAGTATTTGTAAGTAATGTTGATGCAACAATTACACCAGCAGAAACAATTTGTCAAGGCGAAAGCACAACAATTACTGCAAGTGGCGGTGGTACTTATTTATGGAGTAATGGTGCAACAACAGCATCGACAACAGTTGCTCCAAATAGTACTACTACATATAATGTAACTGTAACTAATGCAAATGGCTGTACAGATGTAGCTTCTACATTAATCACAGTAAGTAATACAATTGCAAATGTAACTCCTAATCAAACAATATGTTTAGGAGAGTCAGTAAACATTACCGCAACAGGAGGTACTTCCTATTTATGGAATACAGGTGCAACAACACCTAATATTTTTGTTACTCCTACAACAACAACGGTATATAATGTAACAGTAAGTAATGCCGATGGCTGTACAGATGTTGCTACAACAACTGTTACAGTAGGTAATGCAACTGCAAATGCAGGGCCAGACCAAACTGTTTGTTTAGGAAGTTCAACTACTTTGACGGCTACTGGTGGAACATTCTATCAATGGAATACAGGAGCAACAACTCCAAGCATTGTTGTTACACCAAATACAACAACAACGTATAGTGTAACAGTAACAGATAACAATGGCTGCTCGGCTGTTGATAATGTAACTTTAAATGTAGGAAGTGCAGTAGCTAGTGCTGGATTAGACCAAACAATTTGTTTTGGAAACTCTACAAATTTAACAGCAACAGGTGGTATGAATTATCAATGGAGTAATGGTGCGACAACGCAAACAATTACTGTATCGCCAGGTACAACAACAACATATAGCGTAACAGTAACAGATAACAATGGTTGTTCTGATACTGATGATGTAGTGGTTAGTGTATCTAATGTAAATGCGGAAGCTGGACCAAATCAAACTATTTGTAATGGCGAAAGCACAACTTTGGCTGCTTCTGGTGGAACATTCTATCAATGGAGTAACAATGCAACAACAGCTTTGATTACTGTTAATCCAGCAACAACGACAACTTATACAGTTACAGTTAGTGATGTAAATGGCTGTTCTGATACAGATACAGTTACAGTTACAGTTGGAAATGCAGATGCTAATGCTGGGCCAGACCAATCTATTTGTTTAGGAGATATGGCAACAATTACTGCTTCTGGTGGAACATTCTATTCGTGGAGTAATGGTGCAACAACTCAAAGTATTATTGTATCACCAAATGCGACAACAGTTTATACTGTAACTGTAAATGATGCAAATGGCTGTTCTGATACTGACCAAATAATGGTTACAGTAAATAACGTAGTAGCAGAAGCTGGTAATGGACAATTAATATGTTCAGGTCAATCAGCAACATTAACTGCTTCTGGTGGAACATTCTATTCATGGAGTAATGGTGCAACAACTCAAAGTATTACAGTAGCACCAATAGCAACAACGGTTTACACAGTAACCGTGACAGATAATAATGGCTGTACAGATACTGATAATGTAACAGTTACAGTAGGTAATGCTGATGTAAACGTTGGAGCAGACCAAACTATTTGTTTAGGAGAAAGTGCTACTATAAGTGCAACTTCTACAAATGCTTTATCTTACCAATGGAATACAGGAGCAATAACACAAATGCTTATTGTATCACCAAATACCACAACGGTATATAGTGTTACAGTTACCGATGCAACAGG
>JBMZCV010000122.1:0-16146 GCA_049613665.1 Chitinophagales bacterium | reverse complement strand
GCTTTAAAATACGCTATTTATCCTTTTAGTTGCTGGTGATAACACACAGCAACGGTGAGAGTTGTCATTTTTAATAACATGCAATAAAAAAATAAAATGCCAATTACTTATATTACAAGGTACTTAGTATGTTTAAAAAATATCGTCAGAAAATAATATCTACTTACTTTTGCATGACAAGGTACGGCTTTTTCTACTGTTTTTGCTTTTTTTTCTAAAAAACAATACAAAACCTGCCTAAATAAGTCTTTCTACGCCAATCTTATTGTATTTTTGCATTTTATGCTTTTCAAGTTATTTTTCTTTAAAAAAAATGCTCAAGAGCAATGCTATTTAGTTGAAAAGCAGTTTTGCCTAAAAGTAAACAGACTGACTTTTTATTTTAAGTAGTCGTTCAGTAGTTTTTGGGCATTTCAGAACAAGCTAACACCTTGATTGTCAATGCGTTAGCCACTAAACGAAAGCTTTATTATAGTATTTGGTACTTAAAAGCCCAAACTAAACAGTTACAAAAAAAATTTCTTATGATAGTAAAAACCACAAGATTTGTAGGCAGCTTTGTTACACCTTTGCAATGTCCAAAGCCAGATATGCCCGAATATGCCTTTATTGGCCGTTCCAATGTTGGCAAGTCATCACTTATTAATATGCTTACAGGCCACAAATCGTTGGCGAAGGTATCAAACACACCAGGTAAAACACAAACCATCAATCATTTTTTGATAAACGATGATTGGTATTTAGTCGATTTGCCAGGCTATGGCTATGCAAGAGTATCGAAGGTGCAAAGACGCAAATGGGAAAAATTTATCAGAAATTATTTGCACAAACGAGCCAACTTGCAATGTGTGATGCTATTGATAGATTCTCGTATTCCGCCGCAAGATGTCGATATCGAGTTTGCAAATTGGTTGGGAGAATGGCAGATTCCTTTTGTAATTGTTTTTACGAAAATTGATAACAAAAAGTATAAACCAGCCAATATAGAGGTATTTCGCAACAAAATGCTGGAAACATGGGACGGTTTGCCACAGATGTTTTTGAGTTCATCTCCAAAAAAGCTAGGGAAAAAAGAAATTTTGGGATTCATTGATGATATTAACCAAAAGTTTCAGCCGCTAGAAAAGGAAACGATGACGAAAATAGAAGATGACAAAAAAGTAGAGCGAGAAAAAGAAAAGGAAAGAATAGAAAGAGCAAGAGAAATTAGAGCAAAAGCAAAAGAAGAAGCTGAAGTTGCCAAAAAACAAAAGGCCAAGTTTAAGGAAAAAGCAAAGAAAAGAAAAAAAACAAGAAAGTAAAATCGATACGTTTTATAGAGACCTTGCTTGCAAGGTCTTTCTTCATTTTAGGCGGTTGAAGCATAGCATTTGAAAATAAAAAAAGCCTCCCCGTTTTACCGAGAAGGCTAACCCTTATTAAACCCAAACAACTAAACGTTGTATTTTTTATTTTTTTGAGGCAATCAACACTTATTTGCTGAATACATTTGCAAGATAAAGCATTTTGGCTATTTTTTTGTGCTTTTTTTGGTCATTTTTTTGTAAGTGACCTAATCTTGAAATTTAAATGACATTCTTAACTCTATTTAGTCAAGCTCTTGACACTTTTTTTTATCTTTAATACAACATAAAAATAGAAGTTTTTTAATGACTGAAAAAATAAAAAAAATATTCTTTTTAAATAAGTGTGTAAAATGTTTATTTAAAAGGTTTTATAAATAATTTTTCAATTAAATGTAATGTATTTTCTTGTCTAATTCTTGCAAGAAAATTTTTGAGATGAAAAAAGCACAAGTAATTTAAATAAATTGCTTGTGCTTTTTTTCTTAAAAAAAATGACAAATAATTACTTTTATAATTGCCTTTTTTATGGCTAGAGATAGTCAAGCATTTTTGACAATTTTTAAATTTTTTAGTCTTTGAATCCAGCTACTCTGCTAATATTCCAAATGTTTAAAAACAAAGGATTAAACTTGTTATGCCGAGCTTGTTCTTCTTCTCTATACCAAAAATGCAAATTGCTGACAGGATATAAATATCCGAAATGATAAGCAGTATGTCCTTTGCGTTTGCGAGCGATATTTTCGACATCGTAACGATAATTTTCTTCTTGATTTTTTACAATTTGCAATGCTTCGGCACGCAGATTAATAGCATGTTCAAGGGCATTGTTTCTGACTTGCGTATGATTCAGTTCGGCTTGCCTTTTCGACAACAAATAAATCAAAACATTGGCACGATGTTCGGCACGCAAAGCCGTTATTTGTAAAGCATAAAGCAATTCAGAAAGTAATTTTTTCGATTTTCCTCTCGTTTTTATCAAATATTTTTCGTGTAATTCATAGTAATTTTGCAACAACGCATTTGTTTCCGATGCAAATTGCAGCAAAGGCTCGATAGCAATCTGCTGCATTTCCTTAATTTCTGCGTTAGTCGCTTTGTGTCGCAAATAGCGATAGCTATATTTTGGACGTGGATGAAATTGTTTGTTGAAAGGCGATGGCACTTCATCTGTAACAGTAAGAGAAGTCATATAAGGCATCAAATTTCGCTCTTTTAAATAATGTTCTTGCATTTTTAAGGCTTCTTCAAAAAATATTTTGAGGCTATCATTCGGAAAAATATCGCTTAGATATTCGGTAGGTTTATTGTGCAAGGTTTTTTCATTAAAAGTATGCTCCCAACTCCAGCGTGCAATGCTCCAATCAAACAACCAATAGCCCCATTCCCAGCCAGAACTAAAAGTAATATGCCCTTTTATATCGTGTTTGTAAATCGTGTCGATGTCGCTCAAACGTGCCGACAAATAAGGAAGCAATGTTACAGGCAAGGAATTGTCGAAAGTTACCCAGTATGCCGACTCTGGATAGTACCATGTTTCTCTAACTTCGTTTTCTTTCAATAGCAAATCATATTGATGTCGTTGATTTTCATTCTCATAAACAGGAGCATGTTTTTCGGTCAAATCATAAAACATGACTGTATGAATGAGCATTCCTCGCTGTTTGTCTAAGGCTTCTTCTTCTGTTGTAAAAACATAATCTGTATTGCTTTTGCCAACTTCATTTTCATCTTTCACAATATGTTTTCTGCCCATTAGTTTTGCATCGTATTGTTCTAATTGTTCAATCAAATATAAACGCAATTTTTCCTTTTGTGCTATATTGCCACCAATAAATTCGGCTGTCGCAAATTCCACATTGAGTATATCCCAATCTGCAATAAATAATAAAGCTAAATTTTTATCTATTTGTAATTTCTTGCTTTTCAGATTTTTAGGGAAAGTTTGATACAGTTGAAAAGATTTTTGTTGTATCATGTGTAGCGAAAGGTCAACGCTTGCTATCAAGCCTCTGTCGTGTGCATAATCTACAAAAGCTTTTGCATGAGGAGGCCATTTAGCATGATTAATACTTTCTAATAAGCAAAATTCAAAGTAGTTCTGTTGATTTCGAGCCAGCCAATCTATATAATTTTTGATGTCGGCTAGAGCATTTGGAAAATCTGGATTGTGCAGTGCTTCTGTCAATTCTATGGGGTGTTGTGTATGTAAATGAAAGCCTTTTTTGTCGAATTTTGCTTTCGCTTGCCAACTAAAATTTTGTGCCAAAGGCCATTTTTTCCAATTCGGTGTCAGGCTTTCTTTTGGGTGGTAAAAAGAAAATCCTAAACGTTCTTGTAACAAGCTATAAACGCCAAAACTAATGCCTTGATAAGAATTTGTATGGAGCGTTAAAACTATTTTGCCATTTTTTCGTTCCGAAATCCACTCATAATCATGATTGGGATAGTGAAAATAAGGATAATCAACATCTTTCTCAAATCTTGATTTTTCGCTTTGTTGTGCATCACTGATTTCTGGCAAAATAAGCTGAATTGTTGCATTTTTATTGTTCAAGCTTGTTTCACAATTGCAAGCTTGTTTTAATAAAGCAATAGCATCATCAACAGCGAGTTGTACGACTTTTTGCTGCATCATTTTTTCGCTCACAAAAAAGCTAATGTTTTCTGTTGTTTGGGCTTTTAGATAATTGTTTTTAGAAAAAAGAAAGAAAATAAATAGTAAAAATTTAAATAAATATGGAAGTTGAAATTTTTGTTTCAAGAGAATGTTATATTTTTTAATGAAAAAGGAAAAATGTGAGTGTTGTGATTTAGTGAATGATAAAGATATGACTTTTTGAGAAAAATCAAGCACACAAAAGAAAATTTGTTTTTATTCTAACAATAGTTCGGATATTGTGTTTTTTCAAAAACTTATTAGGTTTAATGAGTAACAAAGCTTACAAAAAAAAGCTTATAAAAAAAATTACAAAAAGTAGGTAAAATTCATTTCTCAAACGTTGTAGAGGTAAAAAAAACTTTATATGAAGAAAAATATCGTATTAGTTGCTACATTTTGTGTATTGATAATCTTAGTAGCATTAAATTCTTGCAAAAAAGAGGAAATAAACAACGAAGACATCATTGGTTCGGCAAGAACGGCACTTGATTATGCCTACGAATGTGAAGCAGTATTAGGGCCATTACCCAAGTTTAGCTGTGCCGATGCCATAGAAGTGCCTGCGACCAAAAATGGTATTCCTGTCAGCTTTCCAGAAGGAGAGGAGGGAAATGGTAGTGAGAATCCAAATGATTGCGATCATCCTTGGGCTTTTGGCATGGCTTGTCAAACAGGCAATAAAGTAGGACGTTATCAAGGTCGCAATTTTGACGGTACTGAAAATCAAGATGTCGTATTCATAACATTTTGCCGAGACGGTGGTTTAGGTGTGATTGGGCATAAATTATCGACAGGCGAGACTTGCTTTTTTTCCATTATAGACGAAACCGACCCTAATAATCTACCAAAGCCAGACGAAGATGGCTATAACGAAGCATGGATGACTCCAAATGTTGTAGCTGCCGATAAATGTCAGAATTGTCACATGGCAAGCCCTTTTTTGCACACGCCAGCCATTGACCAACTAACAAACCCTGCTAATCCTACCGAATTGTTAGTGCCATTTACAGGAAACAATCCATATTCCATTATTGGAGCAGAGTTTCATCAGCCATATACTACAAATATTCAAAATTCTTGTACTTCTTGCCACCGCCCTCAATGTACGCAACATTTTGAAAATTATCCTTTAGATGAATTAGTGATGCCGCCGCCATTTCAAAACGCCACCGATTTTGACCATAGCACTATTTCAGATGCCGATAGGCAGGCAATAAGAGATTGGTGTGATTCATTAAATCTTTAAAAAAAAGGTTCAAATTCTTGGAGCGTATTATATTTTTTTAAAACTAAAAAATCAAAATTAGCGATTAAAAACTAGAAAATCTTTATCTTGATTGTTGAATATACAAAAAAACTATTTTTGAATTAAAACTTATCTGAATAATGCAAGATTATAAGTCTCATATTTATTTGATTATCAGTATTTTATGCTTTTTGATTTTGAGTAAAACTTTAACAGCTAAAGAAGCTGCTTTTGTAAAAGGCGAATTGATTGTAAAACTTTTTGAAGGCGAAAAAATAGAACGTATTGTTCAAGATTTTGATTTTTTTGAGCATAAAAAAACATTTTTGCGGCCTAAGAAAAAGCTATCGCAGAGCTTACCAATTTGGCTATTAGAATTTGATGCTGAACATATTTCGCAACAAAAACTGCAAGATGCTATTTTTCATCACAAAGCAGTAGTAGTTTGTCAAAATAATCATTTAATAACAGCAAGAAACACGCCAAATGATGAACAATATGCCCAACAATGGCAATTTAATAATACAACGCAATCTGGCGGCACACTAAATGCAGATTTAGATGCACCAGAAGCTTGGGATATTGCAACAGGTGGTTTGACGGCTTTGGGTGATACGGTTGTCGTAGCGATTATTGACGATGGAATTGATTTGGAACACGAAGATTTTGCAGGAAATTTGTGGCGAAATCATGCCGAAATTCCAGATAATGACATTGATGATGATGGCAATGGCTATGTCGATGATTATTATGGTTGGAACACTTTTGAGCAAAATGGAAACGTCGATTGGGATAGCTTTCACGGCACGCCTGTTGCGGGAATTGTCGGTGCGAGAGGCAATAACAATATCGGTGTGAGTGGCGTAAATTGGGTGGTAAAACTGATGATTGTGGTAGGTGGCAGCGGCACAGAAGCCAACGCTTTGGAGTCGTATAGTTATGTGCTAGAAATGCGACAAAAATATAATGCAAGTGGAGGCAATGAAGGTGCTTTTGTGGTGGCGACAAACTCTTCGTGGGGAGCAAATTTTGCCCAAGCCGAAGATATGCCTTTGTGGTGTGCTTTTTATGACGATATGGGCGAAGCAGGTATTGTGAGTGTGGCAGGCACAATGAATGGCAATCAGAATGTCGATGAAGTGGGCGATGTGCCTTCTACTTGCACAAGTGATTATTTGATTACGGTAACAAATATAAATGACGATGACGAAAAAGTAACTTCTGCGGCTTATGGCTTAGAAACTATTGATGTCGGTGCGTTTGGCGATGATGTTTGGACAGCCGCCAATAATAATTCTTACGGTGCTTTTGGCGGTACATCTGGTGCTTCGCCTCATGTCGCTGGCATTGTAGGCTTGTTGTATTCGGTAGAATGTGCGGCTTTGGCACAAATGGCGAGAGAACAACCAGCTCAAGCAGCTACTTTGGCACGAAATGCGGTGTTGAATGGCGTTGATGCGAATGCGAGTTTGAACGGCATAACGACAACAGGCGGCCGTGTAAATATGCACAATACTTTGCAACTCGTTCAGCAGTTTGATTGTGTGGAAAATGAATGTTTTGCTCCGCACAGTCTTTTTGTCGATAATGTGTCGGATACGCAAGTTACTTTGCATTGGACGGCAGAAAATAATGCGACTTCTTTTCTTTTGTTTTGGCGTGTTGTAGGTGGCGATATTACTACTTGGAACAATGAAACCGTAAGCGAAAATAGTTTTACGCTCGAAAATTTAGAGCCTTGCATGAATTTAGAGTTTTTTGTGGTAGCAAACTGTGAAGGAAGCGAAAGTCAGCCTTCTTTTACATACTCTTTCGCAAGCGAAGGTTGTTGTGTGCCGCCTGTTTTGAGTTTAGATGCTGTTGGCGAAACGAGTGCAAGTGTGAGTTGGAATAGCATTTTTGCAGCCGCAGAGTATCAGCTAGATGTAACAAACACTAGCACAAATGAAACGCAAACTTTTTATGTCGCAGACAATACTTTTGAGTTGGAAGACTTAGAAGAATGTGGCAGTTATGAAATAAAAATCGGTTCAAACTGCACAAATGGCGAGTTGAGCGAATGGTCGCCGACAATTTCGTTTGCTACTGTTGGCTGCGGAAACTGTGTAGGTATTAGTTATTGTAGTGCAATATCAAATGATGCAAGCACCGAATGGATTGCCTATGTCGGCTTGGGAAGTATCAACAATAGCAGCGAATCAGATGGTGGTTATGCCGATTATTCACAGTTTTTTGCGAGTTTGCAACGTGGCGAAACCTACGAATTAAACCTTGCGGCTGGCTATTTGGGACTTCAATTTAGCGAGTATTTCAAAGTTTGGATAGACTATAATCAAGATGGCCTTTTTGACGACGATACAGAAGTGCTTTTTGATGCTGGCGAAATTACTACCGAACCAATAACAACAAATGTAACAATTGCAAACGATGCACTTTTAGGCAATACTTTGATGCGTGTGTCTATGAAATATAATGCTGTTGCCGAACCTTGCGAAAGTTTTAGCTATGGCGAAATAGAAGATTATTGTGTTAGAATAGAAGCTGGCGTAGGTTTGGAAAATGCTGCAAGTACGTCTGAAAATTTGAAAATTTACCCTAATCCTTTTGCAGAAAATCTAGTTTTTGAAGTAGAAAATGGTGGAGGAAAAAACAAAGCGATAAGTGAAATTAGTATTTTAGATGTGCAAGGCAAAATAATTTGCAATACAAAGTTAAAAAATGCTGAAACAAAAATAATTACTGATGTATCACATTTAGAAGCAGGTGTTTATATGGCTGTTATTCACTTTGAAAATGGCGAAATGCGTTATCAAAAGCTGTTGAAATTTTAGGCTTTGCATAAAAAAGACGTAGAGACCTTATTACAAAGTCTCTACGTCTTTTTGTTAATTTTAATGATTCGTTTTACGGATATAAGTAGTTGGACAGAAATAATGATACTTCTCGTTGGAGCTAACACACTGATTATCAATGCGTTAGCAACGAATCGACCGTTTATTAAATAGTGCTTGGCACTTACTACATTCTATTATTATTTATCTTAATAATACCAGCATGAGTTTTTAACTCGTGCTAAACCAAAAGGGTAGCTTTTAGCTACCTACTCGATTTGAAAAAAAGTCTTTGGTAGTTAAAAACTACCGATTTGATGTGATACGAGTTGAAAACTCGCACCTGTATCTATATTGTTTAAATATGACTATTCCGTAAAACTTGGAGTTAAATCTGATTTTTTTTAATTAAAAACTACACACTAAAAATTAAAAACTACAAAAAACTATTCCATCGGTGGCTGCATCATTTTACCCATAAATAAGATAGCATTGCTTTGCTTTTCTCTGATAACAAAAAAGTAAGGTTTGTTCAAGTTTACCGTAGGAGGCGTATTTGGATTGACAGAAGTGATGCCAATACCTATCGAAGTGACTGCCGCTGCTTCTGTGCCTAGCTCATCAATTTCAATAAAAGTTTTGTGTTTTACTTTCGTAATATACAAATTGGCATCAGCAATATTCGAAAAGTCAGCACCACCTGTAAAAGCAATACCCATACCCAAATCTGTTAAAGTTTGGTTCAATGTTTTTTCGTATTCTAGCTTAAATTTAGGCATCATAAAAGTCACTTCATTCATGCTAAAACCATCTGTCCAAGCTGCCCAAGCATCGCCATCTAAGGCATTTACGATGTCGTGAACGCTAACATTATCTTTTGGCAAAAATACGCTCATCGAATACATATCTTCCTCGCCATAAGCCAAATCCACCGCTTGAAACAAATCATTTTGAAAATATGGCAAGCTTGTTTCCATCATCATACGTTCATATTGACTTGTCGTGCCATCTTCTCCGTAGAAAGTCGATAGTGTTGTGTTTTCCTCATCGAAAGTATATTTCCAATCGCCTTTGAAATAAATGGCATTAATCAAAAACATCACTTCATCTGGGCTGATACTGTCCAAAATCGTAGGAATTTTGCCGTTTGTATTGTCATTTACCCACGCATTGATAATGTCTTTTGACGTTGGCTCGTGGAAATTCAAGGCATTGGTTTCGCTGCTATAATATTCGCTGCAATTGTCTAAAAAAGTATCGTGAATCATAGCTGCAAAGCCTTCATCATACCAAATTGAGTTGGCGATGTCGAACTGTACGGCTTCATCTAGCTGGCTCAAACGGTTCATCAAACCTTTGTAGCCATTATTTACTTGCTCCAAACTCATGCCGTTGAGTTCCAAAGCTTCTTGCATAGCTTCTTGCGTTGTGCCATCTGCACCATTATATGCCATACCGAAAGCCAGCGAAATGCTCAAAGGCGAGATGAAGATATTTTCGTCGGCTTCTGTTTCGTTTATTTTTTTCAAAGCATTGAAGCCAAAGGCATTTTCGGCATCTATCACTTTGTATTGGTCAGAAAGGGCTAATAGCGGGCTGTCATCTGTAATATTTACATCAATGGCTTCGTCGCATTGTGTAAATAAAAATAGACAGCAGATAAAACTACTCCATAGTAACATTTGATGTTTCATAAGATTGATTTTTTTTTGATGAAAAGAAGAAAAAATAGGTTGGTTGCATTGTTTCTATATTTTTCAAAACGCTTTTTTTGGAAAAAAGGTTGCTTTTTGCGATAGCTGAAAAAAAGAAAAAGAAAAAGAGTTTTGTTTTTAAAAAATAATAATTTTTGTAACTTGCGTAGCGAAACTTTTTGTCATTACTTCGTTGTAAAACTTTTTGTTATTTTTTTCTTGCAAAAACACCTAAAAATAAAACGCTCTTTTTTATGGAAAACATAGATACTTCAACCATTGCCTTGCTCATTTCTACTTTGATACTAAGCGTAGGAATTACGACTTTTATTTTCAATTATAGAAATAGAAAAAAAGATGAAGAACAAAAGTTGCTAAAAGGGGAAGAACGAAAAGAACAAAAACGTTTGCAAGAAGAAGAAAGACAAGGTTTTGAAAAACAGCTTTTGACTTTTGAACAAAAATTTTTGAACTCTGAAGAGAAAAACCGTGAACTACTAGAACGTCTTGTAAAAGTAGAGGAACAAAACCGAAACGATACAACACAAGCAAAAACCGCTACCAAAGAAAAAGCCATCATAAAACACAAAACAGCTTTAGACGCTTATTGCTATCATATATTTGAGCAACACGGTTATCTCAAATTTGCAGGAATGTCGGCTTATCTCAAGCGTGAAATAGAACTCGAAACCATTTATGTAAAGCTAAGAGCGAAAAGAGAACATTGGCACGGCCTTGTTTCTATGAAAGATTATAGAAATTTGGATAAAGCTTTTCAGATTTATGATGAAGAAACAAGAGTAGAAAGCCGAGAATTTATAGACGTTTTTGCAGCAGAAAAAAAGGAGGCAAAACGAAAAAATAAAGCTTTGCGAATGCTGATTTTAGGGCAACCTGGCAGTGGCAAAACGACTTTAATGAAATGGATAGCACTACAAACTTGCAAAGCTCATCAAACAAAAGATACAACAAGTGTATTTGCCGATTATATTCCTGTTTTAATATTTCTGAAAGATTTTAGCCGAGACCCAAATTTTAGTTTCAGAACACAAAACTTAAAAACTGTTGCTTTTAAACTCTTGGAATGTGAAACTTCTGAAACAGCACATTTACATCATTTATTTAACGAAAACCGCTTATTGTTTCTGCTAGATGGCTTGGACGAAATAGGCGACGAACTCACTAGACGACAGGTGATTGAATGGATAGAAAAGCAAAATATAGGCAAAAATGCTTTGCTGATTAGCTCTCGTTTTTCTGGCCTGCAGCCGCAAAAAAGCCTGCAATTTAGAAGAGATATTCCTGTTTATTGTATTCAAGATTTTACACGAGAAGACATTATAGGTTTTCTGCGTGTGTGGTACGAAAATATAGAACTAGCCGCCGCCGATGAAACAAAAGCGGAGGAGGCAAAAGCGAAAAGTCAAGAAGCTGCCGAAGAATTGATTAAGCTAGTAGAAGACGATAGTTACAAAAACCTGCAACAACTCGCTGTCAATCCTTTGTTGCTCACTATTATTGTGCTAATACACCGATGGCAAGCCGTATTGCCCAAAGAAAGGCACTTATTGTATGAACGTGCTTTGAAAACTATGCTCGAATTGTGGCGTATTTCAAAGGGATTTACTCAAACTTTCTCTTACGAAATAAGCCTCGATAAATTGTCTATATTGGCAGACCAACTCATGATAGCCAACACTAGAGAGCTGCCAAAAAAGGAGATAGTGCAACTCATAGGCGAAAAGGTAGAAGACAAAAGTACGGCAGTTTTTTTAGATGAAATGATACGCAATGCTGGCCTGCTCTACGAATCGGAAGGCCAATATGGTTTTATACACCTCACTTTTCAAGAATACCTAACGGCTTATCAGTATGCCAACACAAAAGAAGCACTAGAGATACTGCAATATAGAGACAAAAGTTATTGGAACGAAAGTTTTAAGCTGTTTTTTAATATGGGCGAAAGAAATGCCATTAATGTTTTTGAAGAAATAGGACATCATTTAGCCGAAAAAAACTATTACAAGCAAATGAATTTGTGGGACGCTTGCCTGCAAGATATAACAAAAAAAGAACTACAAGAAAAATGCGAAAAGCAGTTTGCCAAAGATGTACTGAACGCACTCGCAAGAGCGGAATATAAGCAAGAAAACGAAGAAATGTTGATGCAACTGATTGCGAGTTATGTGCTATACAAACACGCTAATGGTTTGACAAATACAGCTTTTCATTTATTGGAAAATGCTGAACATCCTTTTGTGCGTTCTGTGGCAGCTTCTATACTCCACAGAACAGGAAGAGCTAGTCAAAGAGAACTCGCTAAAATTTTGAAAAAACAGCTGAATGCTTTTGCAAAACAAAAAAGTAGCCAAGAAAATGATTTAAATTTTGTATATCAACACAACAATTCAACACTTATTTTGCTGGCAGCTACTAAAAACATTTTAGACTTTTGTTTTGTATTAAAAAAAATGGCCACAGGCCAAAATGACATCTTGTCATTTTGGGTTTTACGAGCTTTTCGAGATTTACGAGCTTTTCGAGATTTACGAGCTTTACGAGATTTTCGAGATTTACTAGATTTACGAGATTTACTAGATTTACGAGATTTTCGAGATTTACGAGCTTTTCGAGCTTTACTAGATTTACTAGATTTACTAGATTTACGAGCTTTACTAGATTTTCGAGATTTACTAGATTTTCGAGATTTACTAGATTTACGAGCTTTTCGAGCTTTACGAGCTTTTCGAGATTTTCGAGCTTTACGAGCTTTTCGAGCTTTTCGAGATTTACGAGCTTTTCGAGCTTTTCGAGATTTACTACAACATTTCTATAAACATCAAGCAGCACTTCAAAAACATCAGCTTACTATTCGTCAGAAGGCTATCGGTAGTTTTGAGCAGTTGCGGGCTATGTCAGATGAGGAGATATTTAAATATTTTCCGAATACAAGTGCGGAGGATTTACAGCGTTTTCGTAGAGATGATTGGGGTACGTTTTAGTTTTAAATTTTTAGTTGTGGGTTTTTAGTTTTTTAATAGGAAGCTTTGAAAATATTTGTCATTACGAGGCGTTTTGTGCAACAAAATAACGAAGTAATCTCATGCCGAAGACGGTAAAAAGTCGTTTAACTTCATGCCTACCGCTTGTCAATCTGGACTGCTTCGTGCCTCGCAGTGACAAAATTGGCATAAATAGTTGTTGCAATTACTTCGTTGTTCAGCTATGCTTCACGCCTCGTAATGACAGTTAATTTCTAAAAATATTTGAGATTTTTATTTCACCATCAACTTTTTAGTTACTCGTTCCTGTTCATTTCCCAACTGATATAGATAAACGCCAGCAGGCAAATCGGCAATATCTAGCGTAAAATGATGGTTTCCAATTTGCTGTGCTGCCAAATCAATATGTTTGACAACTTGGCCAAAAGTATTGTATAGGCTAAAATGGAGTTGGCTATTTTTGCTCAAAGAATAGGCGATAACAACTTGATTTTCGGCAGGATTTGGAAAGGCATTTAAAGTGAAACTCGCTTTCCAATCATTGATATTTGTATCTAATCCAATATCCAAAATATCGCTAGAAATAGTGATTTCTTCGCCATTGATAGACACGATGGCGGTAGTATCTGTCAAGCTGATGTCGTCGGCTAGATTGATGTCGAAAGTTTCGCCATTCAGATAAATTTGTCCGACAAAAGTAGTGTCGCAAGCCGTAGCGTCTGTTATCGCAACGAGCCATGAAAGTGTGTCTAGCACCAAAAAATCGAGGCTGGCGAAATTGCCTACCGAAAGGCTGCCATCATAGCTATTTCCGAAAGACTGCAAGCCAAAATTTTCGCTGTTGTCATAAGCTGGCAAGCTGCCTCTAATCGTCATATTTATAGTCGAAATATGATTGCCATTGCTAATGGGTTCGATAGGATTTCCATTGTTGATAATGATAGGAGAGAGCAAGGCAAATTTTTCGGAAGCCACACTAAAATCAAAGCAAAATGGGTTGTAGTTAAACGGTTCGCCTTCGCCAATAAAAGAATACGCATACAAATCGGTGTTTTTGGGTAAGCCAGCATCTAAGTTGGTATAAGTGACGCTATCGCCCAGATACAATTCGTAGCAACTCACAGGATATGCCGCATTATCGACAGGCGAAATACCTATGCCTACATAGTTGTTGGTAGTGCCAACTTCATAGTTTTGTGCTGTAAAAGTGATGCTTTCGCCTGAGCAAATGAGTGTTGTGTTAATAGAAATGTTACCAGCATCAGCGATACATTCACTCAAAGTAGGTTCTTCTACCTCAATAAAAATCACACCTGTATCGCAAAGCGGTGGCTCTTGATTGTCGCAAATTAGATAATACAAGCTATCTACGCCCGAAAAATCATCAAATGGCGTATATAAAATGTCGCCATCGTCCGTAATTGAAGCCGTTCCATTTGTTGGAGCTAACACAATTTCCTCTATGCTAATAGTGATGTTATCAGGCGATAAGTCATTTTCTAAAGCGGCAATATTGATACTTTCATTAAATTCTATGCCAATGTTATCATTTGTTGCAATAGGAGGGAAGTTGGGCGAAACTTCACAGTTTTGCGGAGCATTATAGGCATTTTCGAGTGTAAAACTACAACTTTCATCATCAATGAAAAATGCTGTAACAGCTATGTTATTTTCGCCATCAGATGTGAGGTTTTCTAAAATGAAAATTTCATTGCCATCGTTTTGAATAGTGAATAAGTGTCCGTTGATGTCAATGGTTTGGCTGACAGGATTTTCGTAAATTACTTCTACATCTAAGCTATAAAAATTGGTTTGGCTATCGCATTCGGTAGGCGAAACTGCTATGACTTCAATATTGCAAGGTGTCGTAACATTACAGTTTTGCGGAGCATCATAAGCGTTTTCGAGTGTAAAGCTACAATTTACTTCTCCTACAAAAAAAGCAGAAACGCTAACATTTTCTTCTCCATCGGCAGTAAGATTTTCTAAGATAAAAATCTGATTTGTTTCACCCAAAACATCAAAAGTTTGACCATTGATATTGATGCTTTCACTTGTTTGGTTTTCGAAAAATAGTTCGACATTTAAGCTATAAGTATTAGTTTCGCTATCACAATTATTTGGTGCGACATTTCCAATTTCCAAACTGCAAATTGGTGTTATATCTTCGCAACTTTGCGGAGCATCATAAGCATTTTCGAGTGTAAAGCTACAATTTTCGTCATCGACAAAAAAAGCAGAAACGCTTACATTTTCTTCTCCATCAGCCGTTAAATTTTCTAGCACAAAGACATTGTTGTTAGCGTCTTGAATGTTGAAAATTTGGTCGTTGATATTGATGGTTTCGGTAGTTTGATTTTCGTAATTAATTTCGACATTTAGGCTGTAAGTGTTAGTTTCGCTATCGCAATTTGTGGGCGAAACGTTTATGATTTCCAAACTGCAAATTGGCGTTATATCTTCACAGTTTTGCGGAGCATCATAAGCATTTTCAAGTGTAAAGCTACAATTTTCGTCATCGACAAAAAAAGCAGCAACGCTAATGTTTTCTTCTCCGTCAGCCGTTAAATTTTCTAGCACAAAAATATTGTCGTTAGCGTCTTGAATGTTGAAAATTTGGCCATTGATATTGATGGTTTCGGTAGTTTGATTTTCGTAATTAATTTCGACATTTAGGCTGTAAGTGTTAGTTTCGCTTTCGCAATTTGTGGGCGAAACATTTATAATTTCCAAACTACATTCAGGTATAATTTCACAATTTTGCGGAGCATCATAAGCATTTTCGAGTGTAAAGCTACAATTTTCGTCATCGACAAAAAAAGCAGAAATGCTAACATTTTCTTCTCCGTCAGCCGTTAGATTATCTAGCACAAAAATATTGTCATTAGCATCTTGAATATTGAAAATTTGGCCATTGATATTAATGGTTTCGGTAGTTTGATTTTCGTAATTAATTTCAACATTTAAATTGTAGGTGTTAGTTTCACTATCGCAATTTGTGGGCGAAACATTTATAATTTCCAAACTACATTCAGGTATAATTTCACAATTTTGCGGAGCATCATAAGCGTTTTCGAGTGTAAAGTTACAATTTTCGTCATCGACAAAAAAAGCAGCAACGCTAACATTTTCTTCTCCATCAGCGGTTAGATTTTCTAGCACAAAGACATTGCCGTTAGCATCTTGTATATTGAAAACTTGGCCATTGATATTGATATTTTCGGTAGTTAGATTTTCGTAATTGATTTCGACATTTAAATTGTAGGTGTTAGTTTCGCTATCGCAATTTGTGGGCGAAACATTTATGATTTCTAAACTACATTCAGGTATAATTTCACAATTTTGCGGAGCATCATAAGCGTTTTCGA
>JBMZCV010000121.1:0-16367 GCA_049613665.1 Chitinophagales bacterium | reverse complement strand
CAAAATGTAGAAAAGTTTACAATTTGGTAACCTTTCCTCTTTCTTGTCACTGCGAAGCACGAAGCAGTTGAATAAACTTTTTATGCCAATTTTGTCACTGCGAGGTACAAAGCAGTTGAATAAGCTTTGATGCCAATTTTGTCACTGCGAGGTACGAAGCAGTTGAATAAGCTTTGATGCCAATTTTGTCACTGCGAGGTACGAAGCAGTCTAAAGTGATAAAATGACAAAAAAAATGTAAACACCCAAAGGTAGTATTTTTTTGAAAAAAGAGAATACTGCCTTTTCTAAAAAACACATCATTCAATTTTCTCATAAAAAACTAAAACAAAATGAAGAACCTCTTAAAAATAATCATCATATTATTGTTGTTAATCAATATCCAAACAAAAGCACAAGACTCGCCTTATTTCGCCCAGCTCTACGCCTGGAATAACTTGCACAATGGCTGGAGTGTATTGCCCAATAATCAAGGAAATCATATGATTTTTGGCTCAACTTATACAGATAATTGGCATGGATATGCAGCAGAGATAGATTCTTTTGGAAACTTTATACAAGCACAAGACTTTCCCTTTCAAGCTAATGAAAATACAAATGGCTACTCACTTAAACATACTATTATTACTGATTATGGCTTTTTTTCAGTTGGAGGAACAGGTTATAATGAAACACACTATAACAATTCATTGTATTTAATGACAGATTCTGTTGGAAACTTGATTAAAATAGATACCATAGGCCCCGCAAATCAAGGTACTTATGGTTTAGGTGCTGCACAAAGCTCAAATGAAGAATATTTAGTAAGTGGCTATATAGACTCAGATGAACAATTAGACACCTATCCCTACCTCATTAAACTAGATGAATTTGGTACAGAAATTTGGGATACAGTTTACACCAACTTTTTGCCCAATGGCAGATTTTATGATATTGAAGCAGCAAAAGATGGAAGTGGCTACTTTTTAAGTGCAGAAGCTGGCGTTCAAGGCAGTTCGACACAGAGCGATGCTCATATCATCAAAATAGACGAAGAAGGCAATATTTTACTCCACAAAGAAATTGAAATTGAACATAACGATATGCCACCTCCAATGGCATATCAAGCACGAGAAGTACATATTGTAGCTACCGAAGATGGCGGTGTTTTAGTTACCTTTGGTTCTTTTTGGGGAGGCTCACTTGTAAAACATTTTGATATATACAAATTAGATGCTGATTTTGATGAAGAATGGTCATTTTCGGAAGAGTTTGCTGAAATAGGGGTTATTTTACAAACTGTTGAAACAGAAGATGGTAATTTTACAATTGTGGGAAGCTGGCCAGATCCTTTATTAAATAACCAAAGAAGACTACAATTACTTAGTTTAACGGCTAGTGGTGTTCCTCAATGGCGTAGAAAATATGATATTGGGACTGGTAATGATTATGGTTACAGTATGCACACAACTAAGGAGGGCGGTTTTATAGCAGCAGGGAGGTCAGAGGAAGGCGGTATTGCAAGTTTATTAGTCGTCAAAACAAACTGTGTAGGTGTTATCACAATGCCTATCGCAGACTTTAGCGGCAATATCAATCACGAGAGCCTTAGCATCACAACGGAAAATGAAAGTGAATTGGTTTATACACAAAATGGCGGCTTTTATGTTTGGGATTTGGGGAATGGTACACAAATAGAAAATGAAGAAAATATCAACTATCAATACGAGCAGTCTGGCGAATATCATGTTACACTTTCTGCTATTTTGTGTCAAGATACCTCTACCTATCAGCAAACAGTTTGCGTAGGCTTGCCTTTTACCTCAGATACTACTTTTTCACATCAGATATTAGACATCGGCGAGTTGGAGTTTCAAAGTCCATATCATGCCAACGATATTGTTTGGGATTTTGGCGATAATACGAATAGTACTGCCGTAAATCCTATTCACAATTATACAGCAAATGGTATTTATGAAGTCAATCTTTCTTTTACGCTTTGTGGCGAAGCCTTTTCTTTTACCGAAACCATTAATATAAATGGCGTTGGTATTTCAGAAAACAACAATGCCTTAGCCAATCAAATACATTTATTTCCAAATCCAGCATCTGATTTTTTGCAGATAGAAACAGATATTTTCCATCAAAAAGAAGTTGTAAGAATGAGCATTTTCAATGTTCTGGGTGAAAAGGTATTAGAGCAAGATTTTACAAATGAAATTAATATTTCTGTTTTGCCTATTGGTAGCTATTTTTTGCAGTTTGAAAATGAAAAAGAAACTATTGTGAAACGCTTTACAATAAATAGATAATATGTCTCATATTTGAAGTATAGTATGGTATTTGGCCACTTAGTTTTAAGTTTTCAGAAAAAAAGCTGATTTTAGTGGCATAAAATAGCATATTAGTTTATATTTCATTTGCATTTCAAAGTAAAATATTGTACTTTCGTATTTCGTAATATCGCAACGCTTTTAGCAAAAAACTCAAAAAGCAAGATAAGTGCATAACGAATAATTTATTTTTTTTTCAGCAAAAAACGATAGTTTGAGTAGGCAACAGAATATATTAGATACGCCAATAGAATATTTGAAAGGCGTAGGCCCCAAGAAAGCAGCAACATTGAATACAGAGCTTCAAATTTATACTTTTGGCGATTTGTTAGATTATTTCCCATTTCGCTATATCGACAAAACGAAAGTCTATCCGATAGGCGATATCAGCAGCGAAACGCCATCGGTGCAACTCAAAGGCAAGCTATACAACATAAAAACCGCTGGCGAACAGCGTGCCAATAGGCTAACGGCTACTTTGGGCGATGACACGGGCAGTCTCGATTTGGTGTGGTTTAAGGGCATCAGATATATGCGCAGCACTTTGAAGGCTGGCCAAGAATATCTCGTTTTTGGCAAACCTCGTATGTTTGGCTATCGTTTCAGCATTTCGCACCCAGAAATGGAAATGGTGGAAGAAAATAAAGAAATTTCGTACAATAATCGGCTCATTGCTGTTTATCCAACTACCGAAAAGCTGAAATCTAAGTATTTGGATAGCAAAGGTATTCACAAGCTGATGAAACAATTGTTTGAAAAATTGCAAGAACAACATTTGCCCGAAAATCTGCCAGACTATATCAAGGAAGATTACAAAATGATAAGCCGTTGGGAAGCCTACCAAAACATTCATTTTCCGCAGCATGAAGGTATGATTTCTAAGGCTCAATTTAGACTGAAATTTGAAGAGTTTTTCTTCATTCAAATTCAGATTATTCAGATGAAACTCTTTCAAAGGCAAAAATATGAAGGTTATGTTTTTCCAGAATTGAGTAAAAATTTTCACGGCTTTTTCAAACAATTGCCTTTTGAACTCACCAATGCACAAAAGCGAGTGCTGCGAGAAATAAGGCGAGATACGATGAACGGTAAGCAAATGAACCGTTTATTGCAAGGCGATGTTGGTAGCGGAAAAACCATTGTCGGACTGATGACGATGCTCATTGCTCTCGATAGTGATTTTCAGGCTTGCCTCATGGCTCCTACCGAAATTTTGGCTCAACAGCATTTCAAATCTATTGGAAAAATGCTCGAAGGTTTGGATATTCGAGTAGATATTTTGACAGGTTCTATTAAGGGCAAAAAAGCACGCCGACAAATTCACGATAAGCTAGAACTCGGCATGACGAAAATTTTGATTGGCACACACGCTTTGATAGAAGATAGCGTCAAGTTCAAAAATTTGGGCATGGTTATCATTGATGAGCAGCACCGTTTTGGCGTAGCTCAACGTGCCAAAATGTGGACTAAAAATACTTTTCCTCCACACATTTTAGTCATGACGGCCACGCCTATTCCTCGAACTTTGGCGATGACGGTTTATGGCGATTTAGATGTTTCGGTTATTGATGAGCTGCCGCCAGGCCGTAAACCTATTCAAACTTTTCATTTTTTCGAGAGCAAAAGGCTATATGTGTTTGAGTTTTTGAAAAAAGAAATAGCAAAAGGTAGGCAGGTATATATCGTTTATCCGTTAATCAACGAATCGGAAACGCTAGATTATAAAAATCTCATGGACGGCTATGAAGCGATTAGCCGAGCTTTTCCATTGCCGTATTATAAGGTGAGTGTTGTGCATGGGCAAATGGCGGCTTCGGATAAAGAGGAAGAAATGTTGCGGTTCAAAAATGGCGAAACGCATATTATGGTGGCGACAACGGTAATAGAAGTAGGCGTAGATGTTCCGAACTCTTCTGTTATGGTCATAGAAAGTGCCGAAAGGTTTGGTTTGGCACAGTTGCATCAGCTTCGTGGACGTGTGGGGCGTGGTGGCGAACAGTCGTTTTGTATTTTGATGACTGGAAAAAAGCTGTCGGAAGATGGCCGCACTCGCATGAATACGATGGTGGAAACCAATGACGGTTTTAGGATTGCGGAGGTAGATATGAAATTGCGTGGGCCAGGAAATATGCAAGGCACACAGCAAAGTGGCGTGCTAAATATGAATATCGCCGACTTGACGAAAGATACCAAAATTTTGAATATCGCCAGAGAATCGGCTATTGGGCTGCTCAATGATGACCCAAATTTGGAGGAAGGTGAAAATGTGAGAATAAAACAGTATATGCAATATGCGGCTGCTAAGAAGGAGTCTAAATGGAGCAGGATTTCGTAGATTTCTTTTTTTTCATAAATTTGTTGTATTATTGGAAATAAAAACGTATTTTTGCATACTATAAATAGCAAAAAAAAATGAAAGCAGTTAGTTTATTTACATCAGGAGGAATTGGTGATTTGGCATTACGTCAAATTGGCGTTGAGGTAATTGTAGCAAATGAGCTTATTTATGAAAGGGCAGAAGTTTTCAAATACAATTATCCCAAATGTCAAACACTTGTTGGCGATATTTATGAACTGAAAGCTGATATTATTGTTTCAACAAAAGAGAAATTACAAGGCGAAACCTTAGATTTTTTATTAGCAACGCCACCCTGTCAAGGTATGTCGAAAAATGGAAGAGGAAAATTATTAAGTGCAATTAGAGGAGGTAAGCGGCCAAAACTTGATATAAGAAATCAGCTAATTGTACCTACAATAGATATTATAGTGGCATTATTGCCAAATATTGTGGTATTTGAGAATGTTCCAGAAATGAAAGATACCATTATTAAAGTAGAAGGAAGATTAATAAATATTATAGATTTTATTAAAAATCGTTTAGAACCACTTGGATATATTGGTTCTGAAGAAGTTGTTGAGTTTGCAAATTTTGGCGTACCTCAAAGAAGAAAACGTTTGATAACAATTTTTAGTAAAAGTGAGCCTTTGGTAAATTATTGGAAAAAACATTTTTCTTTTATCCCTAAATACAGCCATTCTAAAGAAGAAAAAGCTGGTACAAAAAAATGGGTTTCAGTAAAAGATGTTATAGCACAAGTTCCTAAAATAGATGCAAAAAATAAAAAAACAGCAACATCAACTATTCCATTTCATCGAGTACCTATTTTGAAAGGCGACAAATATTTTTGGGTAACTCATACACCATCTGAATCTGGAGCATTTGACAATCAATGTATTAAATGCGGTTTTAATAAAAATGCTATTCATGGTTCTTCAAAAGACAAAAATGGCATCAATAAATCTAATAAAAACACACCTCTTAGATGCCAAAAGTGCAATGAATTATTGCCAAGACCGTGGGTAAAAGAAGGAGATAATTATAGATTGATGAAGGGCTATACCTCTGCTTATAGAAGAATGAAATGGAATTTGCCTGCTACGGCACTAACTACTAACTTATCTTATGCTTGTAGCGACAACAAATTACATCCTGAACAAAATAGAGTTTTATCTTTGTATGAAGCTTTTATTATTCATACAATTTCGCAGTATTCATATATTTGGCAACGTCAAGATAATAAAAAAGTAAGTGATAAACTTATTCGAGAAATCATTGGCGAATCAATACCACCAAAAGGATTAGAGATAATTCTTAATCATTTGAAAGAGATTCTCTTACATTCAAATCTTAGGCGAAAAGCTAAAAAAGAACAATTGATGTTTTTTCAAGAGCCTCAAAAAAGTTATAGCTTATCGCTAGAGTTATAACGATTTAAGAAGTTTATATAACGCTCATTATCAAAGACTAAAATAGTACCTTCATACATTTTTTGAATGCCTTTTCTATTCATAATAGAAACACTTGTTGTTCGGCCACCGCCTTTTTTGGGCTTAACAATTTTGCCCCAATCATTTTCGGTCAAATCAGATGAATAAAACAAGGCTACAATGCGTGGTACTGCATCAATAAAATCCCATAAAATGCCTATTAAATTGTTTGTTTCTCTATGATGTGCTTTCCAATCGTACTTTCTTAAAAACCCAATTCGTTGGTCACCAATATCAGGTTTTTCTAATCCTTTTTTTCTGCATTGAGCAGGTGTCGGTACACTTCCACAAGTAGCTTTTATTTCAATACCACCATTAACAAAAGGGCTAAAAGGTGCTTTATCTTTAAGCATATCAGAAAGCTTTTGCCAATATTCCTTGCCTTTTTCATCCATTAAAAGTAAATCTGGATACCCATCTTGATGAGGATTTTTGATAAGCAAGCCATCAGATTTTTTTTCAAGGGCTTTAGCAAAAACTTCACCTACAAAAGCACTTAAATTTCTCATACCAAGAATACCAAAAACATCAACCTCAAAATCTAAAAATTTATCAAAAATATAATGCGTAAACTCAATAGCCTCAAGTATTTTTGCCTTTTGTAAAAAAGAGACATTTTGATGAGTAGATATAATTCTTAAATCATCTTGCGAAATTATCTTATAGTTCATGTAATAGTTTTTCAATATTTATATCTAAAGCTTTAGCAATTTTTTCAATATTGATGAGTGTAATGTTTTTTTCGGCTCTTTCAATCATACCAATATATGTTCTATGCAAATTGGCTTTAAAAGCCAACTGCTCTTGTGACAATTTGTTTATTTTTCGGTATTTTCTCACATTTTTGCCAAAAGTGATTAATATTTGTTCTTTCATTTTTATTGCTAACTAAAATACGCAAAATTAATATTAATCTTTTTTTAACACAACATACTATGATTAGCATTTTTGTTTTTTATAAATTGAAGTTAAAAAGATTATAAATTTCCTCAAAAAAAATCCACTACCAAAACATATATTTTAGGCAAAAAAATGAGTTTCAGACAACACATATGTTGTTTCTACATCTACCTTTCCGCACATTGTATTTGTTTTTTGATATTTAAAAGGCTCAATAATAGTAGGTTTTACACCTAAATCCAATTGTAGCCTAGCTACATGAGCTATGTTTTTTTATTCAAAAGCAAAAAAGCCACACACCATATTTTCATACCATGTGTAGCTTTTGCTAAATGAATTTTGATTTTTTTTTAAAAAATCCTATTTCACCATCAACTTTTTAGTCAAAACAGCATCGCCGAATTGCAAGCTATACAAATATACACCGCTTGCGAGTTGCGAAGTATTGATTTGCAAACTTTGCGTTCCAGCCACTCTATTTGTCAATTTGCTGCGGCTTATTTCTTGTCCAACAGCATTTGAAATGCTAAAAACAACATCGCCTGTTTTTGGCAAATTGAAATTAATCGTTGCTTTTTCGTTAGTAGGATTTGGATAAGCATCGCTCAAAGTGAAAGTATTAGCATTGTTGTTGTCATCAATACCATCAATTACATCTGTGCCTACTTTGCGACCAATCACTTTGATATACAAATCACGAGTTGCAGCCTCACGATACGACGACCAAGCATTGCCCAAAATTTCGTAAGTACGGCGAGAATAAGGAGCAGCATCGGAAGTACCCAACGAAATACCTGTGCTTTCCATTAGCCAAGAAGCGTAGAAACTACCGTCTTCTACTAAAATAGGCTCATCGAAATCTACTCTATGCCAACCATTTGGCGTAATTTCATCTACTGCTACATCTTTACTACCCAAAACAGTTCCTGCACTACCACTTTGGCCATCATTGTTCAAAATTTCAGAGCGAAAACCAGCAGTAATAGTCGTTTCGCCAGCAGGATTCACTACAAAATATTCGGCTGCCAATACTTCAAAAGCGAAAGGCAAATCAATGAAAATACCTGAACCATCATCATAAGAATTTGCACCTGTCCATGAAAGCGGATTGGTTGGAACGCTTCCATCATCAACAATATAAGTTAAAGTCATTTCGCCTGTTGCAGTAGTATCTACCACCACCATTTCGGTATTAGTATCATCATTTGAAGGATTGATGTCGCCAGACAAATTTGTTTGACTACTAAAAGTATAAGTACCTTCTTGCACAGCAGGAAAAACGCCTAAATTCGCTTCTTTTACTTCGCCTACTTCCAAGCCACCTGTTACACTTGTTTCGTAGCTATCGAAAATACCACCATTTGCATAAAATACGGTTGCTTCCACTTCCACAGCATCAGTCACTGCTAGGCTACCAGAGTTTTTCACGCCAGTAATAAGGTCGCCAAAAGTATTTTTGAGTACAAAAAAGCCGCCGTTTGCCATATTATTGTTCCAATCTGGGCGTACATCTAACACCTCAATCAAAGGCACAGTTGGCAAATAAAACTGCACGCAGCTATTGTCGGCTGGCAAAGCAGTTGCAATCTGAATACCGATATTTCCATTCAAATTTTCCATACCAATAGAAGCTGGTACTGCCGCAGTTTGATAGCCTGCATTCATTTCGGTAAGTTCAGAAACATCTTGGTAATTGAAGGTAATCGTGCCATCTGTCAAGTCAAAAATAGCTTGAAAAGTATTGCTACCATTCCATTCATTGGCATTATCGAACCAAAAAGGCACATTGATGAAAGAAACGATAAACTGTGTTGCATTGTTGTAAACATACACTTGGCCTGGGTTGTTTGTGCCTGCAAGCGTCAAGTCGCACAGCAACGGAGCGACAAAGTTGTTTTGCTCATCTTGAACAGGAAAGGTAGTAAAGCCAGATGCACCAGAAGCAATTTGAGGTATTTGTTCGAAAGCGATATAGCCATTCGAGCCAATATATACTTCATTGAAAGTTGACCAGTAATATTGAAAATCGCCACCCATATTATAAGGCCCTGCAATATTATCGTCTTCCAAGTCGTCTGTTACTTCCGTACCGATAGCTGTAATATCTATCCAATCGCAAGCTAAATTTTCTTCCGAAGTTTCCCAAGTATAACCATATTCATCAGGGCCGCCAGCAGGCAATTCGATACTTGCATAGTTCACAAAAGTATTTTCATCGCCATTGCTATTTGAAGTATTAGCAATTTCGAGCAATGGCATAGGATAACCTTCGATGTACCACTCATAAGTGTCAGTCGTAACACTAAAAATGCTACCTGTTGCTGATACATCTTCTATCATAACTAGCGTATGCACTCTCAATACATCATTGTAAGTGCCACTAGGCAAATAAACCGTTCCATAAGCATCGGCAGTAATTTCTGTTGTAACAGTACCTATATTATCGTTGTAAGTTCTTGTTCCGACATTCGTATTGCTATCAGAATAAGTGAAAGGAAAAACTTTTTCAATTTGTGGTTCGGTATATATCACCACTGTACCTGCATTGTTAAAGCCCAAAAAAGCCACTTCGCTATCGCTGGCATTGTAAAAATAATACACTTCATTTCCAGCATCTTCTGACATATTGGCATCTGGAAAATCGGCTGATACGCCAGTTTCGTTAGGACTTATATAAGGCCCGCTATTGAAAGTGCCTAAAATAGTCAGATTTGAAAAATCCCAAGTGACATCTTCGCCACTATCGCCTTCAGTAATTCCTGCCGTGTCGCAGCCTATTCTGACAAAAGAGTCACCTATTTGCGGATAATTGTCGGCTCTGTTTAGCGTTATTTGAGCCTCTGCTTTTGTCATAAAAAAGAAAGAAAAGAGCATCATTGCCCACAAAAGTGTTTTTGTAGTTGTGTTCAATTTCATGTTTTTTATTTTGTTTTAGTAAAAAATCTTAATTTTACTAAGTTATGGCTTAATCTTTATTTTTCATAATAGGCAGTTGTTTTTCTTTTTTTTGGTGGAGGAAATGTAAAATTGCTTACTATCGTTTATCATAATTTTTTAGCGTGCAAAGTCTCTTCCTTTTTAGTAACCATTCAATATTTAAAAAATAGTATATTTAAACTTTTGATAAAAAAAACCTTAAAAACAAGAGAATGAAACTTCACTAAAAAAACATCTAAGTTGTTTATTCTTTTTACTGCCCAATCAAAACAAAGCCAGCCCAAGATTTTGGCGTTGTCGTTTCTGCTCCTATTAGTTTCAGTTTTGCTTGTCGCAACGCAATATGATATGGATAGCCTTTCAAAATATAAGCAAATACATCTTGAATAAGCTGACTACTAGCCTTGTCATATACTTTGAATAGTGTATATATAATGTTTTTCGCACCAGAATACAAAAAGCCTCTATTCATCGCAATCATGCCCTCTCCTTTTCGCACCTTTCCAATGCCACTTTCACAACAACTCAATACGACCAAATCGACATCGAGTTTTAAGTTATAAGCATCTGCTATATAAAATAAATGTCTCTCATTTTCTTTTTCGACTTCTTTTGATGGCTTCGCAAATACAATTCCAGACATTTCAGGCCTTTGTTTATCTAAAAAGCCGTGAGCTGCCACCAACACATATTGAAACTCTCCTGTTGCCTGTAAAAAATTTTTTATCGTTGCTTCTTCATGCAAAAAACATTGATAAGGTTTTCCATTTTTCTGAAACAAATCGGCGATATAATTAATTTCACTCTCTGAATGCAACAAATGTTCATAAGATTGTTTTTCTAGCTTTTCGCTCCATATTTTTTCTTGCAAATGATTACTTTGTTCTGTATAAATAGGTGCAAATCCCGCAAAACTTTTCATTTCTTCTACTGCCAGAATGCCTTTTGAAATAGAGTCAGCCATAAGCGTTACTGAATAGTGATAACTCAAACTAAAGTTTCTATTCAAATAAGGCAATTTGTAATATGGCGTTTTCAAATCCGTTTTTTGGGTTAATAAGGTCTCAAAAGGCAGAAAAAACAACTCTGCATCAGGAATAACAACAAGCTGTTCGATATTTTGAAAACAATTTTGAATAGGCTGCAATAATATATCATATATTTGGCTCGACAATTTGATAAAATCTCGCCTTTTAATCATTTTTATGCTACGAATATACTTTTTTATTAAATCATGCAATTCATTTTTGCTCGCTAATGCCACAATTTTCAAGTCAAACTCCTTAGAATTTATTGCGAAAATATAAATACTTTCTGATGAAATATAATAAGAAATTAAGCAAGTTTTAGGCGTAATCAAAGCTTGCAATTCATCAATATCTAGCGTTTTTAGATTGTATTTTAAGTTATAATAATTTGGAAATTCTAATTCAAATTGACGAATAAGTTGGTCATACTGCTGTCGAAAATCAAAATATTTGTCGTTGTACTCCTCAATCAAATTGCTCTGTTCCTTTCCATTCATTAACAAATCATTGATTTTTCGCTCATAATAGCTCAATTCCATGCGTAATTCTTGTTCTCTTTCGAGCAAATGTCTAGGAATTTTGGCACTAGCTTTTGCCTCAGCTTCTCTGACATGCGATAGCAAAACAATCGCTTTTCCTTGTTCTGCAAAACAAAAAGCTTGAAAAACATATTCCTTACTTCCTGTTAAGTCATACAACATTTTGCAAACATCAATAGCATTTGTATAGCTTTCCGCCATTTTATCAAATAAAATCAGCTTAGAATCTTCCGATTTATAGCTTTTTTGCATATTGGTTATCAATTCTCTGCAAGTCTTATATATATTAAATGATGCTTTTAAGTCCTTGATATTGTTGGAGTTATGCAAATACAATTTAAAAAATATATTTGCTTTGCTATTTAAAACCTGTAATAATTCGACCGAAGGATGATGATTGGTAGGAATGTTTGTTTCATAAATATCTAAGCCAACATAAGTATGAATGTGACTTGTTAAAGCTTGTTGATAATAATTGAGTGAGTTGTGATAATCTTTATTTTTGGCATATACATCTGCAATAAAACGACAAATTGAGGCAACAAGTTCATTGTTTCGTCCAAACAAAGAGCGACTTAAATTTAATGCTTTTTCATAAAAAAACAAGGCTTCTTTTTTATTATTTTTATAACAAAAACACCTACCAATATAGGTATAAGTAGCCGCAATATGAGGATGTTTTTGAACAATTTTTTCTTGAATTTTCAAGGCTTTTTGATGCTCATATAAAGCTTCTGTTATTCGATTCATTTCAAAATAACACTTGCCTACTTGATTATGTGCTTTCGCAATTCTTAGGTTTGTTTCACTAAAAATAGAACGCAATATTTCTAAAGCTTGCAAACTATATTCTAGGCTTTTATTTAAATCATTTTTGGCATTATAACAAATTGCCATATTTTCATACAATTTCGCCATTTGATGCGGTAACACACTTGGCAGCTTGTTTTGCAATGACAACGCTTTTTGAAAAAAATGCAAACCGCTATCGCAATCACCTTTTTTTGTAAAACATTCACCAAAGCCAATATATCTTTCTACAAATTTGTGATGATTTTTCGGTAAAATTTGCTGTTCAATAAATATACATTTTTCTAAATAGTTGTGCTGCTTTTCATAGTCACCTTTTGTTGAATAACAACAGCTCAAATAATAATAACTTTCGGCTACTGCAATACTGTTTTCTCCTAACAAACGAAAACGCATATCTAAAGCCAAGCTGTGATGATACAAAGACTGTTCATAATCGCCATTGTTCGCAAAGCTTATGCCCAACTGTGCATGAACATCTCCAACATAAAGATGGTCTGCTCCTATTTTTTGTTCTGAAATTATTAAAGCATTTTGTAAATAAGTAATTGAAGCTATTGAGGTATCTAAATGATTGTAATTCAAACTAATATAAGTACAAGTTTTTACATATCTATTCCATAATTCATTTTGATAATACACTTTCAATGCCTTCTCCAACAACTTTATAGCCTCATTGTATTGTGCATTGTGCATCAAAATATTCGCTTTTTTCACATATTCATTTGCTTGTTTGACGCTTTTAGATGTAAGCATTTTTTTTTAATTAGGGTTAAAAAAAATAAATTGTAACAATCAGTTCTTTATTCGCAAATTTTCTTCTTTGTCTATTTCAATCGCTTCATTATCTATCAACCAACGCACCACATCTATCAATTTTTCAGGACGATATTTTTCTAGCTTTTGTGTTAAATTATATATAGATAAAAATTCATATTTTTTTATTTCAGCTTTTACTATTTGTCCCAACTTATCAAAATCAGCCTCAGCAGTTCCCTTTTTTTTGCGTTCCAAACAAATATCACAAACATTGCAAGTTTCACTCTTCAACTCTCCAAAATAAGCAACAAGTTGTTGGCTACGACATCGCTCCGAGTTGTCGGCATAACTAATTACTGCTTTTATATTATTGGCACGCACTTCTTTGCGAAAATCATACAATTTTTGGTCTAATTTTAGTCGTTTTCGCTCTACTCGCTCTCGCAAAAAAGTCAATCTTGGTTTGTCAGTTTGCGGTATATAATCCAACAATTTATATTTATGCAAATATTTTAAAGCTTGCACAATATTTTTTACAGATGTACGCAAGCTTTTTCCGATAACACGCTCATCAATAGCGATATATTCCTCAAAAACACCACCATAAGTTCGCAAAATCGCTTTCAAGTAAGGTTCTACATTTCTATGTGCTACTTCCACCTTATAAATTTCTTCTCTATTGACAATAAACATCAATTTTGAAGGCGAAAAAACAGCTTCACTCATTTCTACATAGCCGCTTTCTTCCAACAATTTTAAGGAATTGAAGGCTAGAATTGGCCGCAATTGATAATTTTGGCAAAAAGAACGTATATCGAAATTGAAACTTTGATACTGCCCTGCTCCTATCGCTATTTGATAATGATTGCCTAATGCTTGATAGGTTTGCCTAATGATTTCTAGTGTTGGAAAGCTATTGTTAAAATTGTCTTTTAGCTTTATTTTGTCGGCTTCATTATAGAGCAATACTGCATATGCTTTTTTCTCGTCACGGCCAGCACGGCCAGCTTCTTGATAGTAGGCTTCTAGGCTTTCGGGCAAATCAATATGAACTACTACTCGCACATCTGGCTTGTCTATTCCCATACCAAAAGCATTGGTACACACCATAATACGAATATTATTTTTTATCCATGCGTCTTGCTTCCACGAGCGTTTTTGTCCATTGAGTCCTGCGTGATAATAGTCTGCTTTAATTCCTTTTTTTCTCAAAATTTCGGCTACATCTTGTGTCTGCTTTCGGTTGCGAACATAAACTATTCCAGAGCCTTTTACTCGTTTCAAAATATGTTCAAGCTTTTGCATTTTATTCTCTTCAAAAAAAACAGAGTACGAAAGGTTTTTTCGTCTAAAGCTTTTCTTAAAAACCTTTTGTTCTTTGAAATGTAATTTTTCTTGAATATCTTTTTCAACCTGTGTTGTAGCAGTAGCGGTAAGTGCCAAAAAAGGTATTTCGGGCAGAAATTTTCTAATATCGGCAATTTTCATATAAGAAGGGCGAAAATCGTAGCCCCATTGTGAAATACAATGTGCTTCGTCTATCGCAACAAGACACACATTCATGTTTTTTAATCGCTCTTGAAACACTTGATTTTCGAGACGCTCTGGCGAAACATACAAAAATTTGACCTTGCCTAACATACAATTGTCCAAAATTCGTTCAATTTGTCGTTTACTCATGCCCGAAAAAATGGCTTCTGCCTTTATATTACGCCTCTGTAAATTGTACACTTGGTCTTTCATAAGGGCAATCAAGGGCGAAATCACTAAACATATCCCTTCTTTGGCGAGGGCTGGCACTTGAAAACAGATTGATTTTCCGCCACCTGTTGGCATGAGAGCAAGTGTGTCGTAGCCTTGCAACACCGAATTGATGATGTCTTCTTGCAAAGGTCGAAAGCTATCATATCCCCAATTGTTTTTTAATATTTGACGTATATTCATGGCGATTTATTGGTTTTGAGTTCATTGATGCGTTTTGTTTTTACATTTCAGGCATGTTTAACATTCTAAAAACAGCTTTGCGATATATGCTTTTTATAAATTCATATTTATGGGGCAAAGTTCGCACAAAATTCTCAATCATTATTCCAGAGTTTATTTCTAAAACCAAAAATTGATTGTCGTTTGTTTCAATAATATCGACAGAAGCAAAATTAATTTGTATGGCTTTTGTTGCTTTTTTCGCTAAATCTGCCAACTTATTTTTCAGGCTTTCCTCCTCAATAAATTTGGGCATTGCACCTTTTCCTAAGTTGTGCTTCCAATTGAGCAATAATTTTTCATTTTTCGCTAAAATATTGTTCGTATCAAATTGAGTGGCAAAATTTATAATATCGTTTGAAATTTCGCTGTTTTTAAACTTTTCTAACAAGAGTTCTAGTATCGTATTTTCGCCATTTCCAACAATATAAGGTATTTGTTTCTTATAAATAAGCTCTACATTTTGTTCCAAAACAATTATTCTATATTCATTTTTTATAGCATATAAAGGCGATAAACATAAAGAATAACTTTTGACGAATAGTTTTTGTACTGCTTTTTCTAGTTCACTCGCCGAATGTATTTTAAAAACATTATTACCACCTGTTCCTTTTGTAGCTTTCGCAACTAGCTGATAATCAAACACTTTTGCATAATCAATAATATTTATCCAATTGCCATTTTCGCCAATATAATCGCTTCGATTGAGAAAAAGTTTGTGTTCAACGCTTGGCACATTATTTACGGCTAACAAGTCGGACGTTGCACTTTTATCATTTGCGATAAGCTGTGCAGTTGCAGTATTAATTTCAAAATTGTAACCCAAAATATGTGCTTGCTTTCCATTTTTACTCAATTGGATAATCCAATCGTGCGAAAGTCGTCGTATTTTTATATCATTTTCGGTCGCAATTTCGCTTATCATTTGGACTAATTGCCTTTGTTTATTTGGCGTATCTTCTTTTTTTTTCATTTAATTAAAAACTTTGAAATTCAAATAATATTGCTTAAAAAAACTGGTTCTCTGACAATTTGGGTGTTCATTTTTATAACAAGCAGTAGTTAATATTTCTTTTTTATCGTCAGAAAATCAAAAAGATTGACCTTTTAAAAATTAGTCTTTTGGTGCAAAAAAAGCGTTAAGCACAGAAACCTGTTTGAGCGTTTAAATGCAAATGTTTTGTTTTTTTGAAAAAAATAATTTAACAAATAAAATCATCAATTAACAACAAGTTTAAGCGAGTTTTTTCTGTGTAGTTTTTTTTGTGACA
>JBMZCV010000120.1:0-16394 GCA_049613665.1 Chitinophagales bacterium | reverse complement strand
AGAGTGCAATGTCGATCAGCCTCGAAATTTGGCAAAATCTGTGACGGTAGAATAAGTATTTTTTTTCTTATATAGAAGAATGGTAACTGTTTAGGTTTGGGCTTTTGAGATAAAAAATCAGGCTGTTTTTATTTAGGCAAAGCTATTTTTGAGTTGAATAGCATCGCTCTTGAATGAAAAAAAGCAGCAGCATAAATGAAAACAGACGTTTTTTAGCCAAAATTGCCACAACATAAATAGTTACGAAGAATGGACAAAGAAACAGCATTTTCAAAATTACAATATTATTGTGCTTATCAGGAGCGTTGCGAAAGTGAAGTTCTTGATAAGTTACACTCATTGGAAGTCGATATAAATGATTTTTTCGAGATTATTATCAGTCTAAGAGAAGAAAATTATTTGAATGAACAGCGTTTTGCGTGTACTTTTGCAGGAAGCAAGTTTCGTTTAAAAAAATGGGGACGCAACAAAATTCGCTTACATTTAAAACGAAAAAAAGTAAAACAAGAGTTTATCGAAATCGCTTTTGAAAAAGAAATTGATGAGGAAGATTATATGGAAATGTTGCGAAATTTGGCTGAAAAAAAAGCAAAAAGTTTGCGTAGCGAAAAAAATATTTTTAGAAAACGACAAAAAATAAGCAATTTTCTACTGCAAAGAGGTTTTGAAAATTACTTGATTCGAGAGGTTTTGCCTTAGCTACTGTTTAGGTTTGTTAATCGAAATAAAAAAAGATGGAAAGCACTTTTAAGGTGTTTTCCATCTTTTTTATCTTAATAACATTTTGCAAGAAAAAAAATTACAACTAATCCAAATAAATTATTTTTTGCGTTTGTACCTGTTGCTGTTTTCCATTATCCACAAAAATTTGACAAAAATATACTGTCGAATGTTCTTTTTTGTTACTCTCCAATGCCCATTCCACATTGTGAACGCCAATATTTTTTGTTGTTGCAGGCCAAAATGCAACTTGCTTACCTTTCATATCATAAATCGAAATACTGACATCAGCTCGATAAGGCAATTCATAACTAATATTCGTTTTTTCGGAAAATGGGTTTGGAAAGCAAGGCGAAAATTTTACATCTTCATTTTGTTCTGGCAAATCATTTACTGCTGTTGGCCAACAATACAAACGATTGACTAAGCTAGGGTCTAGCACAAAAGGATTAGCATTTCCTTGTCGTGTTTTAATAAAGTTTGTCATCGCAATTTCGGCTTCATCGGCAGGGTCTTGTGCGTGCCAATCACAGAAAGTATCGAGTTGAGGCGGAAAAAAGTTGGCATCGACTGAGTTGGCTTGTGAGCGATAAATCGTATAAAAATAAATCATAGCTCGTGCTACATTGCCTTTATGGTCTTCTCGTGGCTCAAAAACATAAGCATCAAGGTCTATTTCGCTATATTCATCAATATTTTGGCTAGGCGTATTGCTATAAACACTCGTGAAGCGATACCACTCATCTGTGTCCCAATCATTTATTTCGGCAAATGGATAACTGCCTCTGGCATTATTTACATCTACTTCCGATGGAAAAATATGGTGCATATCGCTTTTAGCCGAGCCATTTCCTGCTCCCAAACCTTGCGGCCAAGTATGTTCCGTATTAATTCCTTGGTCAAAAGCAGCCGTTGTAGGGTCTTCATTTGGATTGAGATAAACAGAATGGCCTGTATAAATGCAAGTTAGGTAGTTGTTATTTCTGGCTGCATATTCTGCCCAAAGTATGTCACGGGTTTCAGAATAGCTCAATGAATTGGTAGGGCTATAATTGTTTGCTAAAGCATTCAGCAACTCATTGCCACTAAGATTGCTAAAAATGCTTTCAGTTTGGGCAAAAAGTGTATGAGCGGTCAAAAAATAAAAGCTTATAAAATATACAAATTGTTTCATGTTTTCTGTCTTTTTTCAAATGTAAGCATTTATCGCCTCATTTTGATGTTTTTTGTTTGTTTTTTAAGTACCATATGTTGTTCTAAAATACCCAAAAGCTTCTGAACGACTACTTAATCAAAACGAATAGCCTTGATAGGATTGATGCGAGTAACCAAATAAGTGGGCAGAACCATAGCAATTACACACACAAACATGGTACCGAGATTGAGCAACAAAATCGTTCCAAAATTTATATCGACAGGAGCAACGCTGATATAATATGCCTCCTCTGGCAGTTGAATAAAGCCAAAATGCTGCTGCAAATAGCAAAAACTAATGCCGATAAGATTGCCGAAAAACAAGCCCAAACCAATGATGATAGCCGTATTATACAAAAACATCTTTCGTATCGTCCAATTGTTCGCACCCAAAGCTTTTAGAATGCCAATCATGTTGGTGCGTTCCAAAATCAAAATGAGCAAAGCCGTTATCATATTGATAATTGCTACAATAATCATGAGCGTCAAAATAACCCTTTCATTCATATCTTGCAACGAAAGCCATTCAAAAATATTCGGATTAATTTCCTTAATAGTTTGCGACCGCATATCGTGACCCAGCATATCCATATAAATCATATCATTGAACTCATCAAGTTTGTTCACATCATCAAGAAATACCTCAAAGCCGCCTACTTCAAAATCATTCCATTTGTTGAGTTTCTGAATTTGTTTAATATCTATCAAAGCATATTTTTCGTCATATTCTTCCAATCCTGTTTTATAAAAGCCTGAAATGGTAAACTTTCGAGGCTTCGGCCGCTCTCCTTCTTTCAGAAAATAAATAATTATTTTGTCGCTTACTTTTAGTTTCAAACGATTTGCCGTTGTTTGCGACAGCAAAATGCTTTTGGAACGCACCGTATCTTGCAACTCAAAACGCTTACCTTCTACGATATAATGCTGAAAAAAATCCCATTTAAAATCTGTACCAATGCCTTTCAAAACAATACCTTCAATATCGTCATCTGTTTTCATCACGCCAGCCTTATGAGCATAGGCCTGAATATGGCTAATGCCTTCAATTGTGTCTATACTTGGATAAAAATCTTGCTTCGTAGAGATAGGTTGCAAATCGTCATAGGAGCGATTTGTACCAAAGCTATTGATATGGATATGTCCCCAAAAGCCAAAAATTTTGCGGCTGATTTCGTTCTGAAAGCCATTTACCGTAGCCGTAGTAATGAGCATGACAGCTACCGACAAAGCAATGGCCGTAATCGCAATTTTTATGATAAAGCTAGAAAAAGATTTTTGTTGGCCAAAAGCAACACGTTTTATTAAGAAATAAGCTACATTCATATATTTGAGTTATGACAAAAAAGTTGAGCTGAAAAATTAAGGTAAAATTAGCACAATTATAAGATATAGGCCTTAAAATTCAAAAAAATCACGCATAAAAAAAACATGACCTATTTTCAGAACGAAAATAAATCATGTTTTAGTTTAGATTTTGTTTCTTGACGCTAGTTTTAGTGGCTACTTAGATGTCGTTTTGAAATGCCCAAAAACTCCTGAACAACTACATTAAACAGCCGCTACGCCAAGTCACTACATATTTTTTTAAGCTTCTAAAGCTGGAATACGCAACACTTGCCCTGGATAAATCAAGTTAGGGTCTTTTAACATTGGTTTGTTGGCTTCAAAAATAACAGGATATTTCAAAGCATTGCCATAATATTTTTTAGCAATTTTCGATAAGCTGTCATTTTTAACAACCGTATGAAACTGTGAACTGACATAGTCTGCCCCAACACTACGGTCTGCACTTTGCCCCATCATTTCGGTTTCTTCGTTTACGGCTTCTTCATCTGCCGATTCTTCGTTTGCTGGCCCGATAGGTTCAGTTTCCAACAACACAATTCGGTCATCTACATTTGCGATACCGCTCACATTGCCGATAGCAATAGCTGCTTTTTCTTTTACCTCAAAGGTTTCTGATTGTCCATGAATAGTTGCGACATCATCATTCACTTCAATAAACAAATCTTGAATATCAAGGCCCAAATTGCGAACCAAGTTTTCTAGTTCCAATGCTTTTTGAGCATCTAATTCTTGTTGGGTAAGTTCTGGAGCATCTGCTGCTGCTTTTTCTTTTTTACCAAACAATTTTGCACCTGCGTTTTTTACGAAAGCAATTAATCCCATAGTTTCTAATTTATTTTTTTAGTTGTAAAAATTGTTTTTTTAAGGAAAACGAAAATTAATAAATTAAAGCAAGAAAGCCTTTATTTTATCTATTTTTCTTCAAAAAAGGTTTTTCTAAGCCCAAGAACTTTATGTTAAAGGCGGAATACGCAATACTTGGCCTGGATAAATCGCATCTGGTGATTTTAACATTGGCTCATTAGCTTCAAAAATAACCATGTATTTTGAAAAAGTGCCGTAGTATGTTTTTGAAATTTTCGACAAGCTATCTCCTTTTTCTACCGTATGAAACTGCGAAACAGCATAATCGGCGGCATCTGTTTCATCTGTTGTGATGCTGCGGTCTGCTGTCACTTCTACTGCTTCTACGCTAGGTTGAATATCGTCGCTAAAGTCATCTGTTAAACCTATCGATTCAGTAGCAGGACGCAACCATACAATGCGGTCATCAACGCTTGCGATGCCTTCGACATTTCCAACTGCCAAAATCGCTTTTTCTTTATAGTCTAAGCGGTCTGACTGTCCGTAAACAATGGCAGTTTCGCCATCAACTTCAATGCTCAAATCTTGGATAGACAAGCCCAAACCTTTTACTTTTCGCTCCAATTCTTTGGCTTTTTGGGCATCTAAATCGGCTTGACTAACTGTTTCTGTTTTTTCTTTTTTACCAAAAACTTTAGCTCCTGCATTTTTTACAAAAGAAAATAATCCCATGTTTTTTTTAAATTATATTAATAAAGAGTTTATATTTAGTAGTTGGGCAAAACATATATTTTTATCGCTTTTTTCAGCTATTCTCGGTTTAAGAAGAAACATTTTTTGGCAAGGAAAACATACTGTTTTTCAGCTCAAAAGGGCATTAAATTTGCAAATATTGGCCGCCTTAGCCTAAAAAAATAGTATGTTTAAACCTTTAAAAAGGTATAAATGGCCGAACCATTACATTAAAATAATGCCATAAAAAGGTCTTAAAAATAAGTATTGATACCAGAAAACGAATAAATAACATTTTTTATTATTCGTTTTATTTCAAAGTGAGAACAGTTATTTTTTTATACTTATTACAAAATATTTTAACCTTTAAAAGTCCTTTATTTGACGAACATAAGTAGTAAAGTCACACGAACTTAGTTGTGAAACATAAAGATTAAAAATATCTATTTAAGTATTTAAAATTTGATTATTTTTGCTTACCATGTAAATATAATCATTTACTTACTCTTTTTGAAATTATCAATTCTATATTTTATGATAAAAACAAGCTTTTTTTCGTGTATTAGCATTTTATGTTTATGTTTTTTTGTATTAGCAGCTTGTAATGAGCAAGCAACACAACAGAAACTATTGCTTAAAACGTGGAAACTCAATGATGCTAAAGAAGGCCAACAACCACTTTTTAGTTCGACTAAAGGTACAACTTTCCGATTTATGAATGAAAGTAAAATAGAAATAAAACGCACTTATCGAGGTAAATCCAAATACTTGCGTGGAAATTGGGCAATGAATGGTTCAAAAATGCGGTTGCAGCTTCTTGAATCTGAAAATTTTCGTGTGATTTACGATTTAAGCACAAAAGAAGCCAGCGAAGAACAGTTTATTTCTAAAAATGCTACAAGTTTGCAAATAGATTTTGAAATAGAAAAGCTAGAAAAATTTGTTTTGAAACTCAAAAATGATAGCTTGCAATATATTTTAGTTCCAAATTTTTAGGTTAGAGGTTGCTTAAATTTTATCCTTTGACTTAAAAAAAGCGTCTTATGAAACAAAACACAATTTTACTGCATTTCTCTTATATTTCTTTGCTATTTTTGTTGGCTGCTACAAACATTTTGGCACAAAACAAAACCGATAAAGCAAAGTTTTTCGATACTTTTTCTTTTCAAGCAACTTTCTATCAAGGCCGAATTTGGCAACATACACCAAATTTCAAACCAGATGTTACGGAAAGTACGCAAATGTATGAGTTTTCTTTAACACAAGATACAAAAGGCCGTGAGCTTTGGCAGCAGTTACACAAATATCCGACTCTTTCGGCTTCGTTTTTATATGCCGATTTTGGCGATAAGGCTGTTTTTGGCTCTGCTTATGCTCTTTTTCCTGCCTTGAGCTTCTCGACACGCAAAAAACGCCTCAACTTTCATTATCGTATCGGTCTGGGTTTGGCTTATGTCACGCAGCATTACGATGCTATCGACAATGCGATAAATAATGTCATTGGTTCGCATCTCAATAATATCACAAATATTATGGTGGCTTTGGATTGGAAAATTCGGCCGCAAATTCGCTTGCTTGCAACGGCTAGTTTTACGCATTTTTCGAATGGCAAGGTGCAAATGCCAAATCTAGGAATAAATGTGCCTGCTTATGGTTTGGCTTTAAAATACTATCCTAAACGTTCAAGTATTGCAACAACAAAAGATTTGAGAATAACGCTGGAAAGCAAACGTTCTTTTTTGGATAAAAAAAACAGGCTAACGCTAAAACTCGGGCATGGTTTCAATGAGGCGTTGCAATCGAATGGGGCGAAGTATTCTGTTTTTGTGGGCGAAATATATGCTTCTAGGCGTATGAATTTGAAATGGCGTTTGTTGTTGGGTGCAGAAGCAAATTATTACATGGTGTTGCATCATTATATTTTCAACGAAGTGGCTTTTCAAGAAAAAGAAGAATGGAAAGCTTTGAAAATAGCGGCTTTTACGGGTGCAGAAGTATTTTTTGGCAACTTTTCGACCATTTTTACAAGTGGATATTATCTATACAATCCTTTTCAGAAAAGAGGGCCTATTCCTACGAAAATAGGTTTGCAATATCACGTTTTTTCGCCTTATGAACGAAATAATCAACTGCTTTTCATAGGAGTTTATCTGAAAGCACACATTTCTAATGCCGATTATATTGAGTTGGGTATGGGTTATACTTTTTAAGACACATAGATAACACATATCTCACATTTTATTTTTAATTTTTCTTTGTCTCATAAAAGACGTTTTGAGTAGCTTTTCATTTCTTTAAACTGCTATATGTGTTATTTTTGCGTTATTAAAGATATAGATTAGGCAAGCAAGTTTTTACTTATCTGTTTTTTTGCTTATCTTTAAGTGTTAAGTGCCAATATTCAAACACTTTCCAATCATTCAAAACATATTCCTTTACATAATAATATCTCATAAGGCTATGAAAAAAACATTACTTTCTCTCATTCTTTGGACAAGCAGTTTTGTTTTGTGGGCAAATACAGCCACAGATGCAAATATTCACGCTCATCATTCGCATGAAAGCAAAATTGCATTTATAGAAAATCAAGGCCAATGGCACGAAAATGTGTTGTATAAGGCTTCGATTGGTGGCTTAAATACGATTTTTCTCGAAAAAAAGGCATTGACTTATGTGTATTTTGATGCAGAAGATATGGCCAAAATGCACGATTATTCGCAGGCAACTCCAGCCGAAAAAGCGGCTTTTTGTATGAAAGCACATGCCTATAAAGTTAATTTTTTAAATGCTCAAACACCTAAGGTAACAGAAGGCATTGACAAAAGAACAGAATATCACAATTATTTTTTAGGCAAGAATAGCGAAAAATGGGCTAGAAAAGTAGGTCTTTATGATGGCGTATATTCTCAAGGTTTATATAAAGGCGTGCATTTAAGCACTTATACAGCTAACAACAAATTGAAGTATGACCTTATTGTTGATGCAAATGCTGATGTTTCAAAAATAGCGATGCAATATGATGGCACAGATAGAATGGCTATTCAAAATGGTCGTTTGGTCAGTTATTTATCCGTAGAAACCATTATTGAACAAGCTCCTTATGCTTATCAAGTAGTTGATGGCAAAGTAAAACAAGTAGCTTGTAACTATGTGTTAGATGAAAAAACGAAAACGGTTTCTTTCGAATTTCCGAATGGTTATGATACAAATTTACAATTAGTGATTGACCCAGAAATTGTGGCTGCTACTTTATCGGGAACAGGCGGTTTTTCGAGCAATTATGGCCATTGTGCAGCTTTCGATTCAGAAGGCAATATACTAACAGGCGCTATCTCTTTCGATTCAGATTATCCAACCAATACAGGTGCATTTCAAACTTCTTATGGTGGTGGTCAAACAGATATTGCGATTAGCAAACTCAATCCGACAGGTACAAGCTTGACTTATGCGACTTTTTTGGGTGGCAATGGAAGCGATTATCCACATAGTCTTTTTGCCGATTTAAATCTCAACTTGCACGTTTACGGTTCGTCAGAATCAAACAATTATCCAACTTCGAGCAATGCCTATGATAGCACTTATGGCGGTGGTACTTCTGATATTGTGGTAACGGTGCTTACGCCAGATGGTTCAGACATTGTAGGCTCTACCTATATGGGAGGCTCAGATGTTGATGGTCGTAATACTGCTTCTACTAATTATGGTGACCAATATCGTGGAGAAATAATAGCAGACTTTTTTGGAAACACTTATATTGCTAGTTGCACAAGTTCAAGTAATTTTCCAACAGTCAATGCCATTCAACCAACTTCAATAGCTGGGCAAGATGGTGTGCTTTTTAAGCTTAATGAAGACTTATCCGAATTGGAATGGAGTACATATTTGGGTAGTTCTGGTAGCGATATGTGCTATGGCTTACGAATAGATGCAGATTATAATGTATATGTTTGTGGTGCGGCAGGCAGCGATGATTTTCCTAGTGTTGCGGGAGGCTATCAAGAAACACACAACAATAGTTTAGATGCTTATATCTTGTATATTTCTGATGATGGTTCTACAATTTTGAATAGTACGTTTTGGGGTACAAGTTCCAATGATTTGGCATTTTTTATTGATATAGACAATGAAGATGATGTAGCTATTTATGGACAAACAGAAGGAACTGTTCCACTTACGCCTGCTGGAGTTTATGCTCAAGCAGACAGCAAACAATTTATTGCTTCTTTCAAACCAGACTTAGCAACACTAAAATATTCAACTGCAGTTGGTGGTGGTGGATTTTTTGGCGGTTTTGGTCTAGTGCCAGATGCTTTTATGGTAGATAATTGTGGCTATATCTATTTTTCTGGATACAATGCTGTAGCTGAACTCGAAACAACAGACGATGCAATTCTCAACAATGGAGGCTTTTATGTGGGCGTTTTGGAACAAAATGGTATGGGACTATTCTATGCTACTTACTATACAGGTAATCATGTTGATGGCGGCACGAGCCGTTTCGATGACAATGGTATCGTTTATCAAGCCGTTTGTAGTGGTGGTGGTTTTCAGACCAATGCCGATGCTTATGCTCCAAATCAATCTACTTCGTGGGACATTGGCGTTTTCAAAATTGACTTTCAAGTGCCTAGTGTAAATGCAGTAGCCAACGCTCCGAGCGGCTCGATTGGTTGCACGCCTCTAACAGTTGATTTTTCTAATTTAGGAAGCTCAGGAACAGTATTTTTATGGGATTTTGCCGACGGCAATACGAGTAATGAAGATGAACCAACACATACTTTTGAAGAACCAGGTATTTTTAATGTTCAATTAATCGTGACTGACCCAACAAGTTGCAATCAAGCAGATACAGCATATATAAAAATTATTACCTTAAACAATGAAGACCCAATTATACATGAAGTAAATATTTGCGAAAATGAAGTAGCGGCTCTTGCGGCTCCAGATGTTGATGATGATGTCGCTTATCTATGGCAAGATGGCTCTACCGAACAAGAGTTCAACACCTTAGAATCTGGTACTTATTGGGTGCAAACTTCTTTCGAGAATTTGGAAAACTGTTTTCAAGTAGATAGCTTTCATGTAACGCTCATAAGTGCTGCCATTAATTTGGGAAATGATACACTAATATGTGGAAATATTCACACGCTAGATGCAACACTAGAGGGAGCAACTCATTTGTGGTCTAATGGCTCAAATGATGCTATCATAGATATTTCGGAAGATGGCGAATATTGGGTAGCCGTAGCTTTGGGTGCTTGTATCACAACAGATACCATCAATGTGAGCTTTCAAGAGCCTCCTGTTATTGATTTGGGAGCAGATGCCAATATTTGCGGCGATGAAAGTATTACGCTTGATGTAACAACAAATGGTGCAAACTATGAATGGCAAGATGGTAGCTCAGATGCTATTTTTACTGCAACAGAAGCAGGCACTTACACTGTTACAGTTCATTTTGCTGACAATTGTTTGGTTGTCGATAGTATTGTCGTTTTTGGTGGCAATCCGCAAATAGATTTGGGCGATGATGTTGTGATTTGTGCTGGCGAAGAGTATATTTTAGACGCTACAACAGCAATGGATAATCTCGAAAATGTTAGCTTTTTGTGGAATGATGGCTCTACCGAACCTATAAGAACTGTTAATCAAGGAGGTACTTATAGTGTAGATGTGTCTATAAATGGTTGTATGGCAACAGACGAAATTGTTATCAATAATTTTGCTGCCTTTCCTCCTATCAATTTGGGCGAAGACCAAACGCTTTGTCAGGGCGAAACACTTACTTTGGCTTTGCCAGAACTACAAAGTGGCGTAGAAATTCGTTGGCAAGATGGTTCTAGTGGTACAGATTTTTTGGTTACAGAGGCTGGCACTTATAGTGTTGAACTGACTACGAACTGCGAAACAGTAAGCGATGATGTTTTTGTTGATTATATTGCTTTGCCAGACATCAACAATCCTGTTTTGATACCAACAGCATTTACTCCAAATAATGACAATGTAAATGATATGCTACAACCTGTTTTGACAGGCGACATCAGCGATTATTCTTTTGAAGTCTATAACCGTTGGGGAAATCAAGTTTTTGCAACCACAGATATGACGCAAGGCTGGGACGGTTTTGTGAAAGATGCCGAAACCGATATTGGCGTATATGCGTGGTGGTGTAAAGCGAAAATCACAGATTGCAAAGGCACAAGAGATTTGTTTTTGAAAGGAAATACAACTTTGATTCGATAAATAAAAAGACAGTTTAAAAATAGAAAAGCAGCATTCAAATAAAATGATATTTTGAATGCTGCTTTTTTTTGTGACATTTTTTATAACAATTTTCAGTTAATAAAAAACACTTTTTGGCAAGCCAAACATACTATTTTTCAGCTCAAAAGGCTATAAAGTTTGCAAATATCGGTTGCCTCAGCCTAAAAAAAATAGTATGTTTAAAACTTTGATAAATCGGACATTTTTTATAACAATTTTCAGTTAATAAAAAACACTTTTTGGCAAGCCAAACATACTATTTTTCAGCTCAAAAGGCTATAAAGTTTGCAAATATCGGTTGCCTCAGCCTAAAAAAAATAGTATGTTTAAAACTTTGATAAATCGGACATTTTTTATAACAATTTTCAGTTAATAAAAAACACTTTTTGGCAAGCCAAACATACTATTTTTCAGCTCAAAAGGCTATAAAGTTTGCAAATATCGGTTGCCTCAGCCTAAAAAAAATAGTATGTTTAAAACTTTGATAAATCGGACATTTTTTATAACAATTTTCAGTTAATAAAAAACACTTTTTGGCAAGCCAAACATACTATTTTTCAGCTCAAAAGGCTATAAAGTTTGCAAATATTGGTTGCCTTAGCCTAAAAAAAATAGTATGTTTAAAACTTTGATAAAAAAACGTATCAATGTCCAAACTGTTGTTAAAAAAAACTACTTATCAATCAACTTATAGCCTTTTCCATGCACATTAATAATGCTGACGACATTATCTTTTTTCAGATATTTGCGAAGCTTCGTAATAAAAACATCCATACTACGAGCCGTAAAATAATTATCCTCTCCCCAAATTGTTTTCAAAGCAATTTCTCGTGGCATCACTTGATTTTTATATTGGCTCAAAATTTTTAGCAATGCACTTTCCTTTGTCGTAAGTTTTTGCTGTTTTTCATCATATATAAGCGTCTGTTTTATATGATTAAACACATAATTTCCTATACTATATTCATCTGCTTCTGGCTTTACAAGATTTTGCTGTTGGCAGCGTCTCAAAATAGCATCAATACGCAACTGCAATTCTTCCATACTAAAAGGCTTCGTAATATAATCATCACCACCTTTTTTAAAACCCTTTAGCTTATCTTCTTTCAACGACTTTGCAGTCAAAAAAACAATAGGAACTTGCTCATTCGTTTCTCTTATTTTTTGTGCCAAAGTAAAACCATCCATAATAGGCATCATCACATCAAGAATGCACATATCGAAAGTTTGTTTCAAAAATGTATTGTAGCCTTCCGAACCGTTTTTGCACAAAACCGTATCATAGCCTTTCAAAGACAAATATTCACTCAAAATATCCCCTAAATTTGGGTCATCTTCTACAAGCAATAATCGTGTATTTTTCATATTTTTTTTAATTTTTATTTTAAGTACCAAGTACTATTTAATAAAGCATTCGTTTAGTGGCTAACGCATTGAAAATCAAGGTGTTATCTTGTTCTGAAATGCCCAAAAACTTCTGAACGATTACTTAATGATTGATTTGGAAACTCTAATTAGAGGCTGTTTAAATTTTGTTTTTTTATGCTGAAAAAGTTAGATTTTTTTAAGCCAAAGGATAGCATTTAAACAGCCTCTTAACTTATACTTTGGTCATACGGCAAGGCAAATTCAAAAGTGCTACCTTTTTGCGGCTTGCTACTAGCCTGAATTTCCCCATTATGAGCATCTAACATCAACTTTACATAGCTCAAACCCAAGCCAAATCCCTTTACATTGTGTATATTTCCTGTTGGAATGCGATAAAACTTATCAAATATTTTCTTCAAAGTTTCTTTGCCCATACCTACGCCATTATCTTTGATAGCCACAATAAAATGCGTTGATGAGCAGCGAGTTGTCACCTCAATTTTCGGCACTTCTTCCTCTTTTGCATATTTTATCGCATTGTCTAGCAAATTGTAAATCACATTGGTTAGGTGCATTCTATCTCCTTCTATAACAAATTCATTGGCTTCTAGTTTAGTAAAAATATCGCCATTTTTCTTTTCTACTTGCAAAGAAATTTTATTGAGGGCTTCGCTCAAAATATCGTGCATATCGAGTCTTTCAATATTGAGTTTCAACTGTCCTTTTTCGAGGCGTGCATATTGCAATACCTTTTCGACATGACTCTGCAAACGCTTGTTTTCATCATCAATAATATGAGCATACCTTTGCACACGGCTTTCATTGAATGCCAAATGTTTATCTGTCAATATTTCGCAAGCCAACTTAATAGTCGAAATAGGCGTTTTGAGTTCATGAGTCATATTATTGATAAAATCGGTTTTCATATCCGATAGCTTTTTTTGCTGAATAATGGTGTGCATAGTAAAGCCGAAAATCATAATAATAATCAAATTAAAAAACAAAGAAGAGCCTAGCATTAGCCCAGAAGCTCCCATAATATACTTTTGTTTTTCAGGAAAATAAAGCAACAACTCGGCTGGCTGCGAAAACACCGCTTCGTGATACAAATGCTTGCGATAAGGCGTATAAAGCAAGTTTTTGTTATTGGCACAATTGCTGTAAATCGTACACTCACTACCTGCCTGCAAACAGTATTCATATTTCATATTGATGCCTGCATTAGCCAAAGTAGATTGTACTGTTTCTTCCAAAATTTTGGGATTGACACGCTCTTCTATCGGCTTATTTATGGTGCTTATCTCAAAAGCCAAACTCGTAAAATGCTCTATATTTCGCTCTACACGCTCCGATAAGGTCGCCAATGTTGTTTGATTAAAAGCCTTTTGACGCAAAAAAGCAGGCCGAATCGCAAAATCTTGAGGTATTTTTAAATTATTATCGTCTATCTGATTGGGCGGCGAAGCATTTGCCATTCTGCATTCTCGCTGTATTGTTTTATAACTAATGCTAATATCGTTGCCCGCTTCATATTGGCTCAATAAATCAAGAATATCCTTAGCACTTCTCACTTTTTTTCCGTCCAATGCCGTGATGACATCGCCATCTTGCAAACCAGCAATTTCGGCAGGGCTATCTTTCAACACTTGTGTTACCAATACTCCCGAACCTAAATGAGCTGGTGCTGCTTGCGACCGAATACCCAAAAAAGCACTTCTAGGATTATCATTATCTTTTCGCAACACTCGAAACACACGCTTTTCTTCATCTATAAAAACCACTTCTTCCTCATAATCTGTCGTTTGATAAGTAGCAGATTGCACCTGCATACCTCTATCATTTTGCTGAATAGTTTGCGTATATTGCACTCGATGTGTCGAAGTTGGGTTTGCTTTTTTTGTCGTTGTATCTCCTATCGCTACCTGATTGATAAAATTGATAGGGTTTGTTTTTTTATAATGATTCAACATCAATTCGGCAGCTTCTATCTTTTCTATTTTGTGTGAAATTTTCTGCAACACATCATTCACATTATGGTCAAATTGTGCTTCTTTTGTAGATATTGCTTCTTTTATCCATATATATTGCAAAACGACCAAACCAGTCAAAGCTGCTGCCATTAGTGCAATAAGTATTTTTATATGTGTATTTTTCATCTTATTTGCTTAAAATGTTTGCTATTGTTAAGGTAAAGATTTCTTTAAAAGAAAGCTAGTTTTTTACGAACTAAGTGCCAACGTTTTTAAAATCGGCGTGTTAGCTTCGATGAGATGTCACATTATTTTTAATTATAAAAACAAAAAGTCAATATACGACCTCTTTGAGATAAAGTCAAATTTGTTATCAATCCTAAAATGTTTGATAGAATGTTTTTTTTAGTAGCAGCATAAAAATAATTTCACGATTCAAGGTAAATATTTTTGAATACTACTGATGTACAAAAAAATAAAATTTAAACAAATTCTTAGACATCTTTTTTGGCTATTAGTTGTATTTGAAATAACGATATTTAGAAAAAAAACGTTTATGAAAATGGCGTAAAACTATCATATATCAAAACATAAGACTGAGTTTAACACAATTTAACTTGACACAAACATTCTTTAACACATTATCAAAAGCTGTTCTTGTATCTTTGCTATGTAAATACAAACATACGTTTTGTTTTTTTATTTCTTTTTAAATATGTTTCATAAATAAATGTTTTTTTGGTTTAATTAGATTGGTTAATGAATGAAAAAACCGACTGAAGTATCTTTTCTTTAGTCGGTTTTTGCTTTTGTAGGCTTTATTGCCTATTTTTGAAGCACAATAAATAAACATTAGTTTAGAGTAATTATTTACGTTATGACAATTTTAGCTAAAAGGTAGCTCGATTTTTTATCTCAAAAACTCATATCTAAACAGTTACAATTTAAGTAGCAAACATTATTTATTATACACATTGTTTTATGCCAACCTATTGATACTCAGTTTGTTAATTTTCGCAATTTGTAGAATAACCCTGTTCGACTACTTACATCATTCTTAAAAACCAAAAATATGAAATGTAACATTTGTATTTTAGTCATGTTAATGCTATCAAGTATGATACATGCTCAAGAAAACACTCCCCTTGCTTGCTCAGATGGATTAGACAACGATGGCGATGGCCAAATAGATTGTTTAGATATCGACTGTTCTAATTTATCAAATAATGGCTGCCTCACTTGTTTTGAAGATGGCTTGTCGTTTGCCGATTACGTCATCTCCTTTGCTCCTGCTTGTTTGCCAGACAACACTAATATCAATCCTGATGCTGCTTTAGGTGTGAGCAACTGGAATACTGTTGGAGCTGGGCAAAGCGTAAGTTTAGGCGAAGGTGGTTCACTTATTCTCGGCTTCAACAATAACCTTATCGTAAACTCAAGCGATAATGCTCCTGATATTTGGGTTTTTGAAGTTGGGCCACAAGTAGAAGCTTCTGAAATTGAACTGCGACCTTTCAATCAAAGTACTATTGATATTTTGGACATAGAGGGAATAATAGATTCTAATAATGATGGCTATTATGAGTTTGGAATAATTGCTGGAGCAACAACGGCTATAGATATTGATGCTTTTGCAATAGGCTACGATTTTGCCACACTTCAATTCGATGCTATAAAAGTCACAGATATTTATCAACCTTGCGGAGGCGAAACTCCAGGGGCTGATATTGATGCAATATGTGCTTTATCATCAATACCTGTTGATTGCAATGGAACTCTCAACGGAACAGCTATCGTTGATGAATGTGGTGAGTGTTTAGATATAAATGATGTAAACTTTAATCTTTGCGTTGATTGCAATGGAACTCCCAATGGAACAGCTATCATTGATGAATGTGGTGAATGTTTAGATATTAACGATGTGAATTTTAACCTTTGCATTGATTGCAATGGAACTCTCAACGGAACAGCTATCGTTGATGAATGTGGTGAGTG
>JBMZCV010000119.1:0-16589 GCA_049613665.1 Chitinophagales bacterium | reverse complement strand
TTTGTTATCATAATGCAAAAATAATAAAAATCGCTCAGTATATTACACTACCAAATTGTTGTGAAGCCTACTTCTCAAAAAGCGTCCTAAAAATAAACTGATACAACTTGATACGCCCCAAAATAATTTCGCCTTTCAGCAGGTAGCCACTTTTCAAGTCGAAATCTGTTGTATTTTTCGGTGGAATTTTCGCCAGTACATAAAAATTATTACTCGTATCGACTCGTGCAATATAATTTACTTCGCCTTTCAGCACGCCAAAACGGTAATAATTGTAAGCATCTAATTTGATATGTGCCGCTTGCCCAACACTCACTTCTTTGACAGACTCTTGGCTTAACAAACATTTCGCATAAAATTCTTCCTCTTTTTCGGGAGCTACTACCGCCAAAACCTCATTTTTGTTCACATAATTCCGTTTTTGCTGGCTATTAAACAAAAAACGCACACGGCCTTCTATGTCCGAAACGATAAACTGTTTGTCCAATTCCTCTTTCTCAAAAGTCAATTGTCCTTCTAATTTTTCTAAATTAATCTGCTGCTCTACCAATATTTTTTTCGTATTGAAAAACTCTTGTTCAGCCGCCAACACATTCAATTGATTGTCGTTTACCTGCGAAGAATAGCTATGTCGCAAGCTGCTTTTCGCATTTTTTTGCTGCTTATATTGCTTTTCTAAATCGCTATATTGCGTTTGAGCATCTAAGTAAGTTTGATATTTTTGGTTAAATTCCACTTCACTAATTACGCCATTTCTAAACAATTCATAGTCTTTGTCGAGTCGCATTTTGCCCATTACCACCTTTCGTTTCACCGATTTTAACTGCTCTTCCAAAGCCGACACCGCAATCTTAGAATTTTTGACATTGCTATTGTAATCGCCTTTCAAATTGCCTTTTTGCTTGCTCTGAAAATTAATTTTTGATTGCAAATTTTCGAGCAACTGCTCATAAATCGCAATATTTTCCTGCATCAAAAATACATCTTTAGCCGTTTTGGTGTAAGCCGATTGCAATCTTTTGTTTTCCAATATGACCAAAGTATCGCCAGGCCGCACTTTTTGCCCTTCCGAAACTCTGATGTCTGCTATTTTCGCTTCAAACTGTGCCAAATATCGAAGTGGGGTATTTTTAGATACGAGTTCGCCACGCACAATTTTTACGCTATCGTTGATATTTAATGTAAAAGTCAATACAAAAATTACCACAATAACCGAAAATAACAAGTAAAACATAATTCGTATGAGCCTAAAAGCACTAGGTTGTCGTAGTATTAATTTTTCCATTTTTCAATACATATTTTTTGTTGATATTCACTTCTTCGATAGGTATGTGAGAAATGATAATAAAGGTTTTATCTTTTATCAAATTGATTAAATATTCCGCTTTGAGCTTCGACATTTTATCCATGCCATTAAAAATTTCGTCAAGCATAATCACCTGAGCATCAGACATCAAAGCACGCAAAAGCAATATTTTTCGCCTTTGGCCTGTCGATAAGTTGCGGCCATTTTCGTGCAGTATAAAATTGAATTTTTCTTCTTTTTTATTGATAAAATCATACAAATTCAGCACTTTTGTATAAGCAATGAGCCGTTTCCAATCCACTTCTTTTCCGAAAGCAACATTGAATAACAAGGTGTTATTAAAAATCAAATCTTCGCCAGAAACCAAAATAATTTTTTCTTTCAGTCGCCGTTCATCATACATACTCGCACCAATGTCGTTTATCAAAACTTCGCCTTTTGTCGGCTCATACAGCATACACAAAATTTTGCACAGAGTAGATTTTCCGCTTCCATTCGAGCCTTCAATCCAAACTCTATCGCCTTTTTCTAGCTCAAAATGCACATCGTCCAAAATCATTTTTTCGGTATCGTAAGTAAAAAATACATTCTGAATTTGTATTTTTTCTAGCTCAAAATCCTTGATTTTATTGGCTTTTGCTAATGCTTCTTGTGCAGCTTGTTTGGCGGCATCTTGCTCAAAACTACCTTTTTTTTGTTCTGTAAAATCGAAAAAACGTTTTAAAATAATTTGGTGTGTTTGCAAAGACAAATTGGCATCGAGTAAGCTGCTGAACGCTTTAAAAATTTTGCCAGAAAGAGCGACAAAAGTAATAATCATACCCAGCGAAATTGTGTTGTACAAAATCATTTGCTTAGAGGTGAGTGCGATAATGAGCAAAGAGGCAATCATCGTGATAAGCGAGCCAGAAAGACTATTAATCAAGCCAATATACTTAGATTTTGTTTGTATATGTATCAAATTGTTGATACTTCCATTTATTTCACTACTTGAATATCGCTCCAATTGCAAGGCTTTAATCACTTGAATGCCGTCTATTTTTTCGATAAATTTGGAGAAAAACTCTGCTTTTTGCGTAAATCTTTGTCTTTCGAGATTTTGAATAATAGGCGTTAGAATGTAGAAAATGAGCATAAATAAGCCTAAAACAAAAAACACAATCATCGAAATTTGCCAATTGATAAACAGCAAAATACTCATGGAAAAGAGTGCGATAATGACATTGACAAAGATTTTTGAAAAGTATTTCATAAAAAACGATTTCAATTTCATAGCGTCGCTCAAACGCTCTGTAAGGTCGCCTCTTTTGAAGCTTTGCAAATATTGAATTGAATAATCGTTGAGTTTTTTATCGAAAGAAGCCAGAAAAAATTTGTCTAAAGTATTGCCGAGATGGATGGAAATAAATTTTTTGTAGGCATAAAAAATCATGTCGAACACATAGAAAATACCTACGCCAATTACGAAAAGATATAGCGTATCGAGCTGATAAGATGGCAAAACATAGTCAATCAGAATTTGGTTGATAAACACCGAAACATAAGTGATGCCAGCCGCAATCAGAGTAGTATAAATAAAAATCAGCCATAAATCTTTAATACCGCTAATGCTTTTTATCAACTTAATATAAATATTTTCGCCTTCTTCAATTACCTTTCCAAAACTCGTTTCGGTTTTGTTTACGGCAAGCAAAATTGGTGCTTTTATCTGAAGTTTCGTTTCTTTTTTTAGCCTCAAACTCGTGAAATGCTCTGGAATAATGCCAATATCTTGATTGAAAATAAGGTCTTTCAAAAACTCATTTTCAGCCGTTTTATCTTTGAAACCAAAATTTTCGACGAGATAGGAAAAGTAAGTTAATTTATTAAACAAAAAAGTCAATTCTTTTGCCGAAGGCTCTGCTGGCAAGAATATCTCTCTTTCTGTCAGTTCTTTATTGACCAAAAACCTCAACTTTTCTTCCAAATCGACATAAGCTATTTTTGTAGAAGAAAAATAGGCTTTTTTCTTAAATTCTTGTAAACTTAATGTATAAGAGCTTGATTTTGAAGGGTCTAAAACTTTTATTTTATTGCCTTTCAAGCTTTCCAAAACGATATAATGTAAGCCTACTTTGCTTTTTATAGGCGTAATGCAAGGCAAATAATCTGTCAATTCCTTCGTGTTTCCGTCCAAAGAATTGATGTCTAAGAGTTTATATTGTGTCGAAAAACCGTATTTGGTAAAAAATCCTTGAATATGGTCTAATCTCGCACCTTCTTGGTCTAAATGTATTTCGCTTTCGATAACTTCTCTCGAAATATCGACTTCCAAAAGATTAAATATCGTTTTTATGGCACTTATTCCGCAATCGTTACGCTTTAGTTGTTGGTCTATTAAATTGCTCATTCACATATTGTTTTTGAAATTCATAATGCCACTTTTCATGTAGTTCGATGGCTTGCTCAAATCGCTCTTCTGCTTGTTTGTTTAGTGTTTGTTTTAAAATTTGAATAGCGAAATTTGGTATCTTTTCGCCTTTGAGAGTGTGTGATTCAAAAAGAGGAGTTTTGTTCAAAATGGCTTCGCTCAAATCTTGCCAAGTGAAGCCGACGAAAGGCATTTTTTGGTACAAAATACGATACGCAACTACGCCAAGTTGAAATACTTCAGCTTTATAATTAGCTCTTTTTTGTACGATTTTAAATGAATTTGTATTGATACGCTCTGGCGGAATATAATGTGTGACACCGCCAACTCTGATGATTTCGCTTTGCTGCGGAGTTTCGTGATTGCTCAAACCAAAATCTATCAATTTGACAGTATTATCATCTGTTACCAAAAAATTTCCCGAATGAATATCGCCATGTAGCATTTTATGTTTATGCAAAGAAGCGATTAGTTTGAAAGTCTGACCGATAGCATCTAATTTCTCAAATAGCGTAACATCTTCTTTTTTGCTAAAGCTTTTGATACTCTGCCCATCAATAAATTCCATAACGGCATAGGGAAAATCGCCATCAACAAATTTTATAAATTTGCACACATTAGGCTGATTTTGCAATTTATACATCAAATAAAATTCCTGCTCAAAAAGATGTTTTTTGCGTTTCAACTCCGACTCTGTATAGCTTGGCAAAATTTTCAAAACCTTCAAAACAACTTGCTGTTCTGTTTTTATGTCGTTTGCCAAATACAAAGCGACATTGCTACTATCGTCTATTTCTCGCTCAATAAAATAATTGTCTATCATTTGGCCAATGACAAAAAGTGTTGCTATTTCTTCCGTTTGCTCCGAATTTTCTATTTGAGTTTCACGCACTAAAAAACCTTGCCTTTTCATATTGTCAAAGAAAAACTGCATAGCTTCTGCGATTTGTGCCATCTCACAATTTGCTTTTTTCGCAAACTCTTTCACTACATTTTCAAGCGTATTAGGCATTTGAAAAGCATTGAGAAATAATTTAATCGTTGGATTGACGAGATATGATTTTCCTTGTTTTTCATTAGCTAAAACGAATAGTTTGCCATTCAAAATTTGTTGGCCCGCTTCGCTATTTTGCATTTCTCCCAAATCTTCTGCTACAATATCTAAAAAGTCAAAATGTTTTGGTAAGCAATATTTCATTTTATAAGTTTTGTATTAGAGGCAATTTAAATTGTGTTTTTGATGCTTTTTTTTAGCTCAAAAAAAAGTGAAATACTCTCTTAGTGTTGAAATTATCTTGTGCTTGCATTTTTGCTTGCACGAATTTTGTTTGTCATAGAATATTCATATTTTGAGTACGAAATAATTATGCCAAAAAAAATATTGTGCTATAACAAAAAAAGAGACTTACAAAAAAACTATCTGTTAAAAAAATAGTGTTTAATTATTTTCTATATGATAGTTTGAGTTTTGTAAGTCTCTAATAAAAAATTTAAGTAGATGGAAATCTGATATATATTTTTGGGTCAAAAAAATAAAATATCAATTTCATATTGCACTTAAAAGTTGGCTAAATCCTAGTATGGATTACTTCCCCAAGAGAAGCTCCAACATGGACACCAACAGCCGCCGCCACCGCCATTATTTGAGCTACTTGATTTCGAGCTTTTTGAAGAGCTTGATTTCGAACTGCTGCTTTTGCTGCTTTTACTAGAACTTTTGCCACCGCCTTTTAAGTTACCTTCTACAATTTGATTTACCTTAGTGGCTGATAAATCTGTTAAAATTGAATTTAAAGTTACCATAATTAATAAGTTGTTAAAGAGTTAGATAAAAATATTCGTTTGCATTAATGACGTATTTGTGACAAAATTATGACAAATAGTCACTGGTACCAAAAAATAAATACTTTTTATAACAAACTTGATTGGAAGCTTTTAAAAATTAGAAAATATTTTGGAATTTATTTTACATTTTTTTTAAAAAATGTAAAATGTTGATTATCAATTATTTATGAAAATATAAAAGTAGAATTTGTTTGCATTTATTATATATTGATTTATATGTAAAATATGCAAACAAATTTTTTTTTAATAATTTTCTTTTTAATTTTTAAAGACATTTTTGTGACAAATTAAAAGCAACTATCTATTTTTTCTCTTTTAGCAGAAAAAGGCATTATTCTTGCCACAAGATTTTAGTTATAATGGTTCGGACATTTATACGTTTTTTTATCAAAGGTTTAAACATACTATTTTTTTTAGGCTAAGGTGGCCAATATTTGCAAATTTAATGGACTTTTGAACTGAAAAATAGTATGTTTCCCTTGCCAAAAGGAGCTTTTTATTCAACTGAAAATTGTTATAAAAAATGTCCGAACTATTGTAGTTATAATGTTTGACTAAAAACTAATTTTTTATGAATACACGATATTTCTTTATTTCGTTTTTATTTTTTGCCCTTAGTGCCTGCCAAATGCAAAATTCAGCAACTCCAAAAGTGGCATCTAAACAAAAAATGCAAAAGTCGACAACAGAAGTTTTGCAAAACCAATTTGAAGCAGATATTAAGCATTATCTCAACTCATACAATACAGAAAGTTGGGAAAACGTGATAGATATGTTGTATCCGCCTACTTATGGAAACAAAACTCGTGACGATTTGATGATGAATTATGTGCAAGGTAAATTGATGGGTATGCAACGCAACACAAAACTCAATGAGATAGAAAAAGTGAGCAAAGTGATAGGTTTTAAAGATAAAATGTATGCTAAAATTTATTATAGTGGCGATGTGAAAGTGGCTTTAAGTGGCGAAATGTTGGCAAACAAAGACTTTGTAAAAAGTAATTTGGAGTTGTCGTATGATACAAATGATGTCGTTTTTGACGAAAAAGAAAATGCTTTTTTGATAAATGATGCTTATGTAGCGATGTTGGCGATTTCGAAAAAAGGTTCAAATATTTGGCAATATATTGAAGTGGATAAGCAAAAAGAAGGCTTATTTTCTAAAATTATTCCAGCAGAAGTTTTGAATCAATTGGACTAGCGAGAATTAATTGATAGTAAAGTTTCAAAGCAAGGATAAGGTTACATATCGAATTAACTGCCAATTATTTAAGTTTTGAATCACTAGAATGTTTTATTTTGGTTAAATTTGCAACTATAAAAGCAAAATACTGTTTATTTTTAAGCAAAAACACTATTTCAGATGCCTTTTGTGTAGGTATTTTTGCTTAAATTTTCAAAAAAACTAACAAAGTAGCAAAATGAGCCAAACTTCATACAAAGATAAATCTGGAAATATTTTAGATTGGGTACTTTTTAAGCGAGTATTGCGGCTGGCTATCCCTTTCAAAAAAGCTTTTATTATATCCTCCGTGTTGGCCATTACTTTGGCTTTGTTGTCGCCTTTGCGGCCCTATTTGATTCAGCTTACTATTGATGATTATATCTTTCAAGGCGATATTTCTGGACTAAACAAAATGGTCATGTTTCTCATGGCTTTATTGCTGACAGAATCCGTTTTTCGCTACAATTTTACTTATATGACCAATTGGCTAGGGCAGTCGGTTATCAAAGAATTGCGTGTGAAAGTGTTTGAGCATATTTTGCGTTTTCGCCTTCGTTTTTTCGACAACACACCTATTGGCACCGCCACAACAAGAGCTATCAATGATGTGGAAGCGATAAATAGCGTTTTTTCGCAAGGCATGATTACGATTGTAGCCGACATTTTGACTATTATTACCGTTTTGTTTTTGATGTTTTATACCGATTGGAAGCTGTCTTTGGTGAGTCTCATTCCGTTTCCGTTTCTGATTTGGTCAACTTATGTGTTTAAAGAAAAGGTAAAAGCGACTTTTCAAGTTGTGAGAACGCAAGTGTCTCGTATGAATGCTTTTTTGCAAGAACATATCACAGGCATGAGTATTGTGCAGATTTTTGCAGCCGAAAAAAAGGAATTGAGCAGCTTTGAAAAAATAAACGATAGCCAAAAAAAGGCTCATATTCAAGCGATTTGGTACTATTCTATTTTCTTTCCAACCGTCGAAATCATTAAAGCAAGTGCTTTGGGTTTGTTGGTTTGGTTTGGTGCAAATCTTGTGATTGATTCGCAAGTGACTTTGGGTGTTTTGATTGCATTTATCATGTATCTCAATATGCTGTTTCGCCCAATGCGAATGCTTGCCGACAAGTTCAATACTTTGCAAATGGGTTTGGTGGCTTCCGACAGAGTGTTTCAGATTTTGGACAGAGATGAAGTGATTGAAAACAAAGGAACGATAGAAGCAGATTTTCGTGGCGATATTTTGTTCGATAAAGTTTGGTTTGCCTACAACGAGAAAGATTTTGTATTGAAAGATGTTTCTTTTGAGCTAAAAGCTGGCGAAACTTTGGCGATTGTGGGAGCAACAGGAGCAGGCAAATCTTCTGTTATCAATATCCTAAACCGTTTCTACGACATTCAAAAAGGTTGTATCAAAGTTGATGGAATCGATGTGCGAGAATACGATTTGGCGGCTTTGCGTAGGAATATAGGTTTGGTGTTGCAAGATGTATTTTTGTTTTCTGGCTCGGTGTATGACAATATCACTTTGCGAAATCCAGACATCACGAAAGAGCAGGTGTATGAGGCAGCGAAAATTGTGGGAGCAGATGATTTTATCGAAAAACTGCCCAACAAATACGATTATGAAGTGATGGAACGTGGTGCGACGCTTTCGCTTGGCCAGCGTCAATTGATTTCTTTTATCAGAACTTTGGTGTTCGACCCGAAAATTTTGATACTCGACGAAGCGACTTCTTCGGTAGATACCGAAACGGAAGAAATGGTGCAGTTTGCCGTTGAACGCTTGGTGACAAATCGAACTTCTATCGTGATTGCCCACCGTTTAAGTACCATTCAGCACGCCGACAAAATTATGGTGTTGGACAAAGGAAAAGTGATGGAAATAGGTTCGCCAGATGAATTATTGAGTATTGATGGCTATTATAAAAAATTGCATGATACGCAGTTGATGGCGAGGGTTTAGCAGCTATTTTCGGTTTAACAAAAGAATCCTTTTTTGATAGGGGAAACATACTATTTTTCAGTTCAAAAGGCCATAAAAACAGGAAATATTGGTTTCCTTAGCCTAAAAAAAATAGTATGTTTAAACTTTTGATAAAAAAAGGCCTTAAAAACTAATTGCTGACACAGAAAAACAAGCAAATGTTTTTTTATAATATTTATTTTATTTCAAAGCGAGAATAGCTGAGGGTTTGGAATATAGTTTAGTTTAAAAATAAATATAAAAAGTCGCATATTTCAGAGTTGAAGTATGCGACTTTTTATTTGGTGTATGTTTTATAAATTGAAATGTCGTACCAAATAACTACTTATCATTTCATGCCGTTTTTTTATAAAACCCTCATCAATATTTTCAAGTTTTCCAATTTCTGTTGTAATATCTAATTTCATTTTGTTGTAAATGCCTTTTTTTCTTGAAAAATCATAATTTTTAGCCTTAGAGTTCATTCTTTGTGTCAAAAGTGTCATGTTACCCAATTTATAAGTGTATTTTTTTCTAAAAGAAGCCGAAAAATCACTTGCCCAATTTGTACTTTTATCAGGCGTTTGTGGTATAATATGCTCTAAAGTAGCACTTTTATAGTTCAAATCTAAATTGACGACATCATCAGGAGAGGCTATATCTTTCGCCCAAACATACCGAGCAATCATCAACTTTGCCCAATCATTGTCTTTAATATCATGGTTTTGGAGAATGATTTTTAAATCTGCTTTTTCATTTTTTTCTAATGTTATGTTTTTTAATGCCTTTGGAAAATCTTTTGCATTGAGATGTGCAATAGCTTGAAAAATAGGTTTCACTTGAAATCTTTTAGAAGGGCCGAGTAGCAAATAAGTAATAAAAATTTCGAGTTCAGATAAAAAGCTAATAAGTTGCTGTTCATTTGTTATATTTTTGAAAAGTGCCAATAGTAAATTGATAATATATCTTGAATTTCCAGCATTTTTCAGAAAAAGAACACGATTTCGGATAGCTTTATTAGCAAAAGAAGCCAATTCGATATTTGTATAATGCACCAAACTATTTTTTATATTTTCATAAAAAAGCTGCACTTTATTTTTGCTTATTTCATCAAAAAACAATTCATTATAAATGTCTTGAATATCATTAAAAGCCGAATATTTTTGCTTTCTTGCATTCGTGCTTTCTACATATCGACTAATAAATTCTGGCGTAAACTCAAAATCGTCTAAATCTAACCATTTTTGCTCTGGTTTATCTATTTGGTGTTTATACATTTCGCTAATAATAAAATTTCGAAACAAATCTTTGTTAGACAATGGAAGACCACGATTATTCAAAATTTCAAAAATTTGATAAGCAATCTCAAACTTTGGCGATAAAATTCTTACTATCGTTACCTTGTTTTTCAAAAAATCTACAAATTCATTCAGCTTCAAAGCCTTAGCAAGTGTAAAAGCATTAGAATCTAAAAAATGTTCTTGTAGTTTTTGAATAAAAAAATCTCTATTTTCAAAATATCTTTTCGAGACTTTCTCCTGTTCTTCCGAAATATTGTTTGCTTTCAATTGTGTCAAATGTCCACACTCCAACGCCATTTTTAGCACATTGTCATAGTTGAAACCAGCTAAACTTTGTATTTTTACTTTTTTTTCTTGTTCCAAAATCCCAAAAAGCTTTCTGTTAAACAACAATAAATTGATATTTTCTAAAGCATTTTTTATAAAATCCTTCAATGGTTTGAAATGCCGTTTTTCTATTTGGCCATCTTCTATTTGTGCCAACATACATTTTATAGAAACAAAAAGAAGGCTTATTGTTATCAGCCGTTGCTGCCCATCTACTACTTGAAACTGTCTTTTGCTGCCATTTCCAATCAACACCATCGAACCCATGAAATATATATTTGGATTGTCACTATCAAAATGTTCTATCAAATCTTGCCACATGATATTTACTTGATTGTCTTTGTCACTTTTTCCTTTCGATGACCAAGAATAAGGACGTTGATAGCTAGGAATAATATAAGTCAAATCGCTTCCAAATAAATCATTTAATACTTTTTGTTCTGGTGTAAACTCCATAACCTTCTTTTACTTTTATGAAAAAACAATATAATTAGCAAAAAAAACTCTAAAAATGCTCTTATGTGAAAACTAACACATTGATTTTCAATACGTTAGCACCAAATGAAGCGTATAAAAACAAATATAACACATCTTTCGTTTAAAAGCATAAGCTTCCTCACAAATAAATTTTCCGTTTAATAATTTTCAATTTTTGCTGACTTTCCAATTTCTTAATTACTCTTATGACCGTTTCTACTCGCAATCCAGTCAAATTTGCAATCGTTTGTCTTGTCAAATCAATGTATTCATCAGCAGTTTGATTGTTCTTGTTTTTGAACAAATGCAATAAAGTCAAAACTCTGTGTTCGGCATCATAGCTTTTCACTTCTTTGGACAAAATGGCTTTAAATCGCAGTCTTTTTGATAATGTAGCGAGCAATTGAAGGCTAATTTCCGAATGCTCTTTCAGCAATAAAAAAAATCTGTTTTTCTCCAGCTTAATGACTGTTGTATTTTCGATAGCTTCTGCATTGGCAGGAAACTCAAAGTTACCCAAAATGGCAGGCTCGCCAAAGCTCTGATTTTCCTTAAAAATCCCTTGAACCGTCTCATTTCCGCTTTCATCATAGTTGTTCATTTTCATTGCACCAGACAAAATTTGATAATAATAAACAGCCTTATCTCCTTCGTAAAAGAGAAAACCTCCTTTCAAAATCTTCTGCCTCACAGCACCATATTTCTGCATCAATTCAATATTTATCATGCTTTATGATTTGGGTCATAAACACTTGCTGCTGTCTGCTTTATCTTTGTAGCATAGAACAAGTATTAAAAAAATAACAACTTATGATGTCTAAAAACGAATTTGCATTAAACGCTCCTTTAAGTCTCAAAGAAAAGTACCTTATTTTTTGCAAAAACCAAAATAAAAATCTTTTTCTTTGGTATGCGATGGCTCTAATTACCATTTCTTGCATTATTTTGCCAATCGGTTTATTCCTGCTAAGAGATAGCGACTATTATTTGTTATATACTGTTTTTTGTGGAGCTTCGCTTTATGCCAATGTAATTCCACACATTGCAGGATTTCGGGCAGAGCTGATAATCGTGATTTATTTGCTGACGCTTTTCCTACATTTTGGCATGATTTCATTTCACACCATATATCAACTGCTCATTTCGCTACCGCTTTTTTAAGATTGCAAAACGTATTTAATCTACTTAAAAAAACATAGATATGAAAGATATTGAAAATATAGCAGATGTAAAGGTTTTCGTAAATGAGTTTTATGAAAAAATAAAAAAAGATGAAGTATTAGCTCCTATATTTGCCCTGCGAATTGAAGGCGAAGCATGGGAAAAACACTTGAATCGCATGTATAACTTTTGGAATACTGTGCTTTTTTGCGAAAGAACGTATAAAGGAAACCCTTTTTCTAAACATCTTGGACTTCCTGTTTCTGAAATTCATTTTTCGAGATGGATTTTCTTATTTCAAGAAAGTATTGATAGTCTTTTTTCTGGAGCTAAAGCAGAAGAAACGAAAAAAAGAGCCTCAAATATGGCATTGATGTTTGGGGCTAAAATTGCTTTTTTCCAACAAAACCCAACATCAAAACCAATTATGTAAATTACTCCTAGAGATTGTTTAAATATTACTAATTTGGAGGGCAAAGATTTTTTAAACAAAAAAAGAAACTAAAATCAATATGTTATTTTTTGAAGGTTACTAAGGCAAACTTTTAGTTTTTTTGGCTAAAAAAGTATCTTCTTATTCAAAAAGTCGTCTCAACAAAAGCAAAAAATAGACAGGTTTTATCTTTTTTCAAAAAAGAAATAAAAACATAACATCAATCAGCATTGTGTTGATTTCATTAATAATTGTTTTTTATCTATTTATAGAAAAAATAATATTGTTGGTAAAAGCTTTTGTTTTGCAACTTTTTATTTTTAAAATGTCTGTTGAAACAAATATTTTTTGTTTAATTGCAAAATTATTGACACTTTGTTTGAAAATTTTGCACATTTTTCCTATCATTAACGAACCAAAACACATAGAGACAAAATAACATTTTTTTGGTATGCAAGCTTTCATTTTTCAACCAAAAAATAAAATTTTTTATCTTAGGTTTCAACAGACAAATTAATGCACTATACTTATCATACATAGGTAAGCACACTAACCAAATTAGAAAATATCTTAGACTTTCATAATATAAATGGGAATATTCAACTTTTTCGACCTTACTCACGAAATAGCAATAGACTTAGGAACAGCCAACACACTTATCGTATATAAAGATAGAGTTGTGGTAGATGAGCCATCTATTGTTGCGATTAATAGAACGACCAACAAAGTAATTGCGGTGGGTAAACGTGCTATGCAAATGCACGAAAAAACACACGAAAATATCAAAACTATTCGCCCGCTAAAAGATGGTGTTATTGCCGATTTTGAGGCAGCCGAAAGTATGATTCGTGAAATGATAAAAATGCTGTATTCCAAAAAACGTTGGTTTACACCTTCTTACAAGATGGTTATCTGTATTCCTTCGGGCATCACGGAAGTAGAGAAAAAAGCGGTGTTTAACTCGGCAGAAGCTGCTGGAGCAAAAGAACGCTATCTTATTCATGAACCTATGGCGGCGGCTTTAGGTATTGGCATTGATGTGAGCGAGCCAGTCGGAAACATGATTATTGATATAGGAGGAGGAACGACCGAAATTGCGGTTATCGCTTTGATGGGTATTGTTTGTGACCAATCTATACGGGTAGCAGGCGATGAGTTTACTGCCGATATTATTGATTATTTGCGAAGAGAACACAACATTTTGATTGGTGAGCGTACTGCCGAAAATATCAAAATTAATGTAGGTGCGGCTTTGACAGATATTGAAAATCCGCCAGAAGACTTTCCTGTAAATGGACGTGACTTGATGACAGGTATTCCGAAGCAAGTAACTGTAAACTTTGCTGAAATTGCTCATTGTCTCGACAAATCTATTTCTAAAATAGAAGAAGCCGTATTGAAAGCATTGGAAATAACGCCTCCAGAGTTGGCGGCCGATATTTACAAAACAGGTATTTATCTCACAGGTGGTGGTGCATTGCTTCGTGGCTTAGATAAGCGTATTGCTGCCAAAACGAAGCTGAAAGTGCAGGTTGCCGAAGACCCATTGCGTGCTGTAGTGCGAGGAACAGGTTTGGCACTAAAAAGCGTGAATAAATATCCGTTTTTGATGAGTAAATAAACATTTTGTAGCATAAAATAGTACTACAACTTCATTTTTCAAAATGTTTAGTCCTTAGTTAAAAAAAAATGCTGTTTTAAACGAGAAAGTCTAAAATAAATATGTTATTTTAGGCTTTTATTCATATTTATTGACACTTCATGCGTAATCTGCTTCGATTTATACAGCGTCATCACGCTTTTCTTATTTTTTTTATACTTGAACTGCTCTGTTTTTCACTTATTGTTCGCTATAATAGCTACCAACGTGCTAGTATTCTCAATACAACAAGTACGGTTGTAGGAGGTGTATTGGAACAAGCCAGCGAGGTCAGAGACTTCATCGATTTGAAAGAAGTAAACGATAGTCTTTTGTCGGAAAATGCTCGTATTGCATCGGAGTTGGCAACAGCAAAAATGTTGTTGACTACAAAAGTGGCCGATTCTATTGGGCAAATGCAAACACTAGAAACGCAAAAAGATTCTACGATTAAAGACGTTTATAAATATATTGGTGCAAAAGTGATAAACAACTCTATCAATCAAGTCAATAATTTTATAACGATAAACAAAGGCAGCAAAGATGGCATAAAACCAGAAATGGGTGTTATCAGCAGCAATGGTATTGTAGGAGTGGTTAAAAATGTGTCTGAAAATTATTCTAGCGTTATTTCGGTACTCCACAAAAATATGCGTGTGAGTGCCAAAATCAAACAAAATAACTTTATCGGCTCATTGCGTTGGGAAGTTTTAGCTCCGCAATATGCTCGGCTCGACGATATACCAAAACATGCACCTGTATATGTAGGCGATGAGGTGACCACAAGTGGTTATTCTTCTTTTTTTCCAGACAATGTGCCAATAGGCGTAGTCGAAGAATGGGGTTTGCCGCAAGGAAGCAATTTTTACAATATTAGAGTCAAACTCTCTACCGATTTCAATAGCTTGAACTATGTATATGTAATTGATTATATGAGACGACAAGAGCAGAAGGAATTAGAGGAAGCTTCTACTAGCGAAGATAATAAGTAGCAAGTAAGTGGCAAGCACTAAATTAATATCAAAAACGACCTTTTTTTACAACAAAATACATGAATAGTATTCTAGCATCTAATGCCTTGCGATTTCTCGGTATCTTGCTTTTTCAAGTACTCGTACTCAATCATATCGAACTGCATGGTTTTATTAGTCCTTTTATATATCCTTTGGCCTTGCTCATGTTGCCGCTCGACACTCCTCGTTGGCTGCTTATGATTATCGGTCTTTTCACAGGTTTATTTGTCGATATTTTCGCAAGTACTCCAGGTTTGCACGCTTCTGCTTGTGTATTTTTGGGTTACATACGCCCTATTATTACCAATCTGAATCGTCCGCCAGGAGACTATGAAACGAGTCATCAGCCCAATATTGAAAGTTTAGGCGTAAATTGGTTTTTGATTTATGCGGCTATCGCTATTTCATTTCATCACACTTTCTACTTTTTCGTCGAAGTGTATAGCTTCAGTTATTTTTTCAGTACGATAATACGAATTATTGGTAGCGTTATTTTTTCTGTTATATTGATGATGTTATATCAATACTTTTTTTATGGCCGTAGATAAACAAGTCTGCGATTTCAAAACTACTTCATAGGTTATTTGAATTTTATTTTAGTAACTGTTTAACAGCAGATTTTTAGCGAAAAATCTACTATTAAACAGTTATTTTATTTTTGAAGTTAAAGTATAAAATTTAAACAGCCGCTAAATAAATTTATCGGCACAGCTTGAACTCGCAAAAGCATCAGGTTTCGCCTTAAAAACAAAGCCCATACCTAAAATATATCCCATTGCTTCACTCAAAGCTACATTAGATTTAAATTGTGGATTGGTATTAATATCAGCATGAACCTCTAAATCTACATCGTATTTATCGAACAAATCGCAAAGTTTATATGCAATTTCGATAGATTTTGATACCTCAATCAACATTCTCTCCTTCAAACTCATAGGTTGTAGGCTTTTTTCGGTGTGAATAAACATAAAGCCGCCTCTTTTTTCACGCAAAAAAACAATTACAGTCGCAAACTCAGTACGTTTTCCATGTGCTTGAGAATCAGAGCCAATGCAAACTTTCAGTTTATAGCCAGCATTTTGCTCTCGAATGATAGTTTTTTCTACCGTTTTTTTGAGTTGTTTAATTTTTTGTCCATTTAAACGTCGCCATGTATCCATTTTCTTTTTTTTTAAGTGCCAAGCACTATTTGATAATAGGACAATTTATGATACTCACGCCTTAAATTTTGGCGTATTAGCGTCCACAATTTGCCCAACTATTTGTAAATAAATGATGTAATAAAATTTTCAATTTAGGTTGTGATTTGTTTTATATTAAACATTCATATTTAGAAAAAAGTTTCTTATGGACAAAAAAAGCTTTATGAAATAATTATATTTGTATATATAAGTAGTCGGACAGATTTATTCTACAAATTGTGAAAATTAACATGCTGAATATCAATGCGTTAGCAACTGAACGACCTTTATTAAATAGGTGCTTGGCA
>JBMZCV010000118.1:0-16816 GCA_049613665.1 Chitinophagales bacterium | reverse complement strand
TATCAACTTTTTGTCACTGCGAGGCACGAAAAGCAGTTAAAGAATGAAAATATCATTTTTTTGTCACTGCGAGGTATGAAAAGCAGTTAAAGAATGAAAATATCAACTTTTTGTCACTGCGAGGCACGAAAAGCAGTTAAAGAATGCAAATATCAACTTTTTGTCACTGCGAGGCACGAAAAGCAGTTAAAGAATGCAAATATCAACTTTTTGTCACTGCGAGGCACGAAGCAGTCCAAAGCGACAAGCGGCAAGACATGAAGTTAAACGATATTTCGTTGGTTTCGGCTTATGATTAGATTGCTTCGCAAGCTCGCAAAGACAAAAAAGGGAAATAATTGCCTGTATGACAATTATTTGTTGTTTTCAACAAACAAAACCATTCTTTCTCTCTAAAAAAACTAAAAAAGCCATGAAAAACGACCTAACGCAAGCCAAACGCCTCATAGCCGAATGCCTCGAAACCCAAAACACCTACCTAGACTTAGGCAACTGCGGCATTACAGACCTCACAGGCCTATCCGAACTTTTTGAATGTAGGCATATAGAAACCTTGATTTTGAGTCATAGATGGTGGGATTTGGAAAAAAGGAAATGGGTAGATAGCGAAAATAAAGGAAAAAAGAATGAACTAAAAGCTTTACCTGCCGAAATAGCTGTATTTCAACAACTAAAAACGCTTATTGTAAGTCTATTTTTTAAAATCGAAAATCCAGATATTAGTTTTTTGGCAAAGCTAGAAAGTTTAACGACTTTAGACCTTAGTAATAATCAAATTTCAGATATTAGTTTTTTGGCAAAGCTAGAAAATTTAACGATTTTAGACCTTAGTAATAATCAAATTTCAGATATTAGTTTTTTAGCAAAACTAGAAAATTTAACAACTTTAAAGCTTCATTCTAATCAAATTTCAGATATTAGTTTTTTAGCAAAGTTAGAAAATTTAACGACTTTAGACCTCTATTCTAATCAAGTTTCAGATATTAATTTTTTAGCAAAGTTAGAAAACTTAACAACTTTAGAACTTAGTTATAATCAAATTTCAGAGATAAGCGAAGCGTTTTTTAAGCGTTTTTCTAGCTATAATTTAGAAGAATTTGGAGAAGGAGAAGGACTAAACATAGGTAAAAATCCCATAATTTCGCCACCTATGGAGATTTTGGAACAAGGAAGACGGGCGGTTTTAGATTGGTATGAGGCAGATAAAAAAGAGCTGAAAGAAATAAAAGTGATTTTGTTGGGAGATCCAAAAGCAGGCAAAACTTCTTTATTGAAGCGACTAAAAGATAATGATTTTGATAAGGATGAAGAACAGACAGATGGCATCAATATTGAGCGTATTGAGTTTGCGAAACACGATACTTTTACAAAAGAAAAGGCTTTACATGGCTTAACTGCTTATTTTTGGGATTTTGGCGGCCAAGAAATCATGAATGCTACACATCAGTTTTTCTTAACAAAAAGGTCGGTGTATGTTTTGGTTTTAGATGCTCGGAAAGACAAAGGCGTAGCAACGCAAATCAGAGAATGGCTACAACGTATCAGAGCAACAGGAGGCGATTCTTTGGTTATTGTGGCTGTCAATCAGATAGATGTCAATAGAGGTTTTGGTTTTGAAAATCAAGATGAGTTAGAAAAGGAATTTCCACAGATTAAGGCATTTATCAAAATTTCGTGTAAAACCAAAAAGAAGCTGAAAAAACTAAAATCGCTTTTAGCCGAACTCATTCCGCAGGCAGAGATGTTTCACACCGAAATAGATGAGCGTTGGCTACCTTTGAAAGAAGCTTTGCAAAAAGAGACAAAAGCCGAACATTATTTGACAGAAAAGGAGTTTAACAGCATTTGCAAAACACACGGTTTGCAGAAAAAATCGGCTCGAAAAAGTGCCATCAAATTTCTGCACGATTTGGGTTTGGTCTTGCATTTCGACGATATTAAAATGGGCAATTATTCTGAAAATGTCAGTTTGAGCAACTATTTTGTTTTAGACCCTTATTGGATTACGTCTGGCGTATATCAGATTTTGACATCAAAGGAAGCCGCAAAGCACAAAGGCAAAGTGTGCATGACAAAGCTAGATTTTATAGTGAATGAGGAGGCCGACAAAAAGACTGTCTATTGTGTGAAAGACCAAAAACGAATAGAATATACAGAAGACGAAATGCGTTTTTTGGTAAAAATACTGTATCGCTTCAAGCTTTGTTTTTATGTAGATGGTCGCAATCAGTTCATTTTGCCAGACCTTTTGGACACTAAAAAGCCTAAACAACTCACACAACCCATTGAGGAAAGCAGCAATAGCATTCGTTTTGTGTATAAATACAATTATTTGCCAAAATATATTATTCCTTACATCATCGTAGAAACGCATGAACTTGCGATTGCACAATGGCGTACGGGCTGTGTGGTACAGAAAAAAAAATGCTCGGCTTTGATATTTAGCTACAACAATGAAATAACGATAGTAGTGAGTAGCAAAGATAATAATGGCAGAGAACAACGGAGTTTGATGGATATTATGCGGTATTTGATGGGCATTATCAATGATACTTTGACGGAAAAACCGAAAATGCTTATTCCCTTGCCAGAAACTAAGGAACACGAGTTGTATAAAATATTGTTGAATAGAGAAAAACAAGGTGATGTTTGGTATAAAAAAGATTTTGTAGAAGGCGATAATGTGACAACACGAAAATATGAAATAAGTAAGTTGTTGGAAGGAATTAGCAAACCTTCGGAACTCGCACTTTTGGGAAAAGAAATTAAAAAAGAGTTTGAAATAGTAAAAGCAAATCAAGAGCTTTTATTTGAAAATCAAGAATTGAATCAGTCCAAAATTTCAGCAAAAATGGACGAATATTCTGTATATATCGTAGAAAAACTGAAAAAAGATAAACGCATAGAACACGCAACATTAGCGGCAGTTCTTGACATAAAAAATCAGATATTGCCACAAATGCAAGCAGAAATTTCGGCAGATATTATGCAAATGCTCACTAAAGTTTTTATGGCTTTCGATGGCGAAATGGACGAAAAATTGCAATGTTTGTATGAAGATTTGAAGAAGAAAGGTAATGCAGAGATGAAAATAAAATTGGGTATTCCTTTTATTTCGCTTTTGGGCTTGGATATTGGCATAGATACAAGTTTTGATATAAAAAGCTGGGCAAAACAGATGTGCGACAAATATGAATTAGAAATTTTTGAAGCGATAGGTTTGTTGTAGAGGCACGTTGAACGTATTTTTTTGAACAATAAAAAAAATTATCATTACAAAAATCTTTTGCTATGCAACAAAAAACTTTCGTAATGATAATCGTTTGTTATTTTTAGAAAAGCACTATTTCACCTACAAATTAATAATTTCTTCCGAAACGAAATAAATGCCGAAATAGCCTAAAGCATCATTATCGAAATTGCCTTTAGGATTGAAGGGAGTAGTAGAATCGGAGTCGCCAGCTACTGATATTTGGTAGAAATAATCGTAATAAACCCTATTGGTACTCAACAATTGTATGCGAGCCTCATCGCCTTCTTCAAAAGCATTTCTGATAAAGCTAGTCATAGCATTATCTGTTGTAAAATCATCATTTGTCAAGTTGTAGTCTCCTGTTAAAAGTGTGTCGTTTGTGAAAGTACGCACTCTATAAAAATTTAGTACCTCTGGCAAATCTGTCCAATATGCCGAAACGCTAATAATTTCTTCGCCACTAAAAGGAGCGGTAATAATATCTGACACAAGACTATCCAAAGCCACAGGATAAGGTGTAGTAGCGGTTGCTTGATAAACTTCATTTTCGCTTTCAATACTTATCGTAAAAACTTCGTCTGGTGCAGCAAAAACATCGTTGGCTACATAAACTCCTTCTTCCGATTCAGTAAAAGTATAGCTTTGGCCATTTTCGCTGACTAATGTGATATTGGCATCTGAAACCGTTTGTGGCGTAGTTGTTTCATAAAAATTGTTGCTTTTCGTAAGCAATACCGTAGCCGTCATAGCACTTGCGTCGAGCTTGGCTTCAATGATAACTCTCCTTTCTGCTTTTTCAAGGTCTAAAATGATAACCTCTTCGCAGGCCGAAAAAAAGAAGATGCAAAAAAATATGCTGCTTATATAGCTTGAATATGTTAAGAATTTCATGATTGTGTTTTTGTTTTTGATGAGAAATGACATAAACGGTTTGTGTTAAAACTTAAAATTCCAAGTGATAGAAGGAACAGCTCCAAATAAAGCTAAACGAGTAGCTTGCGTTTGTCCGCTTTCGCTTTCATCAAAAGTAATGGTATAAGCATTTTTGCGACTATATAAGTTGTAAACCGAAAAATTTAAGTCATTATAAAAACGGTCGGTATCTCGAAGTGTCCATGTTAAGCCCAAATCTAAACGGTGATAATCTGGCATACGACTGCCATTTCTTTTGGTATATAAATTGACGAGGTCGCCATCAATATAATATTTTCCAGCAGGAAAAGTGACTGCATCGCCTGTGTAATAAACCCAACTACTCGTCAGACTGATTTTTCTAGTAAGCTGATACATTGCCACTAGCGAAATGTCGTGCGTTCGGTCTTGTCGTGCCGAAAACCACTCGCCATTGCTTATTTCATCAAATTTTCGCTCTGTTTTGCTCAAAGTATAACTTGCCCAACCTGTAAATTTACCTTTTTGTTTTTCTAACAAAAATTCTAAACCATAGGCACGGCCTTTTCCAAATACCAATTCGGCTTCTATGTCTGGGTTTCCAAAAGTTTCTGCTCCGTCTTCATAATCTACTACATTTTGCATATTGGTATAGTAGCCTTCTACGCTAAACTTGTAGGCATTCGATTTGAAATTTCTGAAATATCCCAAAGCAACTTGGTCGGCAAGGGTTGGTTTTACATAGGTGCTACTCGGAATCCACATATCGGTAGGAGTGCCAGAAGTGCTGTTTGAAAGCAACTGCAAATACTGCACATTTCGGTTGTAAGAAGCTTTGAAAGAGCTACTGCCATTCAAAATATAAGTAGCGTTGATACGAGGCTCTACATTGAAGTAAGTGTTGTAAAATGAACCTTTTTCGTGATAAGTTTCTGTCAATACTTCATTGTTTTCGTCATAGGTTTTGTCGGTATATTCGCCGATATTGTTTATCGCACTCAATCGCAAACCATAATACAAAGATAATTTGTCATTGACTTTTTGAGTATTGGCCACATACACACCGCTTTCCAATGCTTGTTGCTCTTGAGCAGGGTCTATGATGGTATCATCAAACTTGAAAACGACAGGTTTGAATTTGTGGTAAATCGTGTTCCAGCCAAATTCAATTTTATTTTTTGGATTTAAGAAAAACGTATAATCTTGTTTCAAATTATAATCATAGATTCCAGCATCTAAATCTATCGCAAAACCAGCAGCATCAATATTGAAACCATAATCATAATCGGAATAAACGAGGGAAGTATTTGCAAAAATTTTGGAACTAAACATGTGATTCCAACGAAGTGTAAAAGTTTTGTTTCCCCAATCGAAGCCAAAAGCATCAACACCCAATACATCACGCCCCAAATAAGCGGAGGCATAAATACGGTCTTTGTCGCTTATCTTATAATTTGCTTTTGCATTCAAATCATAAAAATACAAGCTCGTTTCTCTAAAATCTTCATTGACAGCACCAGCAACTATATCGGCATAAGTTCGGCGTGCCGAAACGCTGATAGAACCTTTGTCTTTCACGAAAGGGCCTTCTACGCTCAACCGTGACGAAATGAGGCCAATGCCGCCCATCACTTCCCATTCTTTCATGTTACCGTTTTTCATACGCACATCCATTACCGAAGAAGCACGGCCGCCATACTGTGAAGGAATACCACCTTTATATAATTTTACATCTTTTAAGGCATCGGAATTGAAAACCGAAAAGAAACCCAACAAGTGCGAAGCATTGTAAACAGGTGCTTCGTCGAGCAAAATCAAATTTTGGTCGGCATCGCCACCTCTCACAAAAAAGCCGCTACCACCTTCTGAAGAAGCACTCACACCAGGCAACAATTGAATGGTTTTTAAGATGTCTTGCTCACCAAATAAAACGGGGAGTTTTTTGATTTCTTTGATGTCGAGCGACAAGACACTCATTTCTGTGTTAGTGATATTTTCGTCTTCCCTTTCGCCCGTCACAATCACCTCGTCTAGCTTCTGAGAGTTGGTAGCTAGTTCTACATTTTGGCTGATGTCGCTATCTAGTGTTATTTCTAAAGCTTGCATCACATATCCAATGTAAGTATAGTTGATAGTATAATTTCCTTTGGGCAAAGTTAAAGAATAAAAACCATACAAATTTGTAGTGACACCATTTGTAGTACCATCTACGGATACATTGGCATATAAAAGCTCTTCGCCTGTGGCGGCATCTCGCAGATATCCGCTTATCGTAAACTGTTCTTGGGCAAATAGAAGTTGCATTCCGCAACATAGGCATAATAAAGTAGCCATTATTTTTTGCATACTTGAATAAAATTTATGTGTTATCACTTTTTTCTAAAAATCATAAAGTGAAAGAAAAAAATCAAAATTTATCTTTTTAGTGCCAAGCACTATTTTCATGTAGTATTTGATTCGCCAAAGCATCGAAAAGTCAGCATGTTATTTCGCTTTTGCATACCGAAAAACATCTGAACATTAACTTAAAAGGCAAAAATAAACTTTAAAAGATAAATTAGGAAAACAAACACATAAATAGACGGCTAAATGTCGTTAAAAGTAGCTTTTGTATGGTTGGAAAAAAGATATTTTTTTAGACTCAAAAAAGAAAAATGTTGCTATCAAAATATATTGTTTTTGAATTTTGTATTCAAACTATAAAATACCTTTTGCCCAAATTTTTTGCAACGCCAAGATTCGTTCTTCTTCTAATGGTTTTTCCCAAAAGCCATAAACAAAAGAATTGTTACTCATTTTTGCTTTGTCTCGTGGCGACAAGGAAGTACTCAACATAATGATAGGTGATATTTTTCGTGGCTGCATCTTTTTATACTTATCTATAAATGCCCAGCCATCTATTTTGGGCATATTAATGTCCAAAAATATCACATCTGGATATATTATATCTTCGTTTTCACCTATTGTTTCAAAGTATTGCAAAGCATTTTCTGCCTTTTGGAAAAAAAAAGTTTTCTGTGTAATGTTTAGTTCATCAACAATAAATTTATTGTAGCAATTTGTTCCTTCATTATCATCAATAAACATGAGGAAGTTAAATTTTTTCATCTAATTTTTTTATTATCGTAAAATAAAAAGTGCTGCCTTTTCCTAGCTCGCTTTCTACCCAAATTTTGCCATTGTGTTTTTCCACGATTTTGCTGCAAAGTGCCAAGCCAATGCCTGTGCCTTCATACTCTTCTTGCAGGTGCAACCGCTTAAAAATGCCAAAAATAATGTTTTGAGATTCGGCTTCTATACCGATTCCGTTGTCGCTAACGCTAAAAACGTATTGTCTTTCGGTTGCTTTACAACTAATTTCAATTTTTGGGTTTTCGTCTTTTTTAGCAAATTTTATAGCATTGCTTATCAAATTTAGAAACAATTCTCGAAACAATTTGGCATCTACAAAAACTTCGTCTGGCATATTATTTACCACAATAGTAGCTTTGTTATCAACGATAAATCTGTGCAAATCGTTTTGTATATCGTCTATTATTTGTATAACATTAGATTTTTCTACTATTATATCATTATTGTTTACGAGCGAAAAACGCAATAGTGCTTCTATGGTTTCTTGCATTCTCTCAGAACCTTCGGTAATATAGCGAAAAAACTGTTGCTCTTGCGTTGTCATTTTGGGTTTTAACTTTCTATTGAGCAGCTTAGAAAAACTGATGACATTTTGGAGTGGCGACCGCAAATCGTGAGAAGCTAAATATGCAAAATTTTCCAACTCAAGGTTTGAAGCAATATATTTTTGCAATTCCTCATTACTTTGTTGAATAGCTTGTTCTCTTGCAGCTACGGTTTTTTTATAAATGAGCAGATTGCTCAAATAAATATTCGACATCACATAGGTGGTAATGAGAAACGTAACTAGATAAAAAATTTCTAAAATCAGTAGCTTGCTATCCAAGCCTGCAGTGTGGTTAAAAACAATGAGCAAAAAAACAATGCCACAAGCTATCGATAAAATGGTGTAAATAATGTTTACCTTTCGATTTTCAAACATCAAATTGCTACAAATAGTGCCAAATGGAAAAGCCAAAATCATTGATCTATAATTGCCAAGATACGGAAATGTAACTGCAAAAAAAATAAGAAACCCAGAGATAAGAATATGATAAGCAATTTGTACTTTATTTTTTTTATAAAAAGTAAAAGATACGCCCATTATTAAAAATGTAACTACAGGAAGAACGAAATAAAGGAAGTTTTGTTCTAAAAAAGTAATTAAAAACATATTTACGATATTGCTGATACAAACAATTTTTATTAAACTCAAATATATTTGCTCCGCTCCGACTCCTGTTTTGAACATGGTATAAGATTGATTTTATTAGGTTAACTTAGCTTATTTATGTATAATGTTAGAAATATTACAAAAAGCGGGCCATTGCGTATAAGGATTTATTTAGTCAGCTTTTTTTATAAATTCTTGAGTGTATCTAAAATTATTTCGGCATGATAAGGCAAACTCAAACGGTTTCGCTCTGCAAAATTTGGTGCTACAACTAGATTTTTGTCTGCCAAATGCTCTATCTCATACTTCCAATCGGAGACCTCAAAAGAAGGAACAACAATGCCTTCATTGAGACCAATAACTTCTTTTGCACCCACTTTGTGCGAAATAATAACAGGAGTTTGGCCTTGCAAGGCTTCGGCTACTACCTGACCAAAAGGCTCGTATAAGGCTGGCAAAATAAAATAATCGGTGGCATGATACAACTCATTCATTTCGGTCTGAAAGCCAATATATTTCACATTTTCTAAATTGCTATAAATTTTAGGATAGCCAGCTACTAGCAGTTCAAATTTTGTTTTGTCTAGCTCCTCAAAAAGTTGTAGCAAAAGCGGCAAGCCTTTTCGTCGATGGCCTGTCGAGACGAAAAGAAACGATGTTTTTTGAGCATCAAAGCCATATTTTTTTTGCAAAAGGCTTTTTTCAAGAGGCGGTTTGCTTGTGAAATGTTCTGTATTTAGGGGCGGATATAGCACTTTTATTTTTTGCTCTGCTACATTATACAAAGATTTAAGTTCGTTTTTTATCATTTGCGAAGCCGCAAAAATCACTTTCGAATGCTTGAATGATTGTTTGTCCATAAAAATCTGCATACGGTCGTCAAAGCTTCGCCACGATTTTTCGGTGGCCGCCAAATAGCCCAAATGATTGCCTGGTGCCAAAACAGCATCTTGATGAGCAGTACGCCCCAATGAAAGGCTTGCATCAAACTTGTTTTGCTTCAAAAAACTAGCCGTCTGCTCACTAAAATGCCACTTTCGCAGGCTTTTTGGAAACCACAAACGTCTCATTTTTTGCAAATGCACATGTTCAGAAAAATTAACATCAGCAGCTTTTTTATTATAAATAATCGTTATGTCGTGTCCTTGTTCCAAAAAATAACTCACATAATTTCGGAGGCGTGTCTCTAAGCCACCTTTCCATATCAGTTTGTCGTGAATAATTGCTATTTTCATTATATCTATGTATCTATTCTTTTTTATAAATAACTGTAAATATTTACATTGCTCTCATTTTTGTGGCTACTTGCTTTTTTTCCAAAATCAATCCTCTTTCAAAAGCTGACTTTGCTCGGCTGCTCGATAGGCTGGAAAAACGGAAGCCAAAGTAGCTATGATACCTACTGTAACAAAAACAAGCACAAAATCGCCAATTCGCATACTCACAGGGTAGGCATCAATCAAAAAGGACTCGCCTAAACTCAAAATTTTGAAATGTTGCTGCACCAAACAAATTACTATTGCAATAAACATTCCCAAGCTTGCACCAATCAATGAGAGCAAAATGCCTTCTATCAAAAATATTTTTTTGATAAATGCCTTGCTTGCACCCATAGCTTTCAAAATGCCAATATCTCGCTTTTTTTCTATGACCAACATCGACAAAGAACCTATCATATTGAATGCTGCCACAATGAGTATGAAAGTTAGAATGAGATAAACCGCCCATTTTTCGGTTCGCATTACTTTATACAAAAATTCATCTTGCTCAAAACGATTTTTTATGCGAAAATCATCGCCCAAAATTGCCTGAATTTGACTTTTTACTGCCTCGCTATCTGCATTTTCGGCTATATCAACTTCCAAGGCACTTACGCTGTTTTCATAATTGAGCAAACTAAGCATAAAACGCAAAGGAACAATGATATACTTGTTGTCGAAATCTTGTTGAATAAAAAACACACCATGTGGCAGCAAAATATCTTGTTTGAAAGCATTTTCTGGTTTCATAGTGCTGGCTCTTTGGTCTCGTTTGGGCATATATACTTGCAACTTCCGAAACTGATTTTGAACATTGATGCCCAACAAAGCAGCAACTCCAGAACCTACTACGGCATAATTTTGATAGCCATTTGTGAGTTCAAAATTGCCTTCTACAACAGCAGTATCTATTTGTGTCACTTTTTCGTAAGCTGCATCAACGCCTTTCAACCGAAAAATATATTGCTTGCCATTATATTGCACCAAAGCATTTTCTTCCAATACTAGCGACACATCTACTACTTCATCGAGCTGTTTTATTTGTTCAATTTTTGTACTATCGGCTTCAAAGGTTTTACCCATTTTTGCACTCACTTTCAAGTCTGGATTAAAAGTATCGTAAAGTGATGTTACCAAATCTTCAAAACCATTGAAAGTAGAAAGCACCAATAGCAAAGCTGTGGTGCCTACCAACATTCCTACTACCGATACACCTGCAATTATATTAATCGCATTCGTAGATTTTTTAGAAATAATATATCGTTGTGCAATTTTGAAAGAAAGATTCATACTTTTTTTTTGCTGAAAAATGTAGATAGCCTAATAAAAACTAATAAAATTCCAAATTAGTATTTTTCAATTAAAATATAGCTACAATCACAAAATATTTTTTCTTTTACAATTTAATATATAATAAAATGCACTTTATTTAAATGTGTTTTATTACTTTTTAATAAAAAAATGTCTTAAAAAAAAGCTTTTCAAGATTGTTATTAAAGCAATAAAAATGAGTATATTTGACCGTTTTTAATACCGCAAATTATTAAATCAAACAGGCTATATTAATTATTGCTTGGCAATAAAAAACTTTTTTTCATTACAAAATACAATAAAAAAATGTCCTTAATTAAAGATGCAAAAGTATTGCAAGGTGGCGAATTTTTAATTCGAGAAACATCACCACAAAGTGTTTTTACACCTGAAGATTTCACTGAAGAGCAACAAATGTTTGCTGATATGACCCAAGAGTTTATCGACAAACGAGTGTTGGCAAATATTGAACAAATAGAGAAACAAAAAGATGGTATCACACAAAGTTTGCTAGAGGAAGCAGGCGAATTGGGCTTGATAGGAGCTGCCGTTCCCGAACAATATGGCGGAATAGGTGTAGATATAAAAACAGAATCTATTTTGACCGAAAGACTTGGCAAAGGTGGTTCTTTTAGTGTGACAGTTGCAGCTCATACAGGTATTGGAACTTTACCAATTTTATATTTTGGCACAGAAGCTCAAAAAGAAAAATATTTGGAAGGTTTGGCAACTGGCCAACTCAAAGCTGCTTATTGTCTTACTGAGCCAGGTTCTGGCTCTGATGCTTTGGCAGCACGCACAAAAGCAACCTTGATGGAAGATGGCGAACATTATTTGATAGAAGGCCAAAAAATGTGGATTACCAATGCAGGTTTTGCAGATGTATTTACAGTTTTCGCTAAAATCGATGGCAAGCTATTTACAGGTTTTATCATTGATGCCGATTCCGAAAATATACGTCTTGGAGCAGAAGAAGATAAGCTTGGAATTAAGGGTTCATCTACTCGTCAGGTATTTTTTGAAGGTGTGAAAGTGCCAAAAGGAAATATTTTGGGAGAAATAGGAAAAGGACATAAAATCGCTTTTAATGTACTTAATATCGGCCGCTACAAATTGGGCGTAGGCGTTTGTGGAGGTGCAAAAAAAGCTTGTGGACGTGCTGTGAAATATGCTAACGAAAGAGAGCAATTTGGACAACCTATATCAAACTTTGGAGCTATTCAGCACAAATTGGCTGAAATGGCTGTCAAAATTTATGCGACTGAATCATTAAATTATCGTATTGCAGGAGACTTGCAAGAAACCATCAACAAATTTGTTGCAGCAGGAAAGGATTATGTACAAGCAAAATTGTTGGCTGCCGAAGAGTATGCTATTGAGTGTGCACTTTCAAAAGTATTTGGTAGTGAGACCTTAGATTATGCAGTAGATGAAACGGTACAGATTTTTGGAGGCAATGGCTATTCAGAAGAGTTTACGGCTGCTCGTGCTTTTCGTGATGCTCGTATCAATCGGATATTTGAAGGCACAAACGAAATTAATCGTTTGTTGGCTTTCGACCAACTCATCAAAAAATCTATGCGTGGACAATATGACTTGATGACACCAGCTATGGCAGTACAAAAAGAACTAATGTCTATTCCAGATTTTGGAGCAGCAACAGACGAAACGCCTTTGGCTATGGAATATAAAGCCATTTTGAGTGCCAAAAAAGCAATATTGATGATAGCAGGTGCAGCAATGAAAAAATTTGGTATGAAAATGAGCAAAGAGCAAGAAATTGTTATGAATCTTGCCGATATGCTTATAGAAGTGTATGCCGCAGAATCTGCTGTTTTGAGAACGCAAAAAATGATAGCAGCAAAAGGAGATAAAGCAGCGAAAGTTTATAGCGACCTCACGCAAGTTTTTGTATCTGATGCTTTAGAAAGAATTAATCTGAACGGAAAACATGCTATTTGTGCTTTTGCCGAAGGCGATGAAATGCGTATGATGTTGCTTGGTTTGAAGCGTTTTACCAAATTAGCTCCTTTCAATACAGTAGCAGCACGTCGTCGTATTGCCAAGCAGCTAATCAGTGCTAATAATTATTGTTTCTAAAAAAAGCAAGGTAAATTCATAAAAAGGCTATTGAGTACACTGTAATTTAGCATTTCATTTTTTTATTAAATGTTATTTTATTCTCAAAAAAACGACAACTCTTACCGTTGCTTTGTGTTATCACCAGCAACTAAAAGGGTAAATAGCGTGTTTTAAAGCTTTTTTTCGTAACAACTTGTTAGCGATAATACCATAGCCGTCAGGACAATAAGTTGAGTTTTTTGTTTTCGCTAATATCCCAACGGGATTATATAACATAGCATGGGGTTTTAACCCTATGTCTTGAATTATGATACACAACTAGCTCTGAAAGAGCGATATAAAACGTATTTTGTGGTGTTATTTATGCCACTCTTTCAGAGTTTGTATTAGTATTACCTTTTTTCATAGGGTTAAAACCCTATGCTATAATATTTTACCCCTTTGGGGTATCATAACATTTAACTTTTTAACCAACCTAGCGGCTATGGCGATAATACCAACCAAAGGCGTGAAAAATTGTATTAAAATAAGGTGGTAGGTATTTTTCAAAATGCCTACCACCTTGTTTTGCTATTATGGAGTATTTAAGTTTTGTGAATAGAGGCTATTACTTAGATTTGAAAAAAAACTTTTTTCTACCATAAAAATGAATGCTCAATAGCCTTTCTTTTGTCTTTATATGGTAAGAAATTTTGTTTTCAAAAAAAAACACTTACTTTTGAATAAAAATAGAAAATGGAATTTCAAACACACATCTATATGTGAAGAAATATCGTTACTTTTACGAGAGTCTGTTTTGAAATTCCTATTTTAAAAAAAACACATTTTAGTAAATGAAAAAAATATTCAGCACATTTTTATTCTGTCTATTGTTAGGCAGTAGCTTTAGCTTAGTAGCACAAGAAGCTGCAACAGAAGAGCCTGTAAAAACGTCTAATAGTAAAGATAGATTAGTCATTGAATTTATGCACAACAATTGGGCAGAACGGCCTGAAGGTTTCGAAATGAAATGGTATAATAGAGGAATTAATGCTTATGTCATGTATGACATTGGACTTATCAAAGAATATGTTAGCGTAGGTTTTGGCGGAGGTATTTCGAGTAGCAATTATTACAATAATTCATTGACGGCTTTAGATACAGCAGGAAATACCATTTTTACGCCTATTCCTAATGCGGTTAGTTCGGCAAGTGGAGATACGGTTTCTATCGGTGCTTCGGAACGAAACAAACTAACGACAACTTACTTTGATGTGCCTTTGGAGTTGCGTTTTCGCACCAAAAAGAACAAAATGAACAGAGCATTCAAAGCAGCAGTAGGTATCAAAGCTGGTATTTGCCTTGATGCTCATACAAAATATCGTGGTAGTGATTTGGCTGGTTCTGGCCGTGAAGTTTTTATAAAAGATAAGGCTTTGCCAAATATCAATAGATTTCACTATGGCGTAACGGCTCGTGTAGGCTATCATTTGTTCAATATTGTAGGTTACTATTCACTTTCTACCCTATTTGAAACTGACAAAGGGCCTGGCATTCATCCTTTTTCGATAGGCATTAGCTTTAATGGCTTGTAGTAAAAAAATAAAAGAAACGAATTAACATTCAATTAAAAAAAAGCATTTTCGTAGCTACAAACAGCTATGAAAATGCTTTTTTTATTTTTTTTCAGAAAAAAGATTACTGATAGCGGCCTGTCAAAAATGGATTATTAAAACGCTCATAACCTATTGTTGTGCTTTCGCCATGGCCAGAATAAACACGAACTTCATCGCCCAAAGGCAATAGTTTTTCTTTGATACTTTTCATTAAGGTATCGAAATTTCCGCCAGGAAGGTCGGTGCGGCCAATACTTTGGCGAAACAATACATCGCCTGCAATTACGAACTTATCTTCTCGGCAAAAAAACGATAAACTTGCTGGCGAATGGCCTGGCGTAAATAGCATTTCAAAACTTGTATTTCCAAAACTCAAAGTTTCGCCTGCTTCTAAAAAAACTTCAATATCTGGCGAATGTTCGAGTTGCAAACCATACATTTTTGCAGCTATTTCGGCAGCAGCAAGCACAATTTCCTCGCCTTTGTGAGCTTCTAATTTTAAATTATATTTTTTTGCGACAAAAGCATTTCCAAAAACATGGTCTATATGACAATGTGTATTGACAAGACGAACAGGCCGCAAATCATTTTCTTCTATGAAATTGACTAAAATATTTCGCTCTTGCGAGTCATAGCAGCCTGGGTCTATGATGATACAATCTTTTGTTTCGTCATAAATGACATAAGTGTTTTCTTGAAATGGACTAAATGTAAATGATGCTATATTTGCCATATTTGGTAATTTGTTTTTTTTTTCAAAAAGAAAAGGAAATGTTTTATGGCAAAGATAACTATATTTTTATTTTTTAGCTTTCAAAATCCCGTCATCAATCAAAGCTTGAAAAGAATCTTCCATAGTTTCTTTCATTGGTCTAAAGGACATTCCGAGTTCTTTTTTAATTTTAGAATTATCGGCTTTCCACGGAATATTCACGTTATTGCGAATGAATTTTCGTGTAAACAATCTATTTGCAAAAGGCCCAACAATCATTAATAACCATTTTGGCAAAGCTCTTTTAGGCAATGGAAATTTATCGCCATATTTTGGTAACAAAACAGTTCCCATTGCTAAAAAATTGGTGCTATGTGCTGCCGTGATATATCTGCCGTTTGCTGTTGGTGTAAAACCTGCTTTGTAGTGTGCATCAGCCACATCACGCACATCTACAATGCCTACTCCAAGTTTTGGAGCACCCATTTTCATTTCGCCATTGCCCAATGTTTTCAAAATATTGATACTCTCAGAAGTAGTTTTTTTAGCATTCATAGTAGGCCCTAATACTAAGCAAGGATTAATGGTAACTAAATCCCATTGATTTTGACTTTTTGCAATTTCCCACGCTTTTTTTTCTGCCAATGTTTTGGAATAAGAATAAGGCTGATAATCTAAAGAAGCCGTAGTATTCCAAACTTCTTCGGTAAGCTGGCCATCTGGAGCATTTAAAGTATCAATGCAATCGGTGTAAATAGCGGCACAGCTACTCGTCACGACAATTCGTTTCACGGAAGGTGTTTCTTTAGCAGAGTTCAATACATTGGCAGTACCTTGTACGGCAGGCACTATCAATTCTTTTTGTGGGTCTTTTACATTGGTGGTAAAAGGTGAAGCAGTATGAAAAACCAACTCGCAATCTTGCATAGCTGCTTTGTAAGCATTTGGCGTGAGCAAATCTGCTTTAAAAAACTTTAGCGTACCTTTTGAGTTGGCGGCCACAGCTTTCAAATGGCCTACTTTATTGTCGTTTTCTGGACTTCGCACGGTTGCATGAACAGTCATTCCATCATCTAATAAATGTTTTACTAGCCAACTCGCTACATAGCCGTTAGCACCTGTTACCATGACAGGTTTTGATTTGTTTATTTGCGTCATTATTTTGATAATTAATATTTCACAATGGTTCGGACATTTTTTATAAGACTTTTCAGTTTAATAAAAAAACGCCTTTTGGCAAGGGAAACATATTATTTTTCAGTTCAAAAGGGCATTAAATTTGCAAATATTGGCCGCCTTAGCCTAAAAAAAATAATATGTTTAAACCTTTGATAAAAAAAAGTGTAAATGTCCGAACCATTGATTTCAAGTACTTACCGTTTTATATCTTCTAAAAAATCATAGCGAACTTCGGTGAGAAAAAGACCT
>JBMZCV010000117.1:0-16971 GCA_049613665.1 Chitinophagales bacterium | reverse complement strand
TTGACTCTTTTGGCTAGAAAAATATGTCATTTCTTTCTTGTTATTGAAAAAAAAACTTTAAATGAGCTTAGAAGATTTATACAGTGTATTAAGTACACTATAATTTAAGTAACTGGCATTTTGAGAGTATTAGAAATGACATATTTCTAATACAATAAGTGTCCATTCTTTTTTACATTTGACTCTTTTGGCTAGAAAAATATGTCATTTCTTTCTTGTTATTGAAAAAAAGTTTTAAATGAGCTTAGAAGATTTATACAGTGTATTAAGTACACTATAATTTAAGTAACTGGCATTTTGAGAGTATTAGAAATGACATATTTCTAATACAATAAGTGTCCATTCTTTTTTACATTTGACTCTTTTGGCTAGAAAAACATGTCATTTCTTTCTTGTTATTGAAAAAAAGTTTTAAATGAGCTTAGACGTGACAGGTTTTAAAAAATCTATCACACCTCAACAAACGGCTAATATTTTTCAAAAACCTTAGAAGTTTTAAATTATAGTGTATATTCCAAAAAAACGACAACTCTCGCTGTTGTTCTGTGTTATCACTAGCAACTAAAAAGGTAAATAGCGTGTTTTAAAGCTTATTTTTTCGCAGTAACTTGTTGGTGATAACATTTTAATTATCAATATTTCAGCAAATCAAACAGGTTACATGAATTAGTGCTTGACACTTAGTTTTTTCAAAAAAATCATACATTACACAAACTTAACAACTATTTTTAGTTGATTATTAATATCTTATGTCAAAAATCATTTCTATTGCTAACCAGAAAGGAGGCGTTGGAAAAACAACTACGGCCATCAACTTGTCGGCAGCTTTGGCTATGTTCGACTACAAAGTTTTGCTAGTAGATGCCGACCCACAAGCAAATGCAACATCTGGCATTGGCATCGACCCAAAAACTGTTGAACTTAGTGTTTATGAATGTTTGATAGGCGAAGTACACATCACGGAAGCCATCAAAAAAGTAGATACGCCAAATCTGTATCTCTTGCCATCGCATCTCGATTTGGTGGGTGCAGAGATAGAACTAATTAATCAGGAAGAGCGTGAACTCTTGATGCGTAAAGTGTTAAATCCATTAAAAGAAATATTTGACTTTATTATTATAGATTGTTCGCCATCTTTAGGTCTCATTACTTTAAATGCTTTGGCAGCTTCTGACTCTATCATTATTCCTGTGCAATGCGAATATTTTGCACTCGAAGGCTTGGGCAAGCTATTGAATACCGTCAATATTATACAATCTGGCTTAAATACTTCGCTCGAAATTGAAGGCATTTTACTGACTATGTATGACGGCCGTTTGCGACTCTCAAAACAAGTTGTAGCCGAAATAAGACGACATTTGAAAGGTTTTGTTTTTAATACTATCATTCATCGAAACGTCAGAATAAGCGAAGCTCCACAGTTTGGGCAGTCGGTTATTATGTATGATTTGAAATGCAAAGGTGCAGTCAATTATCTAAACTTGGCGAAAGAATTGGTTAAGAAAAATAATTTGCAAGAAGAGGAAATAACAGTTTAGCCAAACAAAAAATAAAACGCTAAAATAGGCTTCTGTACTTAACGCTTTTTTTGCACAAAAAGACTAATTTTTAAAAGGTCAATCTTTTTGATTTTCTGACAATAGAAAAGAAACCTTATCTTTTTTTGTTAAAAAAGTGATTACCCAAATTGTCAGAGCATCATATTAATTAGTGCTTGACACTTAGAATTTAAAATTTTTAGACCTGTTATTTTTTGAAAAAAGTTTGTCTAAAAATTTGTTCAAATCCTTACACATATCTAATTTTACTTATTTTAATAAACAAACCCATTGGCAAAACGAAAAAAAAGTGATTTGGGCTTAGGCCTTCGCTCTTTGTTAGGCGACATCAACACAAATGCGTTGAAAGAAAAAAAAGTAGCTGTCAATAGTATTGCAGACATCAATATCAGCTCAATAGAGGTCAATCCATATCAGCCTCGTACCGAATTTGCGAGCGATAAGCTTGAACAATTGTCAAATTCCATCAAAATTCATGGTATTGTTCAGCCTATTACGGTCAGAAAATTAAATGCTAGAAAATATCAATTGATTGCAGGTGAGCGGCGTTTGCGAGCGGCCAAAATGGCTGGCTTGACAAAAGTGCCTGCTTATATCCGAACAGCCAACGACCAAGCGATGCTCGAAATCGCTTTGATAGAGAATATTCAGCGAGAAGACCTCAACCCAATGGAGGTTGGCCGCACTTATCAAAGACTTTTGGAAGAATGCGAACTTACGCATGATGATTTGGGCGAGCGTTTGGGCAAAGCTAGAACAACGGTAACAAATTATTTGCGTTTGTTAAAATTGCCACCAAAAATTCAACGTGCTTTAGAGCAAAAAAGCATTTCTATGGGACATGCCCGTGCTTTGATAAATCTTTCGCAAGTTGAAGTGCAGTTAGATGTTTTTAATCAAATATTGGCCGAACATTTGTCGGTGCGACAGGTAGAACGCATTGCCAAAAACTTGAAACCCAAAAGCAAAGCAAAACAAAAAGAAAAACATCAACTATCTGTTCATTTTCAGAAAGTGCAAGACAATTTGGCAACACAACTTGGCACAAAAGTAAATGTAAAGCAAAATGCTAAAGGAAAAGGTCAAATTATTATTGCTTTTACTTCTGATGAAGACTTAAACCGTATTTTAGATATTTTGCAATAAGGGGCTGTTTAAACTTTATCTTTTGGCTTAGAAAAAAGCGTCAAAACAATACCTAAAAACAAAAGTCAAAAATGCAATTTATGAATATGCTCGTTAGCTTCAAAACGATGAGAAAAAACTTTCATTTATTGAACAAACAATATAATCAGAAAATAAAAATGTATTGTCAATTGATAATCAGCTTTATTTTTATGTTTTTTTATCAATATGCTTTTTCACAAGATGATGCACCTCTTATTCTTAATGAAAATAATGTGCCTGCCGATAGCATTTTAAAAATAGATAATACCATTGATACCTTAGTGCTAGATACTTTAAAGCACAATGATTCGATAGACAAAATTGATATTAATAAAACTGTTTTGTGGTCACTATTGCCTAGTGCAGGACACATTTACAGCCGACAATATAGCAAAGTGCCTATTTATGGCGGCGGAATGGCTGCTATCACTTTTTTTAGTGTCAAACGCCGTTTAGATTACCAAAAGCACTACAATGCTTATACCGATGTGCTAGAAAACTTAGCATTTGGCAATAGCGACTCTCGCAATTTGGATAGCATCAGGCAAAAAAAACAAGCTGCCCTGCGAGACTTTAATCGAAGTGTTGGCGTTGGCGTTGCATTTTATGGTCTTAGTATCATTGATGCTTATTTAGGTACGATGATGAAAAATACCAACTATGAACACTCGCCTGTCAAGGCTGCTTACCGTTCTATTATTTTGCCAGGTTGGGGGCAAGCTTACAACCAACAATATTGGAAAATCCCTGTTGTTTATGCAGGCTTGGGAGCGGCTGGCTTTGGCATATATTACACCAACAAACAATACAATACTTATACACAAGAATATTTGACACGCACACGGCCAAATTATGGCATTGCTGACCCAGATTTAGATTTTTTAGATGCTGCCGACTTGCTCGTTTATCGACAACGCTGGCGACGTTATTTTGAGATTTCTATTATTAGTGCTTCGGCTTGGTATCTTATTGTTATCTTAGACGCAACTATTCAAGCTCACTTGTTTGATTTTGATGTGAGCGATGACCTTAGCTTTCAGGTTCGTCCTTTTTTGTTGCCTTCGCAAATGCCTTTTTCAACGAAAAATAATGGTTCTTTCAACCATAATTCGCTAGGTTTTACGAGTGGTTTAAGTGTGAATATTCGGTTTTAATTTGAGATAGTTACAACTAACTTTTCGTATTTCTTACTATCAATAGTTACGAAAAAAAAATTACAACGACTTTAGCATTTCAATCAATTCTGGCTGCGGATGACAGTCAGACTTATCTGGCCGCACACTTGTATGTGTAAAAATACCTTTTTCGCCACGCAAAGCCGCAGGCAAAATGCCAAACATACCTTCATGATACGTTGTTGGAATATCGAATAAATCGCAAAAATAAAGCAATAATTTTCGCACACTCTCAAGCTGTGCATCAGTATATTTATGATAATATTGATAGCCTTTATACAAATCTGAATATTCTACAACTTGATTTGCTGGCACATGCACCTTGCCACCAAGAGCCATAAAGCGTCCATCATCTTCATGCGTGAGCCAACCCCAATTAGCAATTTCTATGCCCAACGAATGTTTATTGAGGTAAGTGTTAGTAGGGCTATCTGGCAATAAATGTCTTCTTTTCAAACCCAGATGATGTGCCCAATGTTTTGACCAAAAACACTGATAAATTTCTCCATCGGCATATTTGCTTTTATGATTATGAGGACGGCCAGCTACCACTATTGCCGTAGCAACACGCACCGCATTTTGTCGCCACCAATTAATGGCACTCAAAGGATTACCATTTGAAACGGTGTGATGTAAATAAATTTGATTTTTGGAAACTTTCTCCTTATAAAACAAACCTTCCTGCAAACGCTCTTGAATAATATCTTTAATATTTAAAAAACGGCTTGGAAAAGGCTTAACAATTTCTGGAGCAACTACTGCAATAGGAGACTTTTTCTTTTCGCTTGGTGGCGTGCTAATAATTTCTACCTTCTCAACTTTTGAAGAAGTCTCAGTATTATTTATTGTCGCTTTTTGTTCCTCAATATCTGGTTTTGTCTCTTGTTTCACAACGATTGGCGGCTTTTCGGCTTCTGGCACAGTCGTATTTTGAGCAATAATTGGTGGTTCATTAGCTTCTTTCTCAACAACTTTTGCGTTAAGTCTCGAATTTGGAGCAGTCGTTTTTTTAATATCTTCAACAATATCATCTGCCATAGCCTCAATTACAGATGTAATCTCATCAACATTTTCGTCTATTTGAGGTGGCAATTGACTATCTTCAACACTTTCAGCTTTTTGCTTCTTTTGTTTGGCAGCTTTTTTTTCTTTTCGCTTCTTTCTAAAATTTTTAAAGATGCCTCTTTCATTTTGTTCACTATTTTTTATAGTATATTCAAGCAAATCTGGCTCTAGTGGTTCAAAAAAAATACTACGAGTCGTTTCTTCTTTTTGAAAAGTAGCATCTTCTAAAGCCAACATTTCTTCATAACTAAAACCTGAATCACTCATAAGCTTTTTGTTTTTATCGTTTTCGATTGTTTGTAAGGAAGTTAAAATATTTTCAAAAATAGAGTTCGATTTAAAAATAAGCTTTTTTTATTTGTTTTCAAAATAGTCGAGATTTTTTATGTAAAAAAGCCATTTTTTAGCTACAATTGCTATAACATAAATATTTAAACCAATAATTTTATTTTTCAACATAACAAGTATTCTCTTAATAGACAAATGAAAAATAAAGCTTAAATATTTGATACTTTTAATGCAAATAGCTATTTTACACAAAAACAAATTTGGTTCATAACCTAAAAGTTTATCAAAAATACGGTAATTGTTTAGGTGTGAGTTTTTTAGCCAAAATTGTCACAACGCAAATAGTTACAAAATATGTTATCAAAACTTAGGTGGCGAAAATCGAAAAGAAAATGGCGAAAAAGTGGCCGAATGCAGCATTTTTCTGAGCGTATCAATCGTTTGTATTTTAGCATTGTGCTTATTTTCACAACAGTTGCGTCAGGTATTTTTGGCTTTATGCTCATCGAAGCTTACAACTTTCTTGAAGCTTTTTATATGACCATTATTACCTTGTCAACAGTTGGCTACACCGAAGTGAGGCCACTAACCGATAATGGTCGTATTTTTGCTGCAATACTTATTATTTCAAATATAGGCATTTTTACTTATGCCATTTCGGTACTATCCTCGTTTGTTATAGAAGGCGATATAAAGCAAATATGGAAATATTACAATATGATAAAAAAAATAGAACAACTTTCCAATCACGTTATTATCTGTGGTTTTGGCCGTTATGGAGCAGAAGTCGCTCAAAATTTAAATAAACAAGATGTTAATGTTGTAATTATTGAGTTGGAGCAAGATATTGTGAGCCATATATATAAAGAAACAAAATTTTTGTGTATTGAAGGCGATGCAACACACGATGATGTGTTGGAAGAAGCAGGTATTCGGAGTGCAAAAGCGTTGATTTCGACACTAGCCGATGATTCTGATAATGTATTTGTGGCACTAACAGCACGGCAAATCAATCCTGACTTGAGAATTGTTAGCAGAGCCATAAACCCAAAATCAGAATCGAAACTTAAACTAGCAGGGGCAAATGAAGTGATTATGCCAGAACGAATTGGTGGTTTTTATATGGCCAATTTGGTTGGTAAGCCAGATTTGGTAGAATTTTTTACAACTGTTTCAGCAGAAATTGAAGATGGCGTTTATTTAGAAGAAATAGATTTTGATAATTTGTCGGAAAGCTATACTAACAAAACAATAAAAGAGCTAAATATTAGAAAAGAAACAGGCACAAACGTAATAGCTTTGAAAAAAGCAAATGGTGAGTATATTATCAATCCTTCGCCCAATGTAATGATAGAATCGCAAATGCACCTAATTGTTTTGGGCAGTCGAAAACAAATTAAACGATTTAAAGAGTTTTGGGGAAAATAAGCATAAGAAAATAATTGAGATAGGATTTTTAGCTACTTGAATCTAGGCTATAAAATTTCGCTTCATTTTTACATTTAGAAAACGTAATATTTTACAGAAAAAATTATGGGAAATAACTTACTTTTTACTTTATAATGTATTTAGTTATATCTATCGAAAATAAGTCAAGGAAATAGCGGCAATTACCTAAACTTTTAAACAACAAGCTATGAAATACCTTATTTTTTGGAAATTTATATTTAATCTTTTTTTACTTTCAAGTGTTTTTTTGCAAGCACAAGAACAACAATATCCCAATTCTAAAAACGAAAAGCCTTTAAATCAAATTAAAACCAACCTTTTTGGACATCTAGTAGGGCAATACCAACTTTCTTATGAACGTTTTTTGCTAAAAAATCGTTTTTCGCTACAATGTAGTGCTGCTTTTTTCAAGCAAACAGTAGTACGAATGGGTAGCAACGATATTGGTCAAATAGGCTATAAAAGTGAAGCTGTGGGTTGGTCTGTTCAGCCCGAAATTCGATACTACTTTTCGTCTAAAAAACGCTTTTTAAAAAATTGCTATGCCGCAACCTCTTTCCGCTATCGCAAAGGCAAAACCAAAATTACAGACCTGTCACAACCTTCCAATATCAATATGTCGGCCGATGCTCATAATATTACCCAAAGTAGTGCTTTAGTATTTGGTTATCGAAGCATTATAAAAAAATATGTGTGCTTAGAAACTTTTATTGGAACGCAATATAGAGTTAGAAAAAGCAAGAAAACATTTGAGTCAAACGAAGTTTCAGAGCTACAATTTGACAATAAATTTGCTCATATCGAAAGCCAAACCTTAGATATTACAGGGGCAAATTGGGACAATGGAGCTAAATTTTTGCCTTATCTTGGCTTAAATATTGGCATTCTTTTCTAAATCTAAGCATTATCAGCTTGCTTGTGCAAGATGACATAAATATGGTACAAAAATTGATTATATACTTGTAACCTTTATAAATGTAACTTCGTAGATGTGTATATAAGCTTGCTTATCTGTAAGAAATACATTTTTTTTTTACACATTCTTTTTTTTCTTTAAAAATAAAAACGAAGCTAAATAAGGGTGCTTTTTCATTTTACAGTTTTTTTTTATAAAAACAAATAGTGAAATATGAAAAAACACAATTTTAATAAAAGCTAAAAACCTAACAAGTGAATAATCAAGAAATTTTACGGACAGGAACTTTACTATATAATGGAAAATACCAAATAGAAAGTGTAATTGAACAAGGAGGATTAGGCATAACATATAAGGCAAATCTCGTTCAGCTAGACATAAGCGTGACAGTTAAAGAACTATTTTTGGTAGGAAAATGTATTCGAGAAGAAGATAACAGCATTTCACTCAAGTCATTTAAGGAAAAAAGATTTAAGGCATTTAAAGATAATTTTATAGCCGAAGGGCGTGCTTTAGCCAAATTTAAGCACCCAAATTTGATACAAGTTAGAGATATTATTGAAGAAAATAATACGGTATATCTCATATTAGATTATGTCGAAAAGCGAAATTTGGCAGATTATGTAATAGAAAGAAAACGTTTGAGTGAAGATGAGGCTTTATCTTATGTTATACAGATTGGAGATGCTTTAAAAGAAGTTCATAACAAAGGTTTTTTACATAGAGATATTCAGCCTTCCAATATTTTGATAACAGAAGATGGCAAAGCTATTTTGGTTGGTTTGGGCGTTTCTGGGCAGTTTGTTTCGGCACAAACAAAAGCTAGTTCGTCGCCAAGTTATGCTCCTATGGAGCAGTATATCGCTCAATATACCAAAAAAGATAAATCTGGATATTATACAGATGTATATTCTTTAGCCGCAACTCTCTACTATTGTTTGTTGGGAACACACCCTATAAGTCCTGTTGAACGCCAAAACACAGCACTTACACCACCAAAATTTGCTTTGGGTAGCATTAGTTCGCAAACGAATGATGCGATTATGAAAGGTATGGCGATGGCTTCGGAAGACCGCCACCAAGATATAGTTTCTTTTCTAGAAAATATCAAACCGAAAGATTATAATGTTTTAGGTAGAAGCCATGCTTTAAAGAAAAATACTCGTTTGTTGAATGGCAAATATCGCATTGATACCGTAATGGGAGAAGGTGGTTTAGGCATTAGTTATAAGGCTACTTTATTGCAACTAGATTTGCCTATTGTCATCAAAGAACTATTCTTAACAGGCTATTGCACCAGAGAAGATAATAATGCAGTAGCTTTGCAAGGCATGAAGGAAAAAGAATTTAAAATTTTCAAAAAACAATATCTCAATGAAGGCCGCATTTTGGCACAAACCCAACACGAACATATTGTTCAGGTAAAAGATGCTTTTAGCGAAAACAATACAGTGTATCTTGTGATGGAATATGTAGAAGGTAATAGCTTGTCGAGCTATGTAAAAGAAAAAGGTTATCTTGCCGAAATAGATGCGTTGCGATATATTAGACAAGTGGCTGCTGCTTTGGGAATTGTGCATGAAAAAAAATTCTTACATAAAGATGTTCGCCCTTCTAACATCATCATCAATCCACAGCGAGGAGCAGTGTTGGTTGGCTTGGGAATAGCTAAAGATAAAGTAAAAAACAACACAGATAGTAGCGAAGCAGGCTATGCACCAATGGAACAGTATGCAAGCGAGGTTAAATTGAGTGTGCCAACAGAGGTATATTCTCTGGCAGCAACCTTGTATTTTACGCTTGTTGGCCAGCCTCCTATCAGTGCTTTCGACCGTTATTATACAGAGTTAGAAGCACCCCAAAAATATAATCATAGTGTGAGCAAACGCACAAGCGATGCTATTTTGAAAGCGATGTCTATGAAAGTAGAAGAACGCTATCAAGATGTGCAAACATTTACATTAGATTTAGAGGAAATTGACCCAGCAGTTTTGAAGCGAAAACGCTTAATTAAGTGGATGTCGGCTGCTGCTATAACATTGGTTTTGTCAAGTACAGCATTTGTTTTAACAAGAGAAGACCCACCGCCAAAAATTGCAACAAATGAGTATGGTAAGTATATGATAGCAGCAGAAAATTTGGCAGATAAAGGCCATTTTGAAAAATCAGTTTTATATTATAGAGGTTTATTATTAGTAAAGTCAAATGATGAAAAAGCTATTTCGGGTAAAAAATATGCAGAAAAAGGTTTATACATCAATGCAAAATGGTGGCGAAATTTGAGTGATGAATGGAAAACCATTTTTCGGAAAGCGGCCAATTTTCAAGACGAACCTCAATTACAGGAATTTAACAATATTTTTAAACTAAAAGAACTATACTGTTACGATACACAAATTACAGATTTGAAACCTATTCAGCATTTAGTTAATCTGGAAACTTTAGGTATTTACAATTCGCCAATAGAAGATTTAAGCCCAATTAGCCAACTCATAAACTTGAAAGAATTAGATTGCTCTAGCACGCTTATCAAAACGCTAGAACCGATAAAAGAGCTTGTGAGCTTAACAACTTTAGACTGCTCAAAAACAAATGTGACATCTTTGGAAGCAGTGCGAAATATGAAAAATTTGAAAGAATTGTATTTTTCAAACACCACCATCAATACGCTTGCTCCGATTCATGAGTTGTCGGAACTGACAAAGTTGCGTTTTGCCAAAACTGCGATAAGTGATATTACATCACTCAAAAAATTGAGCAGTTTATCAGAATTGTATTTTTACAATACACAAGTAAAAAAAATAGATGTATTGCAAAATCTCAGTAATTTGAGTGTTTTACATTTGTATAAAACGCCTATCAATTCACTTCATGCGATTAGCGAACTGAAAAACTTAAAGGAATTGCATTGCTACAATACGCAAATTCAAGATATTTCGGCAGTAGAAAATCTGGTCAATTTGGAAGAACTGTATGCGTATAGCACAGCCATAACAAACCTTGATGCGGTTAGTAGCTTGCAAAATTTGACTTATCTAAAATGTTATAATACACATATCAAAAGTTTAGAGCCACTTAGCGAGCTGAAAAATTTGAAAGTATTGCATTGCAACAAAACAGCTATTACTGATTTGAAACCGCTTGCAAAACTCAAAAACTTGCATGAGTTGGATTGTTCCACAACACAAGTTAGCAATTTAGATGCTTTGCGAAATTTGAAAAATCTGACTAACTTAATTTGTTATTCTACACCAATTTATTCGCTAGAAGCTATTAGTTATCATACAAATTTGAAAGCTTTAAACTGCTCCAATATTCAAATTACAGACTTAAAAGCCTTGAGTCGTCTGCGAAATTTGCAGAAATTAGATTGTTCTAGCACGCAAATCAGCAGTTTAGTGCCAATTCAGAGTCTCGAAAATTTGACGGAATTGAATATTGCGAGTACGCAAATTAATGGTCTCAAAACATTGGAAAGTTTCAAACGTTTGAAAGCTCTCGATTTGTCAGGCACGCCTATTCATAGCATCAAAGAGCTAGAGGTGTTGGATAAGTTGAAATTTGTGAAGGCTCAAAATACGAATGTGGCGGAGCAGGAATTGAATGATTTTAAACGGACGCATAAGGGTACTCGAGTAGAGATTTAAACAATTATTTAGGTGTTTTTGAATATTTCGTTCAAGCTAACACACTAATTTTTCAAGGCAATGACTTTTTATACTATGAATTTATATCGAATGCTTCATTTAAGTGTTATTGAAATAGCAAAATTACTTAAATCAGAATGTTGTTGCTACTATTGAAAAAGCAAAACTTTATAACTACTCACTATAAAACAGCATATAAAAAGCCCGAAAAAAATATTATATTTTTTTCGGGCTTTTTAGGTTTTAACGAGATACCAAATAGCTACTTAGTCAAATAACAGAAATAAATTGCTTTTATTTGGAAGCTAACATATTGAATTTTAGTGTGTTAGCTTCTGCTATTTGTAGCATAAATCTATCCGACTGCTTATGCTAATTTTTTCGCTGCTTTTGCTTTTTTAGCCATCGCTTTCTCATTGTGCAACTTTCGTTCATACTGCGAAATTACTTTCCAACAAAGAGACGAAATATTTTGATCTTGATTGTTGAAGCGAAATTCCAATTCTTTCAAATATAAGTAAGTATATTGCGGTTTCACACCATAAAATTTCGTCAACTTTTCTTTGGCATACAAATAAAAGCGGCGAACCGTTTCTGGCACATCAACCTGCTGCTCTTCCTCACTTTCGACTACTACTTGGTCAGCATTAGCCTCACTGCTTGCTATCGTAGGTTGTGGTTGAGCCAATACTTGTGCTGCAATGACCTCGCCTTCCGCTTCTTTTACGGCTTTCAAATAGATTTTATTTTTGCTGTTGATAGCAATAGCGAAAAACAAAACATCATCATATTCAGGAATATGATTGAGCGATAAACCTTTGTTTTTATGCCAAATCAAAGGAAATTCAAAATCAAGATTTTCGTGTGTATGTTTTTTTAAAATCGTTTCTTGATTATTGACAATCGCATCTCGCATCAGACGGTAATATTTATTTACGGTGTTGCGATGCAATTTTAATTTATGTGCAGTATCAATGGCAGTTAAGCCAGATGCAAAACAGTTTATGATACGACGTATTCTACGTTTACTTAATGTGTTTGTCTTCATTCGTAGGGTTTCGTTTGAATTTAAAATAAGGGATTAAATAATAATATAATTGTAATTAGTTGAATGTTAAACTTAATTTAAAAAAAGTATTGTAAGTAAGTAGGTCTGACAAATTTATGCTACAAATAGTAGAAGCTAACACACTAAAATTCAATATGTTAGCCGAAATTGTCCTTATAATTTAAAAAAACTTTAACACTTACTGCAAGGTACAAAAAAGCTGTTATAATCAAAAAAGCAAGACTATTTGATACCTATTAAACATTTTTTAACAAAAAGAAAAAAAAGCACTATAAAAAGCCAAAATTAAGTTTAAAACAAAAGGATTTGAGCTTATGATTAGTGCTTGAAAGCTTGCATAGTATTTACTCTGTTTAAAGCCATATTTGCAACATTTTTCTTTGCTCTCTCACCAATGTCTTGGGTAAAGTTAAGAAATTTATTTTTTATTTTTACTTTTTCGTGACATTTTTTTTACAAAAAACGTAACTTATTTACATTTTGCTTTTTAATACTGTATTCCAAGCTCATTTACAATGCTTTATGAATTTATTTAAAACAATATGACGACTTTTTAAGCTAACGAAATACCTATCAATATCCTTTTTTTGGCTACCATTTGACTACCTAAAAAAAGCTATTCGTTCATTTAGCCTCATTTTTTACTGCTAATGTTGCATTGCGTTATAAAAAAATAACATGAGGCTTTTTAAGACATTTATTATTCTTACGATAGCTTTTAAGAAAAACAAATGCCTTTTTTGTTATTGTGCTTGCTTTTTGTAATTTTTTTTGCCCTAAATTTAATTTCAAGTTAAGCCTATAAAGCCAACCAATAGTTCATTTTTAAGACAATTCCCCAATTTTTCTGCGAAAAATCAGTTGTATTCATATTATCGGTAAACACCAAAAATACATCTGACATAGGTGCAAAACGCCATTGCAAACGACTATTGATATTAAAATTTTCGCTTTGCGTATTATATTGCAAAAAAGTTGTCCAAAACAAAGAACGATTGAAGGTAAATTCGGCACGAGGGCCTATCAACAACAAACGTGAATTGCCAAAACCGTCTGGAAAAACGACATCGTTATAAGATACATTCAACGAAAAATTGCCAAAAGGTTGCCAGCGATACGTCATATCTGCTTTAAACGACAGCAAATTTCCATTGTAAAAACCGCCATAAGCAGCAGATATTGTGCCATATAGTTTATTTTTTTTGCTCGCCACATAAGCCACCTCCACATTATTGTAGTGATAAGTGTCAGCTTGCAAAAGCGAGTCCATTTTGCCTGTTGCGTTGAGTGGAAAATATAGTTTTCTCGCAAATTTAGCAAACTCCAAGCTAAATCGGCTTCTATCATTGAGTTCGCCAAAAAGCGTTGCACTCAATTGGTAATCGGTAGGCGAAAACTCCATGTTCATAAACATTTTATTGCGTGCTTCCAAGCCCAAAGAACGCACTTTTTTCAGTTTTTCGGGATACCAATTGTGTCCCAAAATTTGCAAAGACGACAAATAAGCTATCGCTGCTTGCTCTCCTGTTTCGTCATTTCGGTGATACAATTCCTGCGTAAATCCCATATCACTTACATAATCTTCGCCCACATATTCCAAGCTTCCAAAGCCATACCAAGCTCTACCATTATATTCTATACCGCCCAAAGCAGCTTGTCTGTCTTTTGTTTTGCTTTTATATTCTAGGCTGTCACGCTGCGTAAATGATAAATAATAGCTCGTAAAAGCAGACCATTTATTGTCTTTTGAGCGAAAATTAAACTCTGTACCTCCTACTCTATTGTAATCATCTCCATCAGCTTTATAGCCTTCAAAAGCCTGTCTATTCGTAAAAAAAGCACTAATAGTAGAGCGGTCAAATATTTTTCGTTGTATGGTTGCTACTCCGTAGTTCTGACTTTTTAGCTCAAAATCGTCACTAGAATCTCCTATATCTCCGTTATCCTTGATGCCTTCTGTTTGCATGTTCAATACGCCAATACGCCAATTTTCATCAAGGTTTCCTGTAAGTCTTGCTCCTGCCAAAATAGGAACTAAACGGCCACTACTCAAACCTATTCGGCGAGAAAAAAACGGCCGTAAAGGTGAGATGCCGAAATTAAACAAGTCGCTATTTTCTATAAAAAAGTTTCTTCTTTCTGGAAAAAAAATGCTAAAACGCTCCAAATTTGTCACCTGTCTATCTACTTCTACCTGTGAAAAGTCTGGATTTACGGTAATATCGAGATTTAAAGAACTTGTTACGGCTACTTTTGCATCAAAACCTGCATTTGGCCGATTTACTTCTATTTTGCTATCGCTCTCTTCATAATCTTTATTTGCTCCAAAAGAAAGGTAAGGAATCAGAGCGATATTTGTTTTCGCTTTTGGTGGTGCTGCGTCCCAATTTAGCGGTGCTGTAAAGCCCAAACTCGCCACATTATATTGCGTTGGAACAGGCACATAAGTAGAAGTTTCAATTCGTTTGAGGTCGTTTCGAGCAAAGTTGATTCGCCATTGCAACTCACTATCGTTGTAGCGTATGCTTTTGAACGGAATCGCCATTTCTACTGTCCAACGGTCTTTTTCTCGCTCTACTTTGCTAAACCATTTGTTGTCCCAGCTCGTCGTTACGCCATATTGGCCGCCGCTTTGCACCAAACCTTCTCGCTGCACGCCCATTGGACTCACCGCAAAGCTAAAGCCAGCCGTTTTGTTGTTGAAAGGGTCGAGGAAAATGCCAAAAGCGTCTGTTATCGGAAACGAAAAATCTCGCTTGAGCGACTGTACCACATAATCTCCCTCTAGCTCGTCGTAGCAAACTGCACCGACATAAATAAATTTGTCGTCATAAGTAAGGCGTACTTCTGTTTTCGTTTTCGCAAAATCTTTATCATCTGGATAGGATTGGTAAAAATCGCTCATTACTTGTGCATTTTTCCAATCTGTTTCGGTGAGTTTGCCGTCCAATTTTATTTTTTCAACGGCTTTTTTGAGCTGAATAGCATAATTTTGATGTTGGACTTCTTGAGTAAAACCAGTAAAAGTATTGATGATTATCAACAATAAAATAGTAACAATCAAACGCATAATTATTCTTTTTTGTGAAAAAAAATGAAGTGGCAAGGTAGTAAAAAAAAGCTTGCACTTTGAAATAACAATACCTAAAACTGTATAGTTTTGCTATGTCATACTGTTTTCACAAAAAAAATTAAAAAAAGAAAAAGCTAAATGTTGCGGCAAAAAATGTGACTTCTCATTGAAGCTAACGCCAAAAATATCAATGCCTTAGCCAACAAATTTGCCTCTTATTTAAGTAGTCGTTCAGAAATTTTTGGGCATTTCAGAACAAGATAACACCTTAATTGTCAGAGTGTTTGCAACTAAACAAGTGCTTTATTAAATCAATATTTCGGACATTTATACCTTTTTTTATCAAAGGCTTAAACATACTATTTTTTTTAGGCTAAGGTGGCCAATATTTGCCATTTTTATAGCCTTTTGAACTGAAAAATAGTATGTTTCCCTTACCAAAAGACGTTTTTTATTCAACTGAAAATTGTTATAAAAAATGTTCGAATCATTGTTAAATAGTACTTGATACTTAAAATCGTGGGTGAAACTGCATTAAAGCATCACGCAAATGCTGTGTGCTGATATGCGAATAAATTTCGGTTGTTGTGATGCTTTCGTGGCCGAGCATATCTTGTGTCATACGCAAATCCGCTCCGTTTTCGTACAAATGCGTGGCAAAACTATGGCGAAAAGTGTGTGGGCTGACATTTTTTACGAGTCCTGCTGCCTTTGCCGCTTTTTTGACAATAAGAAAAATCATGACTCTAGTGAGTTGTTTTCCTCTTCTGTTTAGAAATAAAATGTCTTCATGGCCTGCCGCAATTTTCATTTTTTTTCTAATTTCTGTTTGATAAATTTTTATTTGCTTTGTTGCAGCCGAATTAATAGGTACTAAACGGTCTTTATCGCCTTTTCCTATTACTTTTATATATTTTATCTCTAAATACAAATCAGAAATTTGAAGATTAACCAATTCCGATACTCGCAAACCGCAAGCATATAGCGTTTCGATAATGGCTTTGTTGCGAACTCCTTCTGGCGTGCTTTGGTCAATGGTTTTGAGCATCAAATTTATTTCTTCAAGGCTCAAAATGGCAGGTATTTTACGGCTTTGTCGTGGAGCTTCGAGCAATTCAGCAGGATTTTCGACAATGATTTTTTCGAAACTCAAGTATTTGAAAAAACTTTTGAGGCTCGATAAAACCCTTGCTTGCGAACTTTGAGCAATGCCCAACTCGCCTAATTCTTGCAAAAAAGCTTGGCAGTTTTTTGTTGTGATTTCTTTGATACTTTTTGTTTCGGTAGTAGCTACAAATTTGTGAAATTTGCGAAGGTCGCTCAAATAAGCCTCTACCGATTTTTTGGATAGTTTTCGTTCTAGTAGTAAAAAAGCTTTAAAACCGTTTTTGTAGGCGTTCCAGTTCATCATAATAAATTTAAGTACCAAGTATTATTTAACAATAGTTCGGATATTTATATATTTTTTATCAAAGGCTTAAACATACTTTTTTTTAGGCTAAGATGAACAATATTTGCAAATTTAATGGCCTTTTGAACTGAAAAATAGTATGTTTCCCTTGC